>JBMLPQ010000104.1:0-8229 GCA_049242025.1 Sediminibacterium sp.
TGAAGAGTGGTTAAAAATAGAACCAATTGAGCACTATTGAAGGAAGAACGCCAACCAATACAATGCCAGCAGCTACCAAAACCAGCCCAAACTTGAATCCACCAGTAATTTCATTGGTTTCAGGTTGGCCCTCTTTAAAGTACATTGCTTGTATTACTTTGAAATAGTAGTAAGCACTAACAGCAGCAAATAATACTGCAACTATTACAATCCATAATGGGCCACCTGCTTTAACTACAGACGCCAACATATAATATTTGGCAAAAAAGCCTGCTGTTAATGGAATTCCGGCTAAAGAAAGAAGACAAATAGTTGCAACAAATGCCAGTACAGGTTGAGTAGAAGCTAATCCATTGAATCCGTCAAAAGTATAATCCTTCACTTTCATTAATATGGCAAAAAAGCCAATAGTAGCCAAACAATAAGCAACCGTGTATAGTAAGATTCCCTCTGTTCCTAAATCATTATTACTATACAAAGCAAATAGCATAAAGCCTGCTTGCGCAATACTAGAATAAGCCAACATTCGCTTAATACTACGCTGAAATACCGCTGTAATATTTCCAGCTAATAAGGTTGCCACAATAACAAAAGAGAGCAATATATTCCAAGTAGGTCCTAATAAATTAGTGTTAGCAGAAAACAATTTAATAAAGGCAAAAAAGCCTGCTGCTTTAACGATGGTTGCCATAAACGAAGTGAAAACACTTGGGGCGCCATCATATACATCAGGTGTCCAAAAATGAAAAGGAGCTGCAGAAACTTTAAAACACATTGCAGCAAATAATAGCAATAATCCTGCTACTTGCAAAAATGCCGGCCCCTGAACGCCAGATGATGGAGGCAAAGCGCCTGTTCCTACGCTTGCCATACCAAAAGTTCCAGTAGCGCCATACAACAACGCAATACCCATCAACATAATGCCTGTTGTAAAAGAACCCATTAAAAAATATTTTAGCGAAGCTTCATTACTCTTAAGATTATGCTTGTCAGAACCTGTTAAGATGTACAATGGAATAGATAAAATTTCAATCCCTAGGAACAACATGAGCATGCCATTGTATGAAGTAAGTATTGCAGTACCGCAAAGCACAAAGAAAATTAATGCATAGTAGTCAGCAGTTTTATTTCCTAACTTCTCAATTTCTGATCCACTTAATAAAACAAAAATTAGTGTTGCTCCAATGATTAAGCTATTAAAGAATAGACCTATTTTATTAAAATGCAATAACTCTTTAGTGTCTATTTGAATAGAGAAAATGCCGTAGCTATTCATTAAGTTAGCGGTCAACAAAACGAGCAATGCAATAATTGCAGTTAAAGTAATGACCGGCTTTTTATTGGTAAAAATGCCTGTAAACATCATTACCACACCAAGAATTGCTGAAAATATAATTGCGTTCATAACTACTAAATCGGTCTTTTACTTTTTTACAAATAAGGCTGAAACACTGTCTCCTGTTAGGTTTAACAATGGTTGTGGATATAACCCAAATACAAGAATTAGCACAACAATAATTACCAAAGCAAATTGAATATTAAACGGAATGTCTATTGCCTTTTCTGTAGTTGCGTTTAATTCTCCATAAATAACTTTCTGAACCATATTCAATGTATAAACTGCCGCCAAAATAATACTAATACCTGCAACAGCAGCCATGATCATATTATATTGGAATAAGCCATTAAACATTAAGAATTCTCCGATAAATGCATTGGTTAGTGGCAATGCAACATTGGCTAATGCCATAATCACTAGTAATATCGCCATCACTGGTGCTTTTTGAGCCAATCCGCCTAGCTCACTCATATTTCGTGTGCCTAACTGTTTTTCGATTAAGTCTGCAATAATCCAAAGGCCAATCACATTTACACCATGACTAAACATCTGAATCATTACTCCATCCATTGCAGTCTGATTATTCGTAAACATTGCTGCACTCATTAAGCCAATATGCGCAATAGATGAATAAGCAATCATTCGCTTAATATCATCTTGTCGTATTGCTATCAATGAGGCATAAATCATTCCAATGATGGAAAGGATAATCACTATATTGGCAGATTGAGCTGCAGCATTGGGGAACATTGGTAATAACCATCTAATGACTGCAAATACACCCATCTTTACCATGATACCACTCATAACCATTGTAGTTGCAGTTGGTGATTGCTCATATGCATCTGGCTGCCAGGTATGAAAAGGAAAAATGGGCATCTTTATAGCAAATGCAATAAAGAATAACCAAAACATCACTAGCTCCTGTTTTGCAGTCAATTTTACTGCGTAAAAACTTTCTAATGAAAAAGATTGATCTGCTGTGTTGAAATACATGAACAAAAGACCAATCAACATGATTAGAGACCCAATAAAAGTGTATACAAAGAATTTAAACGTAACCGCAATTCGCTTTTCTCCTCCCCAAATAGAACATAAAAAGTAAACAGGTATTAAAGCCAATTCCCAGAAAAAGTAAAACAACAATGCATCTGAAGCTAGAAAAACACCCATCAATCCAGCTTGAGACAAGAGCATTAACGCATAAAAAGAAGATGCATTTTTGTATTCATTATTGTATACAGCTGTAAAAATAATTGGGAAAGAAACAGCGGTTAATAAGCTCAGCATCTTACCCATGCCATCTGCTTTTAAGCTGATTCTACTACCTAAACTATTTAACCAGGCTGCATCGTAACCGATTGTTCCGGGCGTGAATACCGCAACTAATGCAATAGCAAGTGTTGCCAAAGATGCTAGTAAAGCAAATGTTTTGGCAGAAGAACCCTGCTTTAATGAAAATGCAATTAGTCCAGCTACAAGTGGTGTTAATATGAGTAATAAAGTAATCATTATTGCTAGCTACTTAATGAACGAATTAAAATATTTTATTTATTAACTTGATGATAGTGGCATCATTAAACCATATAATGAAAAATACTACCATTGATAAAACCATTACAAGGAGATAGCTTGCTACCTGTCCACTTTGAATTAGACGCATTTGTCTTGAGCCATAAGCAACCAGTTTACCCACTCCATTCACCACACCATCAATACCTGATTTTTCTACCACATTTTTGAGTAAGCCCGCCAATGCATTCAACGGATTTACAATAATGGCATTATAGAATTCGTCTACATACCACTTATTCATTAATACCTTACCCAATCCAGTATCTTCTGTTTCGCTGGCATTATTATAATTCCGATAAGATTTTACTGCAAAACCAATCACCAAAACAATTAATAACGTAACCACGCCCATCATCAAATATTCTTGCGAATGGCTTAAATGATGTGCTTCTGCTAGTTTGGTTGATTCAGCAAAAATAGGCGCTAAGAAATTTTGTAACCAATGCTGATTCTCTGCAAAAACAGCAGGTATTCCAATAAATCCACCTACAACAGAAAGAACTGCTAATACTATTAAAGGAATGGTCATTGCCGAAGGGCTTTCATGCAAATGGTGTTCTTGCTCATGTGTTCCTCGGAAATTTCCTAAGAATGTAAGTGTGTACAATCTAAACATATAAAAGGCTGTCATCAATGCACCACCTACTCCAATATAATAGAACAGCGGATTACTTGAATAAGCTGCTACTAATATTTCATCTTTAGAAAAGAAGCCTGAGAAAGGAGGAATACCGGCAATTGCCAAGCAAGCCAATAAGAAAGTGATATGCGTAATAGGCATATACTTTTTAAGATTCCCCATCTTACGGATGTCTTGCTCATGGTGCATGGCATGAATAACAGATCCAGCACCTAAGAACAATAATGCTTTAAAGAAAGCATGTGTCATTACATGAAACACAGCACCGGTGTAAGCACCAACTCCCAACCCTAAGAACATATAGCCTAGTTGACTTACAGTAGAATAAGCCAGCACTTTTTTAATGTCGTTTTGTTTTAGTGCAATAGTAGCAGCAAAAATGGCTGTAGCCAATCCAATAACCGCAACTAAAGTTTGTGTTGCAGGAGCCATTGTAAATAAAATATTACTTCTGGCAATCATGTAAATACCCGCAGTTACCATGGTTGCAGCATGTATTAATGCAGATACTGGGGTTGGACCCGCCATTGCATCTGGCAACCAAGTGTATAATGGAATTTGTGCACTCTTACCCATTGCACCAACAAATAATAAAGTAGTAATTGCAGTAATATCAAATGAAGACAGCTGTGAAATACCTGCAAAAACATCGGTATAGTTTACGGTACCCAATTTAAAGATTAACCAAAACACCGCTAATAAAAATCCAAGGTCTCCAATACGGTTCATGATAAATGCTTTTTTAGCAGCATAATTATAATCCCCGTTTTTAAACCAATATCCAATTAGTAAATAAGAACACAACCCTACTCCTTCCCAGCCAATAAACATGATTACATAGTTGCTGCCCATGATTAACAACAACATCGAAAACACGAATAAATTTAAGTAAGCAAAGTATCGCGCAAAATGATGCGGTGCTTCATCCTTCATGTAAGCAGTAGAATACAAATGAATCAAGAAACCAATTCCAGTAATGATTAATAAAAACAATACAGATAGCTGATCTACTTGAAAAGCAAAAGGAATCGTGAATGCATCTGTTTTAATAAAATCAAACAGCGTAACTACAGAATTAATTGGCGCACCCCCGCTGTTGGCAGAAGCTCCATAAACATATCCAAATAAATAGCAAGATGCTATAAAGGATAAAAATATCATTCCTGAACCGATAAAACCTACGGCAGATTTAGACAAGCGATGCCTACCCAATCCGTTAATCAGGAAACCCAGCAAGGGAAACAATGGTACTAAAAAAGCAATTTTACTCATATACTAAGTTGCGGGTGCTAGTTTTTCAATCGGTTCAAGAAATTAATATCTACAGAATGGGTGTTACGATACATCATTACTATGATGGCCAATCCCACACTTACTTCTGCAGCTGCAACAACCATAATAAAAAATACAAAGAGTTGACCTTCTACGCCTGCAGTACTGGTAGCGTTATTGAGTAAGGCATTTCCATGATGCATTTTTGAAAATGCCACCAATAATAGGTTAACTGCATTTAACATCAGTTCTACGCACATAAAAACGATGATAGCATTTCGTCTGGTGAGCACACCAATAATACCTATGCTAAATAAGGCTAATGAAAAATAGATATAATACTGTATTGGCATAGTTGTGTTATTATAAATTAATCTTTTTTACCAATTACCACTGCACCTACCATTGCACTCAAAAAGAGTACACTGCTTATTTCGAATGGTATTACAAAATCACTAAATAAAGCTTTACCCAAGTTTTTGATTAAGCCAATCTCTCCTGTTTTCATCAATGCAGCTTTTCCTGAAAGCTCGGTTGCTTGCCTAACTAATGAAACCATAACCATCAAAAAGCATCCTCCAGATACTACTCCCGCCAACTTCATCGTCCAGTTTTTTCTTGGCTCTGCATCGGCATTCAAATTCATTAACATGATTACGAATAGGAATAGAACCATAATGGCTCCTGCATAAACAATCAAATTAACAATGGCTAAAAACTGTGCATTGAGTAAAATATAATGACCTGAAATAGCAAAAAAGACTGCAATAAGCCAAAGTACACTATGCACTGGATTCTTACTTACCAGTACCATAATAGCACTAAACAAAGCCAGCGCACTTAAAGAGAAAAACAAAATTTGAATCGTATCCATCGGTTTGATTGTATTAAAACGGGCAAAAATATTAACCTCTTGCAGCACCTCTTGCTGCTGCGTATTCTTCCGGAGCTTTGTTTTTATCAGGAATTAATAAATCTTCTTTCCCATAAATAAAGCCTTTTCTGGTAAAATTAGCAGGCGCAAAAGTTTCACTTAAGTAAATAGCATCTTTAGGGCAAGCTTCTTCACATAAACCGCAGAAAATACAACGAAGCATATTGATTTCATATTTAGCTGCATATTTCTCCTCACGATATAAATGCTCTTCACCAGGCATACGCTCTGCTGCTTCCATGGTAATCGCTTCTGCCGGACAAGCAACTGCACATAATCCACAGGCAGTACAATTCTCTCTTCCTTCCTCGTCTCTGTTTAGTACGTGCAAACCTCTGAATACCGGGCTAAACTCACGTTTTTGTTCTGGATATTGAATAGTAGGTTGTTTCTTAAAAATATGGCTAAATGTAATGGCCATGCCCTTTACAATATTCGGCAAGTAAAGGCGCTCCATGAAAGTCATTGGATCCCTACTCACTTGTTTTGCTCTGTTTGTTAAAGCTTGCATTTATTCTTTAGTATAAAAGGTTCACAAATGTAGAATTTCTATTTTAACCCTGCTGCCATAAAATGACTGCACCTGTTGCCAACATATTCAATAAAGCCAGTGGAATTAAACTTTTCCAACCCAGGTTCATCAATTGATCGTACCTGAATCTTGGAATAGTCCATCTAATCCACATGAAAAGAAATAAGAAAATCACAATCTTGGTCAACAAAGACAGTACGCCAATGATAGCAGCTATGTTTGGAGCTAAGCTAGACTCGTCTAAAAACGGAACATCATATCCGCCAAAATACAAACTAGCCATCACCGCACTACTCATAATCATGTTGACGTATTCGGCAAAAAGGTAAAAGCCCAATTTCATAGAAGAATATTCCTGATGGTAACCCATGTTTAATTCGTTCTCTGCTTCAGGTAAATCAAAAGGAGTTCTATTACATTCTGCCATTGCACAAATGAAAAACAGTATAAAACCCAAGGGTTGATATACAATATTCCACCATGCACCAGGAGCCATTTGTTGATCAACAATGGTTTTTAAACTCAATGAGCCAGAAATCATTAACACCGCAATCAACGACAAGCCCATAGCTAATTCATAACTAATAGCCTGAGATGCACCACGTAATGCGGCCATTAAAGAAAACTTATTATTAGAAGCCCATCCACCAATCATGATACCATAAACCCCCATACTCACAACCCCAAATACATATAGAATACCAATATTGATATCTGCAATTTGTAAGTCAATTTTGCGGCCAAACAATTCAACCGAGCTACTCCAAGGAATAACAGCACAAGTCATTAGAGCAGCTGTCATTGCCATGGCAGGTCCTAGAATGAACAAGCCTTTACTGGCTGAGTTAGGAATAATTTCCTCTTTCATGATTAGCTTTAATCCATCCGCTAATGGCTGTAATAAACCCATAGGACCCGCCCTATTAGGACCTGGCCTGTCTTGCAAAACAGCAGCTACTTTTCGCTCCGAAAAAGTGGTGTAAAGGGCTATGCCCAAACTAGCAAAAACAATAATCGCAATCAGGATTAGTTTTTCTAGCATCAATATCCAATCTAAGGCCAATAGTGTCATGCTTATTGTAATTAGTCTTTGTTATGGTTAAAGTCGGTTGAATGAGCAGGTCTATCCAATTTACTCAATGTGATATCAGTTTGGTTAACTTCACTAACACTATGAATATCCATCAACAACTTGGGTTGTCTACCTGAATGAACAGCTTCAAATGTTTCTGTTGGTTTATGTGTACCTACAGATCCAGCATAATGGCCCTGTGAAATAACCGAATGGCGATCAATTAATCTTGGTCCTTCAATTACCCAATCGCTGGTTTGCTTTTTATCGAACCTACAAGTATTACAAATCCAATCTTCTACTTCACCCCACTGATCTTTTCTGGCTGTTACCCTATATACTTCGTCTCCTCTATTCCACAAAGTAACTTTACCACTACAAGTAGGACAATCTCTATGCGCGTCAACAGGCTTTAAAAACCAAACCCTGTTTTTGAATCTAAATGTTTTATCCGTTAATGCGCCCACCGGACAAACGTCAATTACGTTACCAATGAATTCATTGTCTAAATTCTTTTCAATAAAAGTAGCAATCTCAGCGTGATCTCCTCTGTCTAAAACACCATGCTCTCTTTTACCAGTTAGCTGATCTGCAGTAAATACACAACGATAGCAAAGAATACAACGAGTCATATGTAGTTGAATCTTATCGCCTAAATCGTGCTTCTTAAAAGTTCTGCGTTGAAACTCATAGCGAGTTCCCGCTTTACCATGATCATAACTCAAGTCTTGTAAATGACATTCACCAGCCTGATCACATACTGGGCAATCCAACGGATGATTGATTAACAAAAATTCTACCACACCATTACGTGCATCAATCACACGATCACTGGTAATATTCTTTACTTCCATTCCATCCATCA
>JBMLPQ010000105.1:0-1200 GCA_049242025.1 Sediminibacterium sp.
ATATCGTGCAATCAAATTGGGGCGGAAAGATAATCAATTATCAAATAATTGGCTCAAAATATAAACTCCAAACAGTGTTTAATCACCGTTTGGAGTTCATTTGGGCTAATCTATAAGAATTATGCGTTTCTATTAATACAATTAAGGTCTTCAAAAGCAACTTCTAATCTTTTAGAGAAGCTTTCTTCAGCTTTTCTTAACCAAACCCTTGGGTCATAAAACTTCTTATTAGGCTTATCGGCACCTTCAGGGTTGCCTAATTGGCCTTGTAAATAAGCTTCATTTTTTTGGTAGAAATCTTTTACCCCTTCCCAAAAAGCCCACTGTAAATCAGTATCAATATTCATTTTGATTGCTCCATATCCAATGGCTTCTCTAATTTGGTGTTGAGGAGATCCACTACCACCATGGAATACAAAATAAACAGGTTTAGGGCCAGTCTTAAATTCAGCTTGTATAAAATCTTGGCTATTTTTTAAAATCTCTGGTCTTAATTCAACATTCCCTGGCTTATAAACACCGTGCACATTCCCAAAAGCGGCAGCAACAGTAAACATATTTCCTACTTTGCTTAATGCTTCATAAGAATAAGCAACGTGTTGAGGTTGTGTATATAATTTATCATTTTCTACATCGCTATTGTCTACACCATCTTCTTCACCACCAGTTACCCCTAATTCAATTTCAATACTCATGCCCAAAGGAGCCATACGTTTGTAAAACTCAACAGAAGTAGCAATATTTTCTTCAAGGGGTTCTTCAGATAGGTCTAGCATATGTGAACTATACAAAGGACGTCCCTTTTCTTTAAAATATTGTTCACCTGCATCAATCAAACCACTAACCCATGGCAACCATTTTTTTGCAGCATGGTCAGTATGTAATACAACAGGAACGCCATAGTATTTTGCAACATTGTGAATATGCAAAGCACCTGAAACACCACCTGATATATTCCCTTGGAGGGCATCGTTGGGCATTCCTTTACCCGCTACAAACTGGGCTCCTCCATTCGAAAACTGAATAATCACTGGAGAATTCACTTTAGCGGCGGTTTCTAAAGTTGCGTTAATGGTATTGGTTCCGATTGTATTTACGGCAGGGAGCGCAAATTGATTGTCTTTTGCATCATTGTACAATGCTTCTAATTCGTCTCCAAATAAAACGCCTGAGCTGTATTTTTTCATATGGCTAAGATAC
>JBMLPQ010000106.1:0-32414 GCA_049242025.1 Sediminibacterium sp.
TGTACTTCGTCTTCCATTCCATGCCTTCTTAAGTATTCAGCTATATATAATTGATTTTCGTACAACTCAATACTGAAAGGGAATTCAGGTAAATCATGGTCGTAAATTCGGTAGCATGAAACATTCTGTCTACGGGCCAATTTGCTTTTGTGTTTAAACACTTTGCTTAGCCTATTTCTAAACATTTCAGCTTTTACCGGATCAATCATATGCTTATTTTGGCAGGTAAAGGTACAAGCCATTTATCCATATTATAAATTTTGAAGTAGCATTTCAATTATATTTATGTCTTAAAGCTTGCACATGAAAAAAACTTTCCTGATGGCTTGTTTATTGCCTTTGATTGGGCAAATAAAAGCACAACAGTATCCAACAGCTCAAGAACAACAAAACCGGCTAACACAGTTGGCTAAGAACAATTCCAAATGGGCATCCCTTCAATCACTCGCCAAAACAGCAGGCGGTAAAGATATTTGGGTCATGACATTGGGCAGTGGTAAAACCGAAACCAAACCTGCTATTGCTGTGGTAGGGGGAGTAGAAGGCACTCATTTATTGGGTACCGAATTAGTCATTCAATTTGCAGAGAATATATTAAAGCAAATAAATAAAGACAGTGTACAAAAACTCTTAAATGAAAACACGTACTACTTGTTTCCGAATATGAGCCCCGATGCTATGGAAACATATTTTAGCAAACTCCCATTTGAGCGTTTAGGTAATGCAACTAATACAGATGATGACAGAGATGGCAAAACCAATGAAGACGCTTTTGATGATTTAGACGGAAATGGAAAAATCACCATGATGCGAGTAGAAAGCCCTGTTGGAATTTATAAACTACACCCAGAAGACCCTCGGGTATTGATTAAGGCTGATATTGCAAAAGGCGAAAAGGGAAGATATTTATTGTTGTCTGAAGGAATTGATAATGATAAGGATGGAGAATATAATGAAGATGGAGTTGGGGGAATTCATTTCAATAAAAACCTAACCTATAAGCATAAAACTTTTGCTGCAGGTGCCGGAGAATTTCCTGCTAGTGAAATTGAAACAAGAGCGATCCTTGATTTTTTTTATGACGCATTCAATGTTTATGCTGTAGTTAGCTTTGGTAGTTTAAATAATTTAAGCACGAATGACGATAAAGTAACCACCGTTGTGAGTGATTTATATAATAAAACTTTGGGGGCAAAAGATGCACCTAGAACAAATGCTGAAGGAGGAGACTTTATGAGTTGGGCTTATCAACATTATGGTCGATTTAGTTTCAGTACACCTGGATGGTGGGTTCCAAAAGCAAAGCCAGATACGGCAAAGAAAGAAAAAGCGTTTACAGTAGAAGATGCAACAGCTAATTATTTAAGATGGAGTGCACAACAAGGATTAAATCATTTTACTGAGTGGAAAACAGTACAACACCCCGACTATCCCGGACAAGTTGTTCAAGTAGGTGGTGTTGATCCCTATGTGATGATGAATCCTCCTTACAAAATGGTCAATGAAATTGCACAAAAGCATACCGATTTTTTAACCAAGTTGACTTATTTAAAGCCACAGGTAGTTATACAAAAAGTGGATACACAAAAATTAAGTAATGGCTTAACAAAAATTACTATCGAAGTAGCCAATACTGGTATGTTACCCACTCACAGCAAATTTGCTGACCGTAATTATTTTGTAAAACGCTTGAAAGTTGCGTTACAATTAACGGACAAGCAACAATTAATTGGTGGCAAAAAAATAGAGTTAATCAACAATATGGAACCTCATACTATGCAACAATTTAGTTGGATTGTAAAGGGTACTGGAAGTATTTCTGTTGAAACTGGATCACCTGCAATTGGCTTAACAACTAAAGCCATTACGTTACAATAAAAAATCAATCATGAAAAAAATATATTCATTTTCCATAGCATTTTTGTTAAGCGCAAGCATGATGGCGCAGGAGGCCAACCAAGTTTTTAAAGCCGCTGGAACCCCTGTAAATCCTAAGGTTCAGGCAAGTTGGAACCGCTATTATGATCACGCAGGAATTACCGCATTATGTAAAAAAATTGCTGCAGCATATCCCGACTTAGCCAAATTAACATCTTTGGGAAAGTCTTTTGCAGGAAGAGATTTGTGGTGTTTAACCATTACCGATTTTAAGAAGGGCAATGAATTACAAAAGCCTGGCATGTATATAGATGGCAATATTCACTCCAATGAAATTCAAGGTGCAGAATTTGCTTTGTACACTGCGTGGTATTTAACAGAGAGTTTTGGTGACACCAAATTCATTCAAGAATTATTAGAAGACAAAGTATTCTACATTGTTCCCAGCATTAACCCAGATGGAAGAGATAGTTATATGCACCAGCCTAATACTTCCAGTTCACCTAGATCGGGAGTTAAGCCTGTAGATAACGATGGGGATGGTTTGGTTAACGAAGATTGGTATGATGATTTAGACGGCGATGGGCATATTACTATGATGCGTAGAAAAAATGTAAATGGTCGTTATAAATTAGATCCACGTGATCCTAGAAATATGATTATGGTAGGCGCAGATGAACAGGGGGATTACGAACTCCTTGGTATGGAAGGGATAGACAATGATGGTGACGGCCGTGTAAACGAAGATGGCTATGCTTTTGAATATGACCCAAATAGAGACTGGGGTTGGGGATGGCAGCCAAATTATATTCAGAACGGTGCTTATAAATACCCTTTCTCTATACCAGAGAATAGAGCAGTAATGGAGTTTGTTATGAAACATCCAAATATTGCTGCAGCGCAGTCTTACCACAATGCAGGTGGAATGATCTTAAGAGGCCCTGGAGCTGCTGCTGATGTGACCACTTATAATTCACAAGATGTAGCAATTTATGATGCCATTGCCAAAAAAGGAGAGGAGTTGATGCCTGGCTATAGATACTTAGTGGTATATAAAGATCTCTATTCTGCTTACGGTGGAGAACTAGATTGGTTTTATGCTGGTAGAGGCATTTATACTTACTCCAATGAATTATGGACTCCGTATTTAATGTTCATGAAAGAAAGTACTAGAAGCCCTTTTGACAATAGCTCCTATAATTTTGATAAGTACTTATTATTTAAAGATGGATTTGTAGATTGGAAAGAATATGATCATCCGCAGTATGGCAAAGTAGAAATTGGTGGATTTAAAAAGAATTTCGGAAGAGCGCATCCGGGATTTTTATTAGAGTCTGATGCACATAGAAATATGGCATTCAGCATTTATCATAGTTATCATACGCCTAAATTATCAGTTTCAGAAATTAAAGAGAAGGATTTAGGTGGCGGATTAACAGAAGTAACTGCTGTTATTGCCAACGAGCGTTTAATGCCTACGCACAGTAGTCAAGACGTAAAGAATAAGATAGAAAGACCAGATTATATTACTTTGAACACCACTGCTAAAGTAGTAGCAGGTATGATTATGACCGATAAAGATTTGAATCTTTCTAAAATTCAAGACAATAATCCAAGTACCATTGAAGTAGACAATATACCTGGATTAGGAACTGTAACGGTTAAGTGGATTGTTGAAGGCAAGGGGAAATATACTGTGAATGTAGACAGTAAGAAAGGAGGAATAGCTACTGCTTCAAAATAGTCATTCAGCTGTATGATCATCGGCTAAGAATACAAAAGGCTGGCATTTTTACAATGCCAGCCTTTTTGATTTTGTATAATTGATTAAGAAAGTTTACTCAATGCATTTGCAATTCTTTCCCAAGCTTTTTCAATGTTAGGCATACTATTGGCAAAAGAAAAACGAACGCAATTGGGTTCACCAAATGCATCACCCATCACCGAACTAACATGGGCTGTATTCAATAAATACATACTAAAATCAGCTGCATTTTTAATGGTTTCTGAACCATTAGATTTACCAAAATAATAACTTATATCTGGGAATACATAAAAAGCACCTTCAGGTGCAAAACATTTGAAACCTGGAATAGCATTTACCAATTCTAAAGTTTTTGTTCTTCTTCTAGTAAACTCTTCTGTCATTTCAATGGAAGGTTTCAAATCTCCTATAAGCGCTGCCACAGCTGCTTTCTGCGCAATAGAACAAGTTCCACTAGTAAACTGGCCTTGTAATTTTTCACATGCTTTAGAGATGGTTGCATTAGCAGCAATATAACCTAAACGCCATCCGGTCATTGCAAAGCCTTTACTCAAACCATTAATGATAACTACCTGATCTTTTATGCTATCAAATTGTGCAATGCTTTCATGCTTGCCCATAAAATTGATGTATTCATAAATTTCATCGGAAAGTATAGTTATTCCTGGATGCTTCTCAAATACTTTTACCAATGAAGCTAACTCCTCTTTGCTATATACTGCGCCTGATGGATTACAGGGTGAGGAGAACATAAACACTTTGGTCTTCGGAGTAATTGCAGCTTCTAATTCCGCAGCAGTTGTTTTGAATTTATTCTCTACAGTGGTTCTAATTTCAACTACTTTACCACGAGCAATTTTTACCAATTCAGAATAAGTAACCCAATAAGGGGTGGGTATAATCACTTCATCATCCTCATCTACTAAAGCCAATATAGAGTTGGCTAAACTTTGTTTAGCACCAGTAGACACTACTATATGCTCTGGCTTATAGTCTAAATTATTATCTCGTTTTAATTTAGTACAAACAGCTTCTCTTAAATCTAAAAACCCTGGCACTGGGGTATAATGGCTCCAGTTATCATTAATTGCTTTAATAGCTGCATCTTTAATATGTTGTGGCGTATCAAAATCAGGCTCACCCAAACTAAGATCAATCACATCAATTCCTTGAGCACGCAATTCACGACCTAGTTTGGCCATTTTAAGCGTTTCAGGTTCACTAAACCTGTTAAGTAGAGAAGACAATTCCATTCAGAAAAATTTAAGACGACAATTTACTTAATAATGGGCAATTTGCCCTTGCGTTGTAATTCTTGTTGATAAATAGCAATACCAAGGTCACGTAAAAATGGGAAGCCCAATGAATCATATTCGTATGCATCATCGTTGTAAATGCCATCTGTATTGCAAGAAATGACTGCACTGAGCATGAACTCTACGTTATTGTCAACATCTGTGATATACGCTACGTCTAACAGAAAGCCATAAGCATCACCCACTTTATTGTAAATTTTCACATTCGGATATAGTGTCTTTTTCTCCGAACCCTGTAATAAAAATTTACAGTAAGTATCCCAATAATGTTCTGGGTCATAAATGGGCGACTCAGATTCACGAGGATAAATATGCATATATTTTTTTACAAAAGCATAGTCATCATCGGTTAAGTTGAACCGATTTTTCTTAGGAAATTTTTCTGGAAAAATAACCGATTGTAAAATATGGTGTAAGTCTTGCAAGTAAATTCGATTCTTATTTAAAAACGAAAATGGTTCATTAATTAATTTTCCGCCCTTCATAAAACCCTTCCCCAACAACACATTGGTGGCTTCATATACTGCATTACTTTTTTGTGCTGGTTGTTCATAAATTAAATTGCCAGCGGTATCGTAAAATTTAACAGGGTTAGTAATAGCTTGCTGTTCTACTGTGCGGCTCAACTGTAATCGGTGGCGAATAATCACATCTGGATAACCTTTCTCCCTTAATTTGCGCTGAATATACTCTTGTCCTAGAAATTCATATAATCGATTAAAAGCATCGTTGTCGCTTACCAAGAAGATTTGTTTGATATAATTTTCAATAGTGGGTGCCCCATCATTGGCATTGGGTTGATTATAAACGTGGTCTTGCGCAGAGGATGCACTATCAGTAATCATGATACTATTGCGAGTGAGTCCTTTGATGCCCAACTCATTAATTTTTTCTAACGCCAAAAGTGCAATAGGCATTTTAACCGTGCTTGCAGGGTAGAAATATTCTTCATTATTCAATCGATAACTATACTCTTTAAATGAAGGTTTATTCCTTTTATTACGATCAATTTGCGTATAAATAATTTGAACCCTAAAACTATCTGGGTTGCTGGTAATTCGTTTAAAGAATTGAGGATTGTTTTTTAATGCTTGATGAAGTGGATTACTAGTGGTTAGATCCAATGGCTGGGCATGGGTCATAATAGCTAAGGAACAAATTAAAATAAGAAAAAAGAGATGCTTCATTTACCAAACTTAATGAAAATTGATAATTAACTTTACCAAATGCCACATGAAGCTATTTCCGTGTTTGATATGTTTAAAATTGGAGTTGGGCCATCAAGTTCTCATACGCTAGGCCCATGGAGAGCCGCCCTTCGTTGCTTAGAAAATTTAAGCAAACAGTATCCGATTGCCACAGTAAAAGCAGTCACCGTTTTATTATACGGTTCATTGGCCAAAACAGGAAAAGGGCATGGTACTGATATTGCTGTATTAATGGGCTTAATGAAAGAAGACCCTGTCACTATTGATGTAAATAGTATCAATCCAAAAATTGCTACCATTAAAGACAAGCAAACTTTATTATTGGGAGGTGAGCATGAAATTCCTTTTTCCTTTAAAGAGGACTTGATTTTTTTAACCAATGAATCTTTGCCTTATCACCCCAATGGATTGAGTTTTTTAATTACCCTAAACAATGGAGAACAATTGAGTGAAACCTATTTCTCTATTGGGGGTGGATTTGTAGTAAAAGAAGGGGAGTCGGCTGCAGGAAATAAAGAAAGTGTTGAGCTTCCTTTCCCCACCAATAATGCAGCGGATATTTTACATTGGTGTAGAAAGACCGGCATGGCCATTCATGAAATGGTATTAGAAAACGAAACCAGTTGGCAATCCGAAGAATACACTAAAAAAGGGGTATTGGCCATTTGGCATGCCATGCGTGATTGCACTTATAGAGGGTGTCATTCAAAGGGAGAATTACCAGGAGGATTGCAAGTAAGAAGAAGGGCATTTGAATTGAATAAAAAGTTGATTAACAAGCAGCCTTATAATAACTATGAAGAATGGTTAGCAGCCATCAAAAATGGGGGACATTCATTCAATTATATTTTAGATTGGGTGAGTTGTTTTGCTTTAGCAGTTAATGAAGAAAATGCTTCTTTTGGCAGGGTAGTAACAGCCCCCACCAATGGAGCTGCTGGAGTAATTCCCGCTGTACTACAATACTATATTGCATTTTGCGAGGGAGGGAATGAAGAAAAAATCATCCAGTTTTTATTGACCGCATCAGAAATTGGTTCCATCTTTAAAAAGGGAGCAACTATTTCAGCTGCAATGGGTGGATGTCAAGCAGAAATTGGGGTATCATCTGCAATGGCAGCGGCTGCCCTTACCGAATGCATGGGCGGTACACAACAACAAGCATTGATGGCAGCTGAAATTGCCATGGAGCATCATTTGGGCTTAACCTGTGACCCTATCGGGGGATTAGTGCAAATACCCTGCATTGAAAGGAATACGATGGGTGCCATTAAAGCCATTACAGCTTCACAATTGGCCTTACAAAGCACACCAGATTTTGCATTAGTTAGTTTAGACAAAGTAATCGCAACTATGTGGAATACTGCTTTAGATATGAACAGTAAATACAAGGAAACAGCTGATGGAGGCCTCGCCATTCAAGTCCCTCTGGGATTGAGTGAGTGTTGAGAAAAGGTATTGGATTTGCAAAATCAATTACGAAATAAGAATCATGAATTACCCACATTTATTTGAGCCCTTAGATTTAGGTTTTACAACTTTGAAGAACAGAATCCTGATGGGTTCTATGCATACAGGACTAGAAGAAAGTAAGAATGGTTTTGCCAAACAAGCCGCTTATTTTGCTGAAAGAGCTAGGGGTGGGGTTGGATTGATTGTAACTGGGGGAGTAGCACCTAATAGAGCTGGATGGACATCTCCGTTTGGGAGTAAATTATCAACTCGTTCTGAAGCAAATCAACATCGATTAATTACTGAAGCAGTGCATGCAGAAGGTGGAAAAATATGCATGCAAATTTTACATACAGGCAGGTATGGTTATCATCCAATATGCGTTGCACCATCTGCCATAAAATCTCCTATTTCTCCTTTCAAACCTTGGAAACTAAGCAGTGGTGGAATAAAGCGCACCATTAATGATTTTGTGAACTGTGCAAAATTGGCGCAGGAAGCAGGCTATGATGGGGTAGAAATTATGGGATCAGAGGGATATTTAATCAATCAGTTTATCGTTTCAAAAACCAATCAAAGAACCGATGAATGGGGAGGATCTTATGAGAATAGAATTAAATTTCCGATAGAAATTGTACGACAAACGAGAGAGGCAGTTGGCAAAAACTTCATCATCATTTATAGATTATCGATGTTGGATTTAGTAGAAGACGGATCTAGTTGGGAAGAAGTGGAGCAGTTGGCAAAAGCCATTGAAAAAGCAGGAGCTACTATAATTAATACTGGGATAGGTTGGCATGAAGCAAGGGTTCCTACGATTGCTACGATGGTGCCAAGAGGAGGATTTAGTTGGGTTACCAAAAGATTGATGGGCAAATTATCTATTCCGTTAATTACAACCAACAGAATCAATATGCCCGATGTGGCAGAACAAATTTTAGCAGATGGCCATGCCAATATGGTTTCGATGGCAAGACCATTTTTAGCTGACCCTGAATTTCCAAAAAAGGCCTTGGAAGGAAGAACCGATGAAATCAATACTTGCATTGCATGTAACCAAGCTTGTTTAGATCATGTGTTTGAAAGAAAAACAGCCAGTTGTTTGGTAAACCCAAGAGCATGTAAAGAATTATCAACGATAGTTTTGCCAGCAACCACTAAAAAGAAAATTGCTGTGGTAGGAGCAGGGCCTGCAGGTCTTTCCGCATCCGTTACTCTAGCGCAACGAGGACATGAAGTGCATTTATTTGAAGCGCAATCAGTAATTGGAGGTCAGTTCAATATTGCTAAAGAAATTCCTGGCAAAGAAGAATTTATAGAAACATTGCGCTACTATAAAAAGCAGATGGAATTACACCATGTAAAAATTCATTTGAATACCGTTTTCGCAAAAACACAAGCGGCTGATTTTGATGAAGTAGTTGTTTCAACAGGTGTGAGCGGGAGAACTTTAACCATTGAAGGAATCAATGATTCAAAAGTATTGACCTATACAGATGTTGTTCTGCATAAAAAACCAGTAGGCAAAAAAGTGGCTATTATTGGTGCTGGCGGAATCGGTTTTGATGTTGCCGAATTTTTAACGAATGAAGAAAGCAATACCATTCCAGCATTCATGGAAGAATGGGGTGTAGATATGAATTATACGGAGAGAGGAGCATTACAAAAAAACCATGCAACAAAATCTCCAAGAGAAGTTTATTTATTACAACGCTCCAAAGGCAAGCTGGGAGGGGGTTTGGGCAAAACTACCGGTTGGATACATCGTGCTGCTTTGAAGATGAAGAAAGTAAAAATGATTGCAGAAGTAAGTTATGAAAAAATTGATGCAGAAGGATTTCATATAAAAGTTGCAGGTGCACCTCAAGTACTTGATGTAGACAATATTGTTATATGCGCAGGGCAGGTTTCTAATAACCAATTGTATCATTCAATAAAGGAAAACTTTACTAATGTGCATTTGATTGGTGGTGCATTAGAAGCCGGAGATTTAGATGCAAAACGAGCAATAGAACAAGGTTATCAAATTGGTATTAGTTTATAAAATATGATGAACCCCATTTCTATCCGTCCATTTATAGGAGCCAAAAACTTTAATCTGAGCCGCGCATTTTATACAGCGCTAGGCTTTGAAGAAACTATATTAGGCCCACAGTTAAGCGTATTTTATTATAGCGGCATTTCGTTTTATTTACAAGATGCTTATGTTAAGGATTGGGTAGATAATACTATGGTATTTGTTGAAGTAGAAAATGTAGACGACTATTGGACTGAGTTGAACTCTTTAAACTTAACGCATAAATATCCGATGGTTCGTTTGGTGGCACCTAAAATTTTAGACTGGGGTAAAGAATTTTTTGTGCATGATCCATCTGGTATACTTTGGCATTTTGGCTCGTTTAAAAAATAATTAATTTAAATGCCCAAAGAATTTTTTTTAAGGCATTTTCATAAATTTATTTTTATGAAAATTAGCTTTTTACTCTTAGTACTTACTTTTAGCTTTCATCTAGCTTATTCGCAAAATCAATGGTTTAAACTTTACGAAGATTCTGCATTATTGGTAACCGACGGGAAGGCAATCACAGCTGCGTTTACAAAAGATATTCATACCATAAAACCAACGCTAACTTTTAATCTTAATACAAGACTCAACACAACCCCATATTTAATTTTTTATTGGAGTGAAAATGGTGAAAGAACCGCCAACTTACCCAAATGGGATCAAGTAATAGAACCTCAAAAACAATTTTTTTATCAAGTAGCGGGAAGTGAAGCTGCTGGAAAAGATATGTTTAGACTTTTCTTTAATGGCTTTTATTTACCACATGAATTAGGACATGCGTTAGAAGATATCACCAAAGGAACTTTAAAAGGGTCTTATCAAGAAGAATATTTTGCTAATAAAGTAGGATTATTATGGTGGAAAAAACATGGCAAGTCAAAAGAACTGAAGGAATGTTATGAATTTGCCAAAAAGGTATGGGCTAAATTACCTAATCCAGTTCCTGCCGGCAGTACCATGGAAGAATATTTTACTGCCAATTACCAGAAAGCATCAGAAGATCCCTTTGTTTACGGATATATGCAGTTTAAACAATTCATACAAGTGTATGAAGATAAATCCCTCCCAGACTTTGATACTTTTATTAAATCGTATCTAAAATAACATCACTGTAATCCTTGATTTCATTGTATAAGGTACCCCGCTCAACTGGTTGGCGTTTTACTTGTTTGATTAATTGAACCAAGTCGGCAGTACTCATGGTTGGTGTTTGTTCTTCGCTACCAGCCATTGCATAAATTTTTGTAGTATCATCAATGGTTCCATCAATATCATTCACTCCAAATGACAATGTTAGTTGGGCATTTTTTCTGCCTAACATAGGCCAATAGGCTTTAACATGGTTGAAGTTGTCTAAATACAATCGGGATACTGCATACATTTTCATGTCTTCCACAATGGTGCTTTCGGCAACATTGCTCATATCATTGTCTTTGTTGCGAAACTTGAGCGGAATGAATGTATTAAATCCTCCTGTTTCGTCTTGCAAACTGCGTAAGCGATCCATATGATGGATACGATGCCAATAAGATTCAATATGACCATAAAGTAGGGTAGCATTGCTGTGCATTCCTAATTCATGTGCTGCTTTGTGTATAGCCAACCAACCATCTGCATCCACTTTGTCCTCACAGATTTTTTTACGGATATCGGGATGAAAAATTTCTGCACCACCTCCTGGCAAGGAATCTAATCCAGCTTCATGAGCCATGCGCATGCCTTCTTCTACGGAAACCTTTGCTTTTCGGAACATATAGTCTAGCTCAACCGGTGTAAATGCTTTGATATGCAATTCAGGACGATGTGCTTTAATGGTTCGCAATAATTCTAAAAAGAAATCCATATTCATTTTAGGATGCACCCCACCTACAATATGTACTTCCGTAACTGGTTTGCCATCATAGCTTTTTACGATATGCATCATTTGTTCAATGCTCAGTTCCCATCCCTCTTCACGATGTGCATATAATTTTGAATAGGAACAGAATGCGCATGAAAAGACGCAAACATTGGTAGGCTCTATATGAAAATTTCTATTGAAATAGGTTTTATGTCCGTGTTTTTGCTCTCTTACCCAATTGGCAAGGGCTCCAACATAGGAGAGAGAAGCTTGTTCAAATAAAGCAACACCCTCATCAAAACTGATGCGTTCTTTGTTCAATATTTTATATCCAATGGATTGTAGCTGTTGATTTTTCTCGGCGTCTACCAATACCTTAACTGCATCCCTGTTCATAGCTCTAAAATTTTGTGCAAAATTAAAGTATTAGAACATCAGAATGCCTGCAATTGTTGCAGATAAATAAGAAGCAAGGGTTCCGCAAAGTAGCGCTCTCAATCCCAACTTAGCTAAATCAGCCCTACGAGTAGGAGCCAACTCGCCAATGCCGCCAATTTGCATACCAACACTACTAAAATTGGCAAAGCCGCAGATGGCAATACTTACAATTAACAAGCCTTTTTCAGAAACAATTGGAATTGTTTTAGTAGTTAAATTATTGAACGCTACAAATTCATTTATTGTGAGTTTTTGACCCAATAAAGAAGCAGCATTCGCAATATCAACTTGTGGTACTCCCATGGCCCATGTCATCGGATAAAATATTTTACTAAAAATGACATCTAAGGTAACGCCAGGCATAATTAAACCAATACAGTAGTTAATTAAAGCAATCAATGCAATAAATCCAATTAGCATAGCAATAACATTCAATGCTATTTTCATACCATCACTGGCTCCATGAGAAATCGCATCAATTATATTACTATATGGGCTTTTTACTTCTAGTTTTACTTTACCCATTGTTTGGGACTCTTCGGTTTCAGGGAAAACAATTTTAGAAATAACCAATGCCCCTGGAGCGGCCATTAAACTGGCAGTTAGTAAATATTCTGCTTTGGCTCCCATATTGGCATACACAATCAAAATACCGCCCGCAATACAAGCCAAACTTCCACTCATACTGGCCAATAATTCACTCTTGGTCATGGTACTTAAATATGGTCGGATCATTACCTGTGCTTCAACCTGACCAACAAAAGCCGAAGCAACATTACTGAGTGCTTCGGCTCCGCTTACGCGCATGATAAAGTTCATGGCTTTGGCAATCACAGATACAATGAACTGCATTACCCCAAAATGATATAGAATTGCTACTAATACACAAACCAAAATAATGGTTGCGGTAACACTGAATGCAAAAACAAATCCTCCTTGACTGAAATTCTTAACCCCATCTGGAGCATTAACCATTATGCCACTATAAACAAATGCTACCCCTTCTCTCGCAAACCGTTCAATTTTTTCCATCCCATGACCCAGCAATTGAAAAAACCGAGTAACAGGAGGAACTTTTAGCACCATAACTGCAATAAAAATTTGAAGCAGTATTCCGCTAAAAACCAGTCTGTAGTTAATTCTTCGCTTGTTATTAGAAAACAAAAATGCAATGCCCAGTATCAGTACAATCCCAATAATTCCTTGAAACCTTTCCATATACAATCAGTTAGTAATAGATTAGGTTTGAAAGATACGGAATCACTACATGTGTGCTTGAATTTTTTTGTCTAAAACAGATTTTGGAACAGCTCCAATTTGTTTATCTACAATTTGTCCTCCCTTTATAAATAGGATAGCAGGGATAGAAGTTATACCATAGTTCACACTCAAATTTGGGTTATGATCTACGTTTACCTTTCCAACGTTTATTTTACCATCGTACTCTTTAGAAAGTTCTTCAATAACTGGTCCGATTGCTCTACATGGTCCACACCATTCTGCCCAGAAATCTACCACTGTAAGTTTATCGCTATCCAATACAGTTGATTGGAAATTTGCGTCTGTTAATTCTAATGCCATAATTTATGTTTTATAGGTTTGCTTTAATCAAATTTACAACCAAAGCTTAGGAACTGCTCATTTGACTTTTCCACGAATGTGACTAGTTTATTTTGGCTGATTTCACTGCCATTGGGACAGTTAATCTTCTTTTTTACGCATTGGATACCACTTAAAATAAGTAACTGAACGCCAAAACCACTCAATGGGTCCATATTGATAATGTTTTAGCCACCACTTACTCAGCATGACTTCTATGGCAAAAAAAGCAAACCCAATAAACCAGTTAAGCCATGGGGCTGTTTTGCCAGTTAATCCCAAGCCAACACCAAAAAATAATAGAAGACCAAATAAAGTTTGAGAAAGATAGCTGGTTAAGGCCATTTTGCCTATAGCTGCAAACCAACCACTTATCTTTTTCCAACTCTTCTTGTTTAGAAGGATACTAAAACCAGTAATGTATACGATTACTAATACAGCATTAAAACCATCATACAAAATGTTAAACAGAAACCCAACCATGCGGTTTTCTTGCCAACCCAACTTAAATAGTTCATTACTTAAAATAATACCTAATCCTATTACCAACAAAGCCAAACAAACCCAAAGTCCTTTTTTCATAATCGCTTTTAATCTTGGAAGTGAATCGTTGATATTGTTAAGCCAATTTAATCGACCCAAATACATACCCAATAGAAAAAAGCCAAAAGTGATATAGATCCTGCCGCTATTGAATTGAAAATCAAATTTAGTATCGAGATTTTTCAAATTATCTACCCAAATATTCACCCAACTATTGCCTTTAACTATTGCATAAAAAGCTTTCGCTTCTTGATCATATTGATTGGATGGCAAAGCCTTAGGATTATTCCCTACTGGTTGCAGAAGATGCACTAGTTCAATCAATTTATGGGGAATATTGAATGCAAAGAGTACTCCAATGATAAGCACCCAACGATCCGACCATTTTCTAGTAAGCAATAATAATAAACCAAGGGGAGCATAAATGGATAAAATATCTCCACGCCAAAATGCATGGTGTATTAAACCAATCATCCCCATGACCAGAATGCGCCATGCAAAACGCCAAACAAAATTTTGGCTTTTTAGGGCCATACTATTCATCTGCAGATAAAAACTCAACCCAAATAAACATGAAAAGAATGCAAAAAACTTTCCGGAGATGAATATATCATTCAAAATGCTTACAATCTGACTTCCAATTCCATTAAACTTTCCATATAGTTCCCCGGGCAATGGCCCTGCATTGTACCAATACACCATATGTGCCAATAAAATACCTAACAGTGCCATGCCTCGCAATGCGTCAACTGTTTGGATTCTTTGTGGACTTGATAAATTTTGCATTTGCCCTTGTTTTATTTAAAATAAAGGCAATGTTTTAAGCTTTCCAATAATATTAAGGATAAGCGCAAAAATTCAAGGTTGATTGCATTGAAATTGGCAATCCTTATCCAACCAAACCCACTTTTACATCAATATCCAAATTATTCATGAGGTATTCGGCCATGTCTTCATTCATTTGAAAGCCACGTTCAATGGTGTACATACTTATTTTTAAGTTCTCTTTGGGCTCCATGATATTTATACGAAGCGTACTCTTACCAGGATATGATTTCAAATTATTTTCAATAAAATGAACCATTTCTGTAGTGACCGCAGATGGATGCATATTTATTTCGATTGAACGGGTAAGTTGTTGCTTCACCGTTTCTAGCAAGGACATACTGCTAATTTTGAATTCAAATAAATTGGGTTGATTATACCTGTTTCTAAAATACCCATTCAATAAAATATTCTGCCCTTTCTCTAAGTAGTCTTTGTATTTAATATAATCTTCACTCCATAACATATATTCTGTTTTTCCACTGTAATCTTCAATTACAAAGGAACCAAAATTCTTACCGGTCTTAGTCATTCGATGTTGCACATCAGTTACCAATCCCGCAACACGATACATTTTGCCCAAACTAGAGCCCTCTACCAAAGCGTCTTTTATTTCATTAAATAAAGCAATACTAGTGATTTCGTAATGCTTTAATTCGAACTTAAAATGATCCAACGGATGCCCACTCATGAACATACCAGTGACTTCTTTCTCGTAATTCAAGAGTTCTGTTAATGTCCAAGGCTCACAAGGAGCTATCTTGGGTTTTGGAACATGCATAGCTCCAGGCAATTCTCCAAATAGGGTATTGGTTGTACCAGCGCTTAAACTCTGTTGCACTTGTCCGTAGTTCACAATTTTTTCTAAGCCATTGACTCTCTCTCCATCTACTGTATGAAAATATTGTGCTCGATGCAATTCAGGAAAACAATCGAATGCACCTGAGTACACTAAACTTTCTAATGATTTTTTATTGACCGACTTTTGTAGCACTCTTTGTACAAAATCAAAAATATCCAAATAGGGTCCGTTCTTTTGACGCTCTGTGATAATAGATTCGATGGCCATTTCACCCACGCCCTTTAATCCACCCAAACCAAATCTTATTTCTCCCTTAGCATTCACTGCAAAGCCTTTGAGAGATTCATTGATATCTGGCCCAAGAACTTTTATACCCATGCGTTTACACTCTTCCATAAAGAAAGTAATCTTTTCAATATTGCCTTGGTGGTTCAATACTGCCGACATGTATTCTCCTGGATAATGTGCTTTTAAATAAGCTGTTTGATATGCCACAAAAGCATAACAAGTAGAGTGCGATTTATTAAATGCGTATTGAGCAAATGCTTCCCAATCGGTCCAAATTTTTTCTAGTTTATCTGCTGGATGGCCCTTGGAAGTTGCACCAGAAATAAACTGTGCTTTCATTTTATCAAGTACCGATTTTTGCTTTTTACCCATTGCTTTACGCAATACATCGGCATCCCCTTTAGAAAAGCCTGCCAAGCTCTGACTCAACAACATTACTTGCTCTTGGTAAACTGTAATACCGTAGGTATCACTTAAGTATTCTTTGGTTTCTTCAATATCGTAACTGATGGCTTCTCTACCATGTTTTCGATCAATGAAATTGGGAATATATGCTATTGGCCCTGGTCTATAGAGCGCGTTCATTGCAATTAAATCATTAAAATGATCGGGCTTTAATTCGCGAAGGTATTTTTGCATACCTACACTTTCAAACTGGAATGTTCCATTGGTTTGTCCACTCTGGTATAATTGAAACGTTTTTTCATCATCCAAAGGAATTGTATCTAAATCAATGGTTACCCCATGATTTAATTTAATTAATTCTAAAGCGGTCTTTAATATCGAAAGGGTTTTCAAGCCCAAAAAGTCCATTTTAATTACGCCTGCATCTTCAATAATACTTCCTTCAATTTGGGTGACCCATAAATCTGAATCTTTAGCTGTTGCTACTGGTATTAAATCGGTTAAATCTCTTGGTGCAATAATGATTCCCGCAGCGTGTATCCCTGTATTACGAACCGATCCCTCTAGTCTCTCCGCTTCTCTTAATACTTGCGCACGTATATCTGATCCCTTATAAATTTCCCGGAGCTTCTTTACATTGTCTATATCTTCTTGTTGATACCCTTCTTTTTCTTCTAATGACTTAGGGCCTTCTTTTATCGTAAGGGGGGCTTTTAGCACTCTTCCTAATTCTGTGCCTGGCTTATCAGGCACCAACTTGGCCAGCATATTGCTTTCTGCCAATGGCAAATCCAATACTCGAGCAACGTCTTTAATGCTCATTTTAGCAGCCATAGTGCCGTAAGTAACAATTTGCGCTACCTGACTCTTACCGTATTTCTGCACCACATAATCAATTACTTTTTGACGGCCTTCATCGTCAAAGTCCGTATCTATATCGGGCATGCTCTTACGATCCGGATTTAAAAAACGCTCGAATAGTAAATTGTATTTTATAGGATCAATATTGGTAATTCCAATACAGAATGCAACAACCGAACCAGCTGCAGATCCACGACCTGGGCCAATAAACACTCCCATATCTCTACCAGCTTTAATGAAGTCACTTACAATTAAAAAGTATCCAGCAAAACCCATGGTTTTGATAGTAAACAATTCAAAGTCTATCCTTTCCTGAACTTCGGGCGTTATTTCATTGTAACGTTGTTTAGCTCCTTCATAAGTTAAATGCTTTAGCAATTCCCACTGATTTAAATTGGCATCTGCATGTATTTGAAATTCTTTGGGAATGGGGAAAGCGGGGAGGAGTATATCTTTCTTTAAATTCAGTACTTCAACTTTGTCTACAATTCGATTTGTATTATCCAAAGACTCAGGCAAATCATGAAATAGCTTGGCCATTTCGTCTTGCGTCTTAAAATAAAATTGATCGTTGGGGAATTTAAAGCGACGATTCTTGATTTGTACCTCATCGTTTACAAAGTCGTCAAATCCTGGGGTGCTTTGTTTTTCACCGGTGTTAATACATAATAAAATATCATGCGCATTGGCATCATCTTGGTCTACATAATGACTGTCATTGGTTGCAATGACGGGCACATTGTATTTTTTGGAAAACTTGAGTAGGGTATTATTGATTAATTCCTGCTCCTTAATATTATGCCTTTGAATCTCAATATAATAGTCATCTCCAAATAAATCTAACCACCATTTAAATTCTTGTTCCGCTTTTTCTTCTCCATGGTTTAAAATAGTTTGCGGTACGTAAGCTCCAATACAACAAGTGGTGGCTATTAATCCTTCATGGTATTGTTCTATCAATGCTTTATCAATTCTAGGATATTTACTATACATTCCTTCAATGTATCCTAGAGAGGTAAGTTTTACAAGATTTTGATACCCAATTGCATTTTTAGCCAACAATACTTGATGAAAACGATTGTCTTTTGAATCTTTTGTAAACGTTTTAATATGTCGATCCTTTACTACATAAAACTCACAACCTACAATGGGCTTTACCACTGGTTCTAAAATATCTTTCCCGTTAGCATCTTTGCCAACTACTTTAGTATTTTTCCAAGCTTGACTTACAAAATCGAAAGCCCCAAACATATTACCATGATCGGTAATTGCCAAAGCGGGCATATTATTGGCAGCAGCTTTTTTATACAGCTCATCTATAGGAGCTGCTCCATCTAAAAGAGAATATTGTGTGTGTACATGTAAATGAGAAAACTGCGACATAATTCAATAATAATATTCAAAGTTCGGTCATTGTGCAGCCATTGCAAAGCTGCAATTTTCCACATTAGCATAAAGACGTTAAATTGCAGACCGTATGAAAGGTAAATCATATATCTATTTATTTTTATTACTCCTTGTTATAAGCAGTTGCAATACAGTTAGAAAGATTGTTCATAAAGACCAATCGGCTAAAAAACCAGTAACAAAAGTATATTCGAACGAAAAAAGAACTTTCATTAATGGGATTGAAGTAACACTAGGTACGGTCACTACTACCAAACACAAAACCACTAGTACTGCCACTACTGCCAATAAAAAGTGGAATAATAGTAGTGGTAATCCTCCTTCTAAAGCGGAGCTTGAAAAAGCTAATTGGTTACAAATCAAATATGCGATCGTAATGGATTTGCCAGCAGAGGAATTAACCAATATTCCCTTATTAGAATTAATGGATAAATGGTGGGGAACCCGTTATTGCATTGGCGGTAGTACGATGAACTGTATTGACTGTTCAGCTTTCACGCAAGTAATTATGAAAGAAATTTACAATATTCAATTGCCCCGCACTTCGCAAGAGCAATTTAATATGATGCAACCCATTGCCATTAATGAATTACAAGAAGGCGATTTGGTTTTCTTCAATACCGGTGGGAGAGGAATTTCACATGTGGGTATTTATATTCAAAATAATAAATTTCTTCATGCGTCTACTTCACAAGGAGTCACTATTACCGACCTAAGCGATAAATACTGGAGTCCTAAGTTTAGGGGTGGGGGAAGGATGCGTTAACTATTTTTTGAAACGTTGCATAAAGTTATGGTACAACTGCCCTGCATCGGGGGTTAGCTTTAATTTAAATATTGCCAATATCATTAACCCTGAAAATAACACACTCCGCAACACTATACCAGCCCAACCGTGCATATCTTGAAAAACAAAAAAGCTAATACCAAATGCGCCTACTGCAACACCCAAGGCTAATAATGTTTTCAGATCAAATGGTTGCATTTTAAATTTTCTACGCAAAAATTCAAAGCGGATAAAATTGTATAAACTATATGCAAATAGTTCAGCGAAAGCAGATCCGATTATGCCATAATGCATGATTAAATAATAGGTCAATGGTAATCTAAACGCTAGTAAAATCACTCCACTAATAAAGTCGAACCGCCAATAAGTAGAAGTATTAATGACCATTGCATTCAACCCTGTTCCTGCATCTATGATTCTTACCATACCTAAAATAAATATAGTACCTAAACCAGCTTCATATTCTTTTTGAATATGCAAAACACGCATCCCATCGGCCACGTTCAACCAAAGATTTCCAAAAATAAACAAAGCCATAATCAATAAATTAATGCAAGACCGCTTATAAATTCGCTTGATTTCATTGAGGTCTTTATCCTTCCAAGCTCTGGATAAAACCCCAGCTGAAATGGCTTGAATACTTCGTTGTGGCACTTGAATTAAATTGGCAGCATACTGAGCTAAACCAAATACCCCAACAACCGCTAAGCCTTGAAACTTTGCAATAATAAAACTGTCAATAGTAGCAGCAATTGAAGCAATTACAGTTCCACTATAAATAAGCATTTGCATACCCAACATTTTCTTCCAAAACTTTTTTGTAACCCTACTGATCGTTGTTGGAAAATGTAATTGATTTGTTGAGAATAGATAAGTGGAAAGAATTACAAAAATTAACAGGTATAAAAATGCAAAAAAGAAAATAAATGACTCAAACGGAATGATCTTGAAATAATACAATGCAATTAATACGCTAGTAAAAATTCTTAGCCCTGTTTCTTTTAAAAAATTTGAGAACACAGTTTGTTGAAGTGCCCAGCAAAAGCCTTCTAGAACAGAGAAGAAAAGCATCCCTAATGCAAAAGGAAACATTAAATAATAATAGTCAATAATTAATTTAGACTTTTCATAAAACTGTGCTTCAAAAACGGGCCTAAAATACCATCCAGCTAATAAAACCAATATGAATCCAATTAGTGCGGCAAGCATGCCCCAGGTCATTAAATCAATTTTATGCTTTTCTAAATTGTCTTTATAATAAGGATAGAACTTGTATATAACCGGTATAACTCCCAATGCACCAAAAGCATACATGTTTTGAGCAAAATCAAAGAAAATTCTGGTTAAAGCAAATTGCTCTAGCGTAAATGATCCATCTTTTGTATAAATATACATATTGATGGCTCCTATAAAGAATCCAATATAAACTAGTAAACTCGAGATAATTGTTTGCTTTCGAATGGTACCCATGCGCACTAATTCATTTTAATCTGTACTTCTTTTCTACCGTTCATGTTGATGTAAAAATAGTTTTTTACATTTTCTAAATTCAAATTATCAATTTGAAATGGAGTTAACTGAATGGTTTGCCATTGATTTACTTTTGGTTTCAATACTAAGATTTCCTTGCCTACTTTAATTTGTAAAGGAAGGTAAAAATCATTTACAGCATTTGAATATCGATACTTTAACGTCTTTCCATCCATAGAGGAAATGTAGTCAAAAGAGGGGATTTGAGTGGTTGTTAAATATTGCGTAAATATTCCCTTTACTGAATAGCCTGCATACAAAGAGATTTCTTTTTCTATCATTGGAGTGGTAACAATTTGATGATAGAATTTTTTATTCAAGTGTCTTAACATCTGTCTGAATTTTTCATCATTGTTCATGCTCATTCGAATGCTGTGCAACATTGCTGAAGCCTTTGGATACATATCTCCACTACCTGTATTATGAACATTATAAGTTCCTAAAATGGGCTTATCATTTCGGATATTTTTTCTAGCTCCTTTATTGTATGCTGAACCTGCTTCTTTTCCACTTAGCCATTCAGTAAATAATGTTTCAGAATAATTGGTAAAGCCTTCATGAATCCACATATCGGCTATATCCTTAGAAGTAATATTATTACCAAACCATTCATGTCCACTTTCATGAACAATTATAAAATCCCATTTTAATCCCCAACCGGTTCCAGATAAGTCTCTTCCTAAATAACCATTCATATATTTGTTTCCATAGGCTACATTACTTTGGTGTTCCATTCCCAAATAGGGGACTTCCACTAATTTAAATCCATCTTGGTAAAAAGGATATTTTCCAAACCAATATTCAAAACATTTTAACATTGGCTTTACTTGTGCAAATTGCCTTTCTGCTCCTTCTTTATTTTGGGGTAATACATAATAATTCAAACTGAGTTTTCCCGCTTCCCCTTCAAACTCATCTTTTATATGAATATATTTTCCAATATTCATACTTACACTATAGTTATTGATTGGTTCTTTAACCTGCCATACCCAAGTTTTAGTAGCATCCCCGTGTTGAATGGTATTGATCAATCTTCCATTGGAAACATTCATTAAACTATCTGGCACCCTTACAGAAATGGTTACGCCTTTTTCTGGTTCATCATATTGATGGTCTTTACAGGGCCACCACACACTGGCTCCTAAACCCTGGCAAGAAGTTGCTACGAATGGGTTACCTAACTCGTCTTTTGTCCAACTAATACCGCCATCCCAAGGAGCCCTTATTGCCTCTCTAGGAACTCCATGATAATAAATCTGCACCAATCCCTCCGTATTGGCCTTTATACCTAATGGCATATTAATCATTGCCACATTTGCTTGTCTGGTAAAATTAAGTGCCTGTCGTTTTTTACCTATATAAAAAACGCTATCAATCATCAAAGGCTGTTGCAAATCAATTTGCATCCGCTTGCCTTGTTTGATTATTTTGAATTGGATTTTTACAGACCCTTCAATGGTTTTATCTACCAAGTTAGGGCGCACCTGAATATCATAGTGTTGTAAATTCCACCAGGCCCTTTCTGGGGTAATGGATCCCCTTAATGTATCAGCCTTAGTAAATTGGGGTTTGTTAGATTTTTGAGCCATTATACCAATGGGCATCAAAAGGATCAAACACATTTTTAGCAAAGGATTTCTATTCATTTGCTAAATGTAGCATATTCAGAAAAGAATCTTTACTGCTTCTTCAATTTGTCTTTAAAGACTTTTTGAAATTTTTCTAATTTAGGGGCAATAACGAATCTACAATACCCTTGATTTTGGTTATTATTATAATAATTCTGATGATAATTTTCTGCTGGATAAAAATTCTTGAATGGTTCAATAATCGTTACAATTGGCTTAGACCAAGCTCCGCTCTTATCCAATTCAGCCTTGTATTTCTCAGCTTTTAGTTTTTGTTCTGCATTATGAAAATAAATAGCAGATCGATACTGTGGTCCTATATCATTCCCTTGTTGATCCATGGTTGTAGGGTCATGAGTTTTCCAAAAAACTTCTAAAAGCTCATCATAGCTAATTTCATTTGGATCAAATACAATCCTAGCCAACTCGATATGTCCGGTATTTTTGTCACAAACTTGCTCATACGTTGGATTTTCTACAAAACCGCCCCCATATCCACTGATTACTTCTTTAACCCCTTTTAAACGCTGAAAAAATGCCTCTGTACACCAGAAACACCCTTCTCCAAATGTTGCAGTATCTGTATTGGTATTCATCATTTTAGGATTTATTGGTTTGCTAATCATTGGTTTGCTTGAATCTTCCGCAGCCGCACAGGAAAACAAAAAAATTGAAAAAGCAAGTGCAATGGAATAATATTTTTTCATTATATAATTGTTGACAATTAATTGATACTACAAACCGATTGGTATTTTTGTTGAAAAAACAAGTTTTTAAGCACTAATTGATTCATTTTTTGGCATATATAGATTAAAAAATGATAATTTGAGCAAAATTTGTGATACCCTAATCTCTATGAGCTTTCAATCCCAATTCTGGAAATATATGTCTCTTCGCTTAGAGTCGCTGCTTCTGGCAATGCCGTTGCTGCTTTTCTTTGCTTTATATCATTTCTATGATGCGCTCAGCATTGATCCTTATTTTGGAGTTTCGGTTCCTTTTATCCTTAGCACTAATATCCTCATTTTTCATATTCCAATTTTCTTGATTCCTTATCTAATGCACCGCTTTATGCGAGATCAAGACAAGGGGCATATTTTAGTGAACATCCTTCACGTTGCATTATCAATATTTCTCTTAATTGCATTAATGTTTACCTACCAGGTAATTCAAGGAGCATCCCCAAAAAGAAGCGAATCCGTATTTGATGTGCCCGCTAGTAAACTATGGATGGAAGCTACAATGGCTACCTATATCATTTTGGGTGCACAGGTACTCATGCAAATTGCTTTTGTCTTTTATTCTATCAATGTAATGTTTCCTTCTAAACAAAACCAGCCAGTTCCGAGTTATTCCTACTAATTAATGGGCACATTGTAACTTTGCCCTTAGAAACTGGCTTTTATGATGCGATTATATCCTGAATCGGCTTTAACACAATTAGAATTTGACAAGATAAAAGAATTGTTGGCAGCACTATGCAATACCGATTATTCTAAAAACAAAGCCAGTCAACTGCGCATTCATACCCGTAAAGATTTTATAGATAGAGAGCTAAGACAAGCTTATGAGTACAAACTAATTCTATTACAACAACAATATTTTCCTTCTGACTTTACTGCTAATATTAGTAAAGACATCAAATTATTGTCTATACCAGGTGCATTATTGGTAGGAGAACAATGGATGATGATTAAAAAACTAACTGAAAATATGGGAACCATTTTTCGTTGGTTTGATAATGAACGCAGAATGGCTTTTCCAGCACTAACGCAGGTTTTAAGCGATAGCTATTACGAAAAACTGATTGTAGAACTCATTAATGAAGTGTTAGACGATTCAGGGGTTGTGCTAGATAATGCATCTCCTGAATTACAAAAAATTCGGATGAGTCTTTATAAAAAAAGGAATGAGCTAAGACGGGTTTTTGAAAAAATGGTTCAAAAGATGGCCAAAGCAGGATATACTGCAGACATTGACGAAAGTTTTAGCAACGGAAGAAGGGTAGTAGCCGTTTTCTCAGAATACAAAAGACAAGTAAAAGGCATTTTACATGGAGAAAGTGATAGTCGCAAAACAGCATTTATAGAACCAGAAGAAACAATAGAACTAAATAACGATGTATTTGCTTTAGAAAACGAGGAAATCAAAGAAGTACAGAAAATATTGCGCGCACTAACTGCTAGATTATCGGTATATGCTCCCCTGTTGCAACAATATATTCACATTATTGGGGAATATGATTTTATACGAGCCAAAGCAAAGCTGGCCATTAATATGAATGCACAATTACCCAATGTAATTCACAAAGCAGTAGTACAATTGATTGATGCCTATCACCCTTTACTATACTTGTATAACAAAGAGTCAGGTAAAAAAACGATCCCTGTTTCTATTCATTTAGACGATAAAAACAGAATACTCGTAATTAGTGGGCCAAATGCTGGTGGTAAAACAGTTACCATGAAAACCATTGGGCTTAATCAAATGATGTTACAAAGTGGGCTATTAGTTCCAGTACATCCAGATTCTCAAATGGGGATTTTTAAGCAACTATATATACATATTGGCGATACCCAAAGTTTACAATTTGAATTAAGTACATACTCTAGCCATTTAATGCATATGAAGCATTTCATGGAAAATGCAAATGGTAAAACCCTTTTCTTTATTGATGAATTAGGATCTGGCTCTGACCCTAATTTAGGAGGCGCTTTTGCCGAAGTGATCATGGAAGAACTAGGTCGTAAGCATTCATTTGGTGTGGTTACTACGCATTATTTGAACTTAAAAGTAATGGCAAACCATACACAGGGAATTTTAAACGGCGCTATGCAGTTTGACGAAGTTAACCTTCAGCCAATGTATAAATTAATCATAGGCAAACCTGGTAGCTCTTATACATTTGCGATTGCAGAAAGAATTGGATTACCTAAACACTTGATAAGTAGAGCAAGAAAATTAGTTGAAGAAGATCATTTTAAATTAGATAGATTACTGAATAGGACTGAGCAAGACTTGCAACATTTAGAAAAAGAAAAAAAGGAACTCAATCGATTGTTGAAAGAAAATGAACGATTGAAAAAAGAAATGGAGCAGGTAATGAATAAAGAGCGCCATTTGCAACAAGTAGAATTACTTAAAAACCAGAATAAAATTACAGAGGAGCGCCTTCAGTATTTAAAAGATATGGAGCGTAAATTAAAACAGATAGTACTTGATTGGAAAAAATCGGAGAATAAAAATGAGGTTGTAAAGAACTTGCAAAACTTGCTTTTCAAACAAAAAGAGACCATTGTAGTAAATAAATTAGCCAAAAAAGTAGACAAAAAATATAAGGAGTTGAATACCCTAGTAGGAATAGGTACATTGGTTAAATTAAAAAAGAATTACCAAGTAGGTGAAGTAAAAGAAATTCGAGGGAAGCGAGCAATCGTTCAGATTGGAGCTTTACCCATTAATGTTGAATTATCCGATTTAATTCCCGTTGAGAAATTACCCGAACCAGCTAGCTAATAGTAAAAAGGATTCTGTATTTTACACACTGAAGTTTTAACTGTGAGATATTTTTTCTGTTTTTTATTATTATCCGTTTTATCTACTGCGCAATCGCAACTTTGTACCGGCACGCTTGGCGACCCTGTGGTGAATATTACATTTGGCAATAATAATACAACTGCTGGCCCTTTAAGGCCTGGGATTACCAATTTAGGATATGTTACTGGATGTCCAATTGATGGGAATTACGCCATAACCAATGAAGCTTTTGGATGTTGGGGCAGCACTTGGCATGATATTTCCAAAGACCATACTGGCGATGCAGGAGGAAGATTCATGTTGGTGAATGCTACCAATGCACCGAGTGTTTTTTATGTTGAAACCATTACCGGACTTTGTGGTAATACCACCTATGAGTTTGGAGCATGGGTAGCCAATGTATTAAAGCCCTCTAGTTGTAGTGGAACTGGCACGAAGCCAAATCTAACTTTTACGATTGAAACAACAAGTGGAGTAGTTCTGGCAACTTACAATACAGGTAATATTGGAGAAGATGCCCAATTAACTTTTAAACAATATGGTTTCTCATTTAAGCCCCCTATAACCGCTTCATCCGTTGTACTCAAAATCACCAACAATGCAGGAACAGGTTGTGGAAACGATTTAGCGATTGACGATATAACATTTAGACCGTGTGGTCCTTCAATGAGTGCCAGCATTGATGGAGTTCCAGGATTTTCAAGAAACAGCTGTTTTGATAGTCAAACCAATCTTCGTTTAAATATGACTGTTGGTTCAGGTTATATCAATCCAAGCTATCAATGGCAAATCAGTACCAATTCAGGAGCTAACTGGTCGGATATTACTGGTGCCAATAGCACAAGCTATACTAGAATTCCTAGTGGGGTAGGAAGCTTTCAATATCGACTACTCGCTAGTGAATCTATCTACTCTGGAGTAGCTGCTTGTAAAACTGCATCCCTACCCATCACTATTCAAATTAATAATAGCGCACCAAGAATTGGCAACCAAACTATCAATCAATGTATTGGAGGTAAAGTTGATTTAACAGGAGCATCCGGATCTGGTGGGAATCTTAATTATCAATGGACAGGGCCAAATGGATTTTCATCGAATGTAAGAAATCCAACGCTACCCAGTATCCGCGCTGGAGATTCTGGAACCTATATTGTCAAAGCAATAACAACAGAAGGATGCGCTGCAAGCGATACAATATTGGTGAAAACCTTCAAAGCTATCAATGGCTCATATAATGGAAACAATATTATTTGCTTGGGAGACAGTTTGTTTTTAAATGCGGTTGGAAGTAATCAAATTGAATGGTATAATAATACAAGAGCAATATTAAGCACGAATAATTTATTAAGAGTAAAACCATCCGATACAACCCAGTATCAATTAATTTTTAGAGATAACACAGGTTGTTTTGATTCAATTAATATTCCAGTTTTTGTAATTAAACCTCCAAAAGTTGATGCTGGCCCTAATAGGAATATCTTAATTGGGAGCAATACCACTTTATTGGGTAGCATAAGCGGCCAAAGCATTGGATTTACTTGGTTTCCAGTATTCAATATGCAAAATCCAAACAGTTTAACTCCTATAGTCAATCCAATTATAAATACGACCTATTCTTTAATGGCTTATGGCATCAATGGATGTGCAATTTCACAAGATACAGTTCAGGTGAGGGTATTTGTCAGTTTAAATACCCCCAATTCCTTCTCGCCCAATGGAGATGGTATTCATGATATTTGGCTGGTCGGAGGGCTAGAAACCTACCCTAATTCGGAGTTAACTATTTTTAATCGAGCTGGTCAAATCATGTACCAATCAAAGCCTTATTTTGAAGGTTGGGATGGAAAATTCAAAGGTAAAGATCTGCCAATAGGTGTTTATTATTATATCATCAATAGAGGAAATGGAGAGCCCTTATTGTCGGGAAGTATTTATTTAATCAGATAAGTTATGATTTTAGATTCCACTGATTGTTTACCAGCATATATCAAAATGCATCCAAGATTTGCTAAAGCTATTGAATGCATTAAAGCAGCCAATTATAGAGATTTACAAACTGGTGAAGTTAAATGGGATGGAGAAGATATTCGTGCCATTGTAATCCATGATCAATTGGTAAATGAAAAAGATTCTACCGATTATTTTGAATGCCATAATACTTATATAGATATTCAAATTGTATATGAAGGAGTGGAGCGAGTAGGATGGAGGTCTCGTTCTAATTGTTTGATGCCTCGGGGTGAATACAGTGCAGAAAAAGATGTACTCTTTTTTGAAGACGCTCCTGAACTATTTTTTGAATTAAAGCCAGGCCATTTCGCAATCTATTTTCCTAATGATGTACATGCACCAATGATAGGAGAAGGGACAATAAAAAAATTGGTTGTTAAAGTAAGGGTGTAATTACAAATGCCTATGAAATATCCAATTCTCATAGTATGCTTGACCATATTCGTTTTAACGATTAAGGCTCAACGCCCTAATATTGTATTGATTGTTTCTGATGACCATTCTTATCAAACAATTAGTGCTTACGGCAGCAAGTTCATGCAAACCCCCAATATTGATCGCATTGCAAAAGAAGGAGTTCGTTTTGATAAAGCTTATGTCACAAATAGTATTTGTGGCCCTAGTAGAGCAGTTATTTTAACAGGTAAATACAGTCATAAAAACGGATTCAAAGACAACGCCAATTCAAGTTTTGATGGAACACAAAATACTTTCATTAAAGCGTTAACTAAAACGGGTTATCAAACTGCATGGATAGGTAAATGGCATTTACAAACTAACCCTCAAGGATTTTCATATTGGCAAGTATTACCTGGTCAAGGCAGTTATTACAACCCAGATTTTTTAATGATGAATGGAGAAAGAAAAAGGGTAGAGGGGTATGTGTCTGATATTGTAGAAGATGCGGCTGAAAAATGGTTAAACCAAAGAGATACCAGCCAACCATTCTGCTTGGTAATTGGTCATAAAAATACACATCGTACTTGGATGCCAGATATCAAGGATTTACGCATGTTTAATCAATCCACTTTTCCGCTTCCTGCTAACTTTTACGACAGTTACGAAACTAGAGCGGCGGCAGCTGTTCAAGATATGACGATCAACAAAACAATGCAATTGGGTTATGATTTGAAAATGTTTCATAGTAAAGAAGAAGAAGATAAAGAATTTTCTATTAAACGAATGACTTCAGCGCAAAGGCAAGCATACATGGCTTTTTACGATTCTATTAACGCTGATTTAAAATCAAAAAAATTAGGCGGAAAAGCCTTGGTTGAATGGAAATACCAACGCTATATGCAAGACTATTTAGCTACTGCGGCTTCTTTAGATAGAAATATTGGCCGCACTTTAGATTATTTGGACAAGCATGATTTAACAAAAAATACCATTGTGATTTATGTAAGCGACCAAGGTTTTTATATGGGTGAACATGGTTGGTTCGATAAAAGATTTATGTATGAAGAATCTTTTAGAACACCCATGGTCATGCGATATCCCGGTGTTATAAAATCGGGAACAATAAATAACCAAATGGTGATGAACTTAGACCTTGGCCCTACTATATTAGACGCTGCAGGCATTAAGGTTCCTAGCGATATGCAGGGTAAATCATTTTTGCCTCTAGTGAAGGACAGTTCCAAAAAAGGAAGAAATGCCATGTATTATCACTATTATGAAAATGGGGAACATGCTGTTTCGCCTCATTTTGGTATTAGTACTGGTCGGTATAAATTAATTCGGTTTTATACCCGTGTAAATAGTTGGGAATTATTTGATTTAGAGAAAGACCCTAGTGAAATGCTTAACATCTTCGGTAAAAAAGGGTACGAAAAAATTACTACTGAATTGAAGAAGCAATTAGCGCAGCTGATTGAGCAGTATGAGGATGTGGAAGCAAAAATGATAATGGAATCACGGGATTAGCTTCGCTACCCATTTCATGGGATTAGCTTCGCTGATCCTAAATGGGGGAGGCACAAAACAAACAGATGTCCGTTCGCTTTCAGCTCACTTTCATTTTTATTTAGTCCGCTTCGCAAAGCAAGCTTTGCTCGCTCCCTAAAACAAAAATGCCAGCCAATGGCTGGACATCTGTTTGTTTTGGCGGAGAGCGAGGGATTCGAACCCCCGGACCTGTTACAGTCAACAGTTTTCAAGACTGCCGCAATCGACCACTCTGCCAGCTCTCCGCGGCAAAAGTAAGGGCTGAATTTTTTTTATCCAAAACTTATTTTAATACAAGGTTATATTTGCAAAATAATTTTGAGTGGATTGAAAGAACTGGCCTCATTAAATCATTATTTCTGGAAGTATCGTAAGCGTTTCTTTATTGGAATCTTCTTTGTTATTGCCTCCAATTATTTTGCAGTTTTAGCACCGCAAATCACAGGGTACGTAATAAGTCTAGTACAACAAAAATTACCCGGAGCTAAGCCAGGATTGCCTTATAACGCACATGATGGAATAGTTAACCGCTTTATTCAATTAATTAATGGCAACGAATTTAGTTTTGGTTGGTTGATTGCAATTTGTAGTTTGAGTATTCTATTTATAGCAATCGTAAGAGGAATACTTATGTTTTTTATGCGTCAGACCATTATTGTAATGAGCAGGCATATTGAATTTGACCAAAAAAATGAAGTATTTAACCAGTACCAGCGCTTGAATACCACTTTTTATAAACAAAATAGTACGGGCGATTTAATGAACCGTATATCGGAAGACGTGAGTAGGGTTAGAATGTACACAGGACCTGCAGTGATGTACTTAATTAACTTAGTCACATTAATTGGTTTCTGTATTGTTAACATGCTTAGCAAAGATGTAAACCTGACATTGTTGGTATTGGCTCCGCTCCCCCTATTGGCCATCACTATTTACAAAGTCAATAGTATTATCAATAAAAAAAGTGAATCCATTCAGGAAAATTTATCCAATTTAACTACCAATGCACAAGAATCTTATTCAGGCATAAGAGTAATCAAATCATTTGTTCAAGAAAAAGCCATGTTTGGCTTTTTTAACCAGAATAGCGAAAAGTATAAAACCAATGCCATTAGCTTGGCTAAAGTTGAAGCATTGTATTTTCCAAGTATGGCTTTGATGATTGGTATTAGCACCCTAATTACCATTTTAGTGGGAGGAATGCAAGCAATGGAAGACCCAACAAAAGTGGGCACCATTGTAGAGTTTGTCATTTATATCAACATGCTTACGTTCCCCGTAAGTGCCATTGGATGGACAGCAAGTATGATTCAACGAGCAGCAGCTTCCCAAAAAAGATTGAATGAATTTTTGAAAATGGAACCTGCAATAAAAGATCATCCTACAGTATTAAATGATGAACCAGTTTCAGGAACCATTGAATTTAAGGAAGTAAGCTTTACCTATCCGCATACAGGCATCAAAGCCATACAGGGATTGAATTTGACAATTCCTAGAGGAGAAAAAGTATTGGTTCTAGGTAAAACAGGAAGTGGAAAATCTACTTTAGCACAATTGTTATTGCGATTTTATGAACCAGATAAGGGAACCATTACTGTTGGATCAAAACCGCTACACTTATTTAGTTTAAAACAGCTTAGAAGCAATATCAGTTATGTACAGCAAGACGTATTTTTATTTAGCGATACAGTAGCTAATAATATTCGTTTTGGTGTAAGTGAGCATACTACTCTAGAGCGTGTTCAAGAAGCGGCTAAAAGCGCTAGTATTCATGAAGAAATCATGGGTTTTGAAAATGGATATGAAACAATGATAGGGGAAAGAGGGGTTACATTAAGTGGTGGACAGAAGCAAAGAATTTCCATAGCTCGTGCCTTAATTAAAGAACCTGAAATTGTTTTATTCGACGATTGTTTAAGTGCAGTAGATGCTAAAACGGAAAAACATATCATTGGACATTTATACGAATATTTAAAAGCAAAAACAGCATTAATCATTACACATAGGATATTTGCTGGGTTTAAATTTGATCAGATTATCGTTCTTGAAGATGGATTGATTATTGAACAAGGAACCCACGAACAACTGATGGATTTAAATGGCTACTATGCTGAGCTTTATAAAATGCAATTGCAATCCACTCCACATTAAAAAATTCAGCGTTCAAACTTTAATAAAAACTTATTATTTTGTTTGATTATTTGTTCATTTTTTTTGGTAATTCGGAAACAACTCCTATTTTTATTCATTAACAAACTGTTAACCAAATCAATAAACTGTGGC
>JBMLPQ010000107.1:0-17301 GCA_049242025.1 Sediminibacterium sp.
AAATTGTAGGATTATTAGGGGGGGATCATAGTACCCCATTGGGCTTAATGAAAGCGCTGGCTGAAAAACATGGAGATTACGGAATCATTCAAATTGATGCACACTGCGACTTAAGAGTAAAATATGAAGGGTTTACCTACTCGCATGCTTCTATCATGTATAATGCACTCAATGAAATTCCTGCTATCACTAAATTAGTGCAAGTAGGAATTAGAGATTATTGCGAACAAGAATGGGAATACATTTGCAATAGTAATTTTAGGGTAATCACTTATTTTGATAAGGATATTAAAGAGAGATTATTTGAAGGGCAAAACTGGAAAAATATTACCAATGAAATGATACAGCACTTACCACAAAAAGTGTATATCAGTTTTGACATTGACGGATTAGATCGTAAACTATGTCCAAATACAGGAACACCTGTTCCTGGTGGATTTGAAAGCGAAGAAATTATTTACCTTTTCAAAAAAATTAAAGAATCAGGCAGAGAGCTGATTGGATTTGATTTAGTCGAAATTGGTGTTGGACAAACCGATTGGGATAGCAATGTGGGGGCAAGAATATTATGGAGACTTTGTAACTTAATGGTATCATGAAAACCTTTGACTACATCATTGTTTTAAAAAAACGCAATCATTCCACAGTAGATGGAGTAAGCCAAATCATGTTATTGATTGCAATTATTGCATTTATTGGGAATGGCATAAATGGTTTATACAATGCCCTTTCTTCATACGCATTTGCAGTTTTAGTAATTGGCTGGGGAGCATTCTGTATTTGGCAAAAGAAAAAAGGCGGCGCTCCTTTTTATAGATTTGGTTTGTTATTGGCAGCCATGGGATGGTATAGCATGGCAGACGGCTTATGGATATCTTTAATTTATTTATTAGCAGCAATGCTAGAAAAACAGGTAAAGTTTCCGGAAGAAATTGCCTTCGACGAAAATGAAATTGTATTCAATAGTTTTCCCAAAAAAAGATACGATTGGGCAGCTTTAAAAAATGTAGTTTTAAAAGACGGCTTATTAACACTCGATTTTAAAAACGACAAACTCATTCAAAAAGAGTTGGATGCTGATACTAACAAAGGAACAGAAGAAGAATTCAATCTATTTGCAAAAGCACAACTAGAAAAAACCACTTATGTCAGTTAAACCATTTTTGCTGTATTCCGATGGGGAGGGAAATATCTATGAAGACGAGACCCTCTATGCTGTTGGCCGTGCAGGCTGGGATGCATTTCCTGTTGAAGCAGATCAATGGATTGAACTACCACAAGGGGGTAATTTATATGAATTACCGGGCAGAAGGGGTATTGGCATAGATGTGGAGACAGGCGAAATGAGACTTTGCGAAAAAGGTTGGGCTGTGGCTGCATTTATTCCACCAGCGTATACTGGATTATTTATTGCAGCATACGAAACAATGCCTGATGCGCCTACTTTGCCATTATTCTGTTATACTGCTGTAGGTTGGATGAACGATAAGCATTTTGTTCCAGCAATAAGAATAGAAAAAGATATCAGACAAGAAGCGGCTGGTTTTGATGACAACAAAGTAAAAGAAGGCACCGCCCATTTATTACAGGCCTATCCTGAGAATAGACTAGTCAAACATTTAATGGAAAACTGTTGCATGACTTATCATTGTCCTGCAGCAAGAAATTTTTCTTTAGGAAGATGGGAATGCCCTATCCCAACTTCACCCGCTTGCAATGCCAATTGTATCGGCTGTATTTCATTCCAACCAGAAGAAGAGACCATTGTAAGCACACAGGACCGGCTTACATTTAAGCCAATGGCCGAAGAAATTGTTGAATTTACGGTTCCGCATTTAATGAATGCCCCATTCCCTATCGTTAGTTTTGGACAGGGTTGCGAGGGAGAACCCTTGTTAATGTGGGAGACCATTAAAGAATCTATCATTGAAATTAGAAAGCATACAAACAGAGGAAGTATTAATATCAATACCAATGGATCAAAGCCCGCAGCAGTGGATGCACTTTGCAAAGCTGGATTAAATAGTATGAGGGTAAGTACCAACTCTGCACAAAAACATATTTACGAAGCCTATTATAGGCCCAATAATTATGCATTTGAAGATATCATTGAGAGCTTGAAAGTAATGCGTAAATATGGTGGTTGGACCAGTATCAACTACTTTGTATTCCCCGGAATAACAGATAGTGAAGCGGAATATGAAGCCTTGAGAAAACTAATTTCCGATACTGATTTAAATATGATTCAGTGGCGTAATTTCAATATTGATCCAGATTGGTATATGGGTAAAATTGGAATGAATGACACAGGTGAAATGTTAGGAGTAAAACAAATGATGGATTTAATTCAAGAAGAATTCCCGAATCTAAAATTTGGCTATTTTAATCCTCCAATGGAAAGAATTAAAGGGGATTATAACCACCAATTTGCAGGAGCTCCTCTACAATAATGCAGTCTAAATTAAGCAACCATACTGTTCAGGGTTTTTTATTAGCAATTATTGCTACACTATTATGGTCGGGTAATTTTATTATCGCAAGAAAAGTCAGCAATGCTATTAGCCCCGTTAGCTTAGCCTTTTTTAGATGGACTTGCGCATCATTAGTTCTACTGCCATTTGCGTATAAACAAGTCATTGCTGAATGGTCTCCACTAAAAGCTAATTGGAGAATTTTAACCTGGATTGCACTCACAGGAATTGCATTATTTAACACATTTGTTTATGTAGCAGGGCATAATACCACTGCAATAAATATGGCTTTAATTGGCACTACCTCCTCTCCCATTTTTGCAACTGCAATGGCAGTGATCTTTTTAAAAGAAAGACTCGGTTTTTATAGAATCATTGGAATGATTATTTGCATTTTGGGAATTGTGTTATTGATATCAAAAGGAAGTTGGGAGGTATTATTTTCATTTAAATTTTCGAGTGGAGATACTTGGATTTTAGCTGGAGCATTTGCATTTGCAGTGTATAATATATTGGTCAGGAAAAAACCAGTTAACATTAGTGCATTATCTTTTTTGCTCATCATTTTTGTTTTAGGCTCGTTGATGCTCTTCCCGTTTTTTATTATTGAGCAATTGACTGTTAAAACCCCTACAGATTGGTCTCCAACTTTATTAGGCGCTATCCTTTACTTAGGTATTGGAACTTCTGTTTTGGCATTCTGGTGTTGGAATTTGGCCATTTCAAAGTTGGGTGCAGGCAGAACCGTTTTATTTGGCAATTTAATCCCCATTTTTAGTACTTTAGAAGCCATACTAATTTTGGGCGAAACAGTGACCCCTATTCATTTTTATAGTGGCATATTGGTAATTTCCGGATTGGTCATTGCGAATATTACTTTTAAAAAATAATTATTGGATGGATATCAACACCATGATATTGTTATGCATTTTTGCTTTCTTGGCAGGGTTTGTTGATGCAATAGTGGGTGGGGGCGGATTGATTCAGTTACCTGCTGGCATAATGCTTTTACCACAATTTCCAGTAGCAACGGTTATGGGCTCATTAAAAATTCCAGCATTTACCGGTACCGCTTTTGCAGCAAGACAATACGTAAAAAAAGTTGCTGTTAATTGGAGCCAGGTTGGATTAATGTGTTTGATTGCTTTTAGTGCAGCATTTGCTGGATCACAGCTATTATCTGTTGTGAGTAATAAATATATGAAGCCAGTTATTTTTATTGTTTTAATCATTGTTGCCCTTTATACTTATTCAAAGAAAAATTTTGGACAAACTGTACATAAAGAACTATCTAATCAGCAGCAATTGAAGTACGCTTTAATGATTAGTTTAGTGATTGGGTTTTATGATGGTTTTATTGGACCAGGCGCAGGCAGCTTCTTCATTATGGCATTCATTAGTATACTTGGATTTGATTTTTTAAAAGCAGGTACTTATGCCAAACTCATTAACCTTTCTACTAATTTAGGATCTATTTCTTTGTTCATGCTTAAGGGTACCATATTATGGTCTGTAGCCATCCCAATGGCAGTATGCAATGCAATAGGTGGAATTTTAGGAGCCAAGCTGGCGATTTACAAAGGCAATCAGTTTATCCGAATTTTCTTTTTGCTGGTAGTCATGGCTACTTTATTAAGGTTTGGGTATGATATTTTTTTAAAGTAATTTCAAAGAAACACCGTTCGAAAATTCCAACCTGTTGATCAAACTTCAATGCTACAATTAATTTCTAAAGTCCAATATAATAATTTCGAGGCTGGTGAATTCGTAGATATTAAAGAACGTAATTACGAAGAAACAATCACATTGATTGAAGGATTTCCATGGAACAAGCAGAGAGAAAACTTTTCAGTTAGCTTAACCAACCCTTCTATAACTATTGAAGGAACCAATAGCGATTATTTAAAAATTGCCTTATATTATAATGGGAAATATGTAATTTATTATTTAGAAGATAATGGAAGCCTATTTACTAAAAGTTTTGAGCGGTTGGAATCAATTTATGAATACATAAAAGTATTCTTTGAAAAAAATAATGTAGAAACAACTGGCTTTAAAAAAACGACTAATAGTCTTAGTAAGATTATAATTTATTTTAGAACACAGGACTTTGTTTATACATTTTCTTACAATAACAGATTTAAACTATTTTCTTACTTCTATATGTTTATAGTTGGAATATTAACTTTATTCATTATTCAGGCTCCAAACAATATCGACAACTTGCATTTAAGAATATTTTTCAAATTATTTTTTATTTCAAGTGCAGTTTTTTTTATTGGATATCCTATCCTAACATTATACAATCATTATATATATTCAAAAAACAAAATATTGATTATATCCAAAGCAAATCCAATTTTTTATTTTGGAGATTTAGATAACCCTAAAGCATATAACAAGAAGGATATTGTACAAATATTTTCTAATAATAGATATCGGGATAATGGCACTAAATTGAGAATTGAATTTAACAATAATGAAATTATCGAATTCTCTCTTTTACTTTTGGCACCTGTTGACCTTGAATACACTAAATTTCCTGAATGTTCAATAATTAAAAAATATATGCACCCATTCTTAAAATGGACCTTACCAAAGTCTAGCCAATAACGTATGCTTTAAAATATCCTTTATAAATTAACGTTTTATTCGAGCACTCAGCCAACAATAGCCTTATTTTTACGACAGAAGTATATTATGGAATTGTCTTTTGAAAAAGAAAAAAACATCAAAGCCCTCACTATTACTAGTGTGATCACTATCATTCTGTTCTCAATCTTCTTTTATGTTCAATACGAAAAACCCATTCCTCCTGAACCGACAGCTGGCGAGGGCATCGAAGTAAATCTTGGCAATGTTGAAACAGGGGAAGGCAATATCCCCCCTACTGCAATAGGCGAATTAACTGAATCGCCAGAAAATTCAGAGACCTATCAAACATCTACTGAAAATAGTGTTATTCCAGAAAATACTACTACTGAAGATGATATACCAGTAACAAAATCTGTTGTTAAACCTGATAGCAAACCCAGCAATAACAACAGTTCTACTCCCCCTACCCCAAAACCAAAAGCAATTTTTACTGGAACAAAAACCAAAGGTAACGGAGGCAATTTAGCTGATAGTTACAATGGAGTAACCAACCAAGGAATCGCTGGTGGCAAAGGGGATCAAGGCAAACCTACAGGCAATCCAAACTCAGATAGTTATCAAGGAAATGCATCCAGTGGAAATGGTGGATTGGGTGGCTCAAATGGTGTTGCCATAAGAAGTGGATTAGATGGAAGAAGAATTACCAAACTTCCTTCTTTTGAAGACGATTTTAATGAAAATGCTAAAGTAGCTGTAGACATTACTGTTAATCAATCTGGTGCAGTTACGGCTGCCACAATTAATCCTAAAGGAACTACTACTACCAATCAACGCATCCGAAATATTGCCATTTTAAAAGCAAAATCGCTTAAACTTAATACAAGTGATACAGAAGAACAAACAGGAACTTTAGTATTTAATTTTAAGCTTAAGAATTAAATTATTTGCACCTTTGCTGCAAGATGAATTACGCAGATACGCTATCCTATTTATTTAATAAGCTCCCCATGTTTAGCAAAGTGGGAGAATCGGCATATAAAAAAGATTTAACCAATACAATTGCTCTTTGCGAAGCATTAGGAAATCCTCATAAAAAATTTAAATCGATTCATATTGCAGGTACAAATGGCAAAGGTTCAACAAGTCATATGCTTGCAGCAATTTTACAAACAGCTGGATATAAAACTGGTTTGTATACTTCGCCGCATTTACATGATTTTAGAGAACGTATAAAAATCAACGGCGTTTGCTGTACAGAAGAATTTGTTATTGAGTTTACCCAAAAAATTAAGCCGCAAATTGAATCTATTTCACCTTCCTTTTTCGAAATAACGGTTGCTATGGCATTCGAGTATTTTGCTGAGCAATCGGTTGATATAGCCATTATTGAAACGGGCTTAGGAGGCAGGTTAGACAGCACCAATATTATACTTCCCGAACTCAGTATCATCACTAATATTGGGATGGATCATATGAACTTATTGGGGAATACCATAACGGCAATTGCTGGAGAAAAAGCTGGTATCATCAAACCATTAATACCAGTGGTAATTGGAGAATACATTCCAGAAACCTTACCCGTTTTTTTATCCGCAGCTAAAACAAGTTTTGTTTCACTTGCACAAGAGAAAAGATATATCAGTGATTGGTTATTTCAAGAAAATCTATTAAACATAACAGTAGTAGATAAAGAAAAAAATGAGTACCAACATTTTTCTTTAGACTTAATAGGATTTTATCAAACCAAAAATTTATTGACTGTTCTTGAAGCTTGTTCCATACTCCAACAACATGGCTGGAATATTAATGATAGCCATATTAAGGAAGCACTTAAAAATGTAAAAAAGCTAACGGGCTTGCACGGAAGATGGGAAGTCATTCAAATGAACCCTTTGGTTATTCTAGATGTAGGACACAATGTTGACGGGATCAAAGCTATTTTACACCAATTAGATTTGATGAGTTTTAATCAACTGCATTGGGTAATGGGCATGGTAAAAGACAAAGATATCCAAGCGGTTTTATCGCTTCTACCCATTACAGCTAAATACTATTTTACGAAAGCGAATATCCCAAGAGCATTAGATGAAAATGAACTGCTTACTCAGGCAAACGAAATTGGATTAATTGGTTCAACATACAGCAATGTAAATGAAGCTATCCTTGCGGCCAATGAAAACGCTGGATTAAATGATCTTATACTTGTTTGCGGAAGTGTTTTTTTGATTGCAGAAGTACAGAGAAATTAAACTACACTTTTAGCCAACCTAATTGAATTGCAGCGGCATACATTGCACCAACTTGAGCGCCATGTTTAAAAGAATGTGCCAGAAGCTGCTGCATGAAATCTTCTTTAGGCACCAAAACAATTTCAATATCTTCATAAGGATCATAGGCAGTTTTGCCAGTAGATTCTATGGCTGTTGCTAAATAAAAATAGGCGTAATTACTTTCTAAAGGCGGATTGGGATGAACTGAATAAAGTAATTCAAACTGATCCGTTTGATAACCAGTCTCTTCCACCATCTCTCTTTTTGCAGCAATCATTGGATCTTCATTTGCTTCAATCATTCCACCAGGTAACTCAAGTGTAATAATGCCCGCAGCATGTCGGTATTGTTTTACCATTACAATTTCCTCTTTGGGGGTAACCATGAAAATATTGCAAAAATCAGGTACTTTAATGATAAGATACGGATCAATGACTCTCCCATCTGGTAATTGGCATGCTTCTTCTTTTACACTCAACCATTTCTTGGTATACCCTATTCTTGATTGATGAATAGACCATGGTTTAATTCCCTTTTGCATTTTATACCTTTAATTTATTTAGTCGCATTAACGCATACAAAATTGTACAGGTTTGCATTGATTGGATAAAGCCTTGCGCTTTAAATGCATTAATAAAATCATCCCACTCCATTTCTACAACTTCCACTTCTTCTGATGAATCTCTTATTGCATTGGGGTCAATAGTACCTCCAGTAGCCAAGAACATATGCATCACATTGGTATTTGTTGTTGGGTTGGGAGAAATTTTTCCTAGGTATTCTATCTGATCAAATCGATAGCCAGTCTCTTCTAACAACTCACGTTCAATAGCATTTTCCAAAGAAGCATCTGTAGCATCTACGCAGCCTCCAGGAAGTTCTAATGCAATGGTGTCTAATCCTGCTCTATAAATTTTTTCTACAATAACAGTCCCTTTCTTTGTAATTGCAAGAGCTGTGGCATAATCGGGGAACCCATAAATATAAAATGGTTCAATAGTAGAACCATCATTTTTTTGGTAACTATTTTTTCTTACATCCGCCCATTGATCTTTTATCAACTGTTCTGAATGCAACAACTTCCACTTATTCATTTGAGCCATCACCAATTATTTTTTTCTCTCAATGATCGAATATGCGCAGTATGGTGCTTCCCATGCCAAGCATACATTCCCAAGAGGTGCCATAAACTCAATTCTTTTTTACTGCCTGGGTGATATACAGTTCTATCCCATTGATCTAAAGTGAGGTCTTTAATTGCAAAATGCCATCTGGTATGCAAAGCATGTAGTAAAGTAACCGAAATATTAACTGGAAGATTTTTCACATCATTTAATACAGTCCAAGCATTCTCGTCATATGGTTTAATGATTGGAGCATCTTCTGTTAATCCAAGTTTAAATCTACAATAAGCATTCATATGACTATCTGCCAAATGATGAACCACTTCATGAATTGTCCATCCACCAGTTCTGTAAGGAGTATGTAACTGCGCTTCGTCTAAATTCAATAATACCCGCTCAATTTCCTCTGGTAGAAATTGAATATCTGCCAACCATTCTTGTTTTAAGTTTTCGCTATATGGCTTCCATTCAAATTCACCTATTGGATAACGTTCATCTGTCATAAAATTAATTTTCGGCCCTTAATTCGTGGCCAGTCAAATGAATAAATACATCTTCCAAATTTGCATTTTTGACTTGTTTAGGTCGCTCAAAACCACTCGCTACTAAATCATCTATCAATTTATCAGGAGAGTCTAATGCAATGACCTTACCGCTATCAATAATTGCTACTCTATCACAAAGCACTTCTGCCTCATCCATATAATGAGTCGTAATTATGACGGTAGTACCCTTCAATCTAATTTCCTTGATTAGGTCCCATAAGTTTCTTCGAGCTTGTGGATCTAACCCTGTAGTAGGTTCATCTAAAAAAATGATTTTTGGATGATTAATTAAAGTAGTGGCTATAGAGAAGCGTTGTTTTTGACCACCACTCAATTCTTTGTACTTAGCTTTTGCCTTATCCGTTAAATTAACTGTTTCTAATAATTCTATAGGATTCACAGGCTGATTGTATAAACCAGCAAATAAAACAATCAATTCTGATAGTGTTAGATTAGGATAATATCCAGAAGTTTGCAACTGAACACCAATCAACTTTTTGATTTCATTTGGATCTTTATCTAGGTCAAAACCAGCAACTTCAATAGATCCACTTGTCTTCTCTCTAAGCGTTTCTATAATTTCGAGTGTAGTAGATTTACCTGCACCATTTGGACCTAGCAATCCAAAAATTTCTCCTTCAAACACGTCAAAACTAATCCCTTTCACTGCATGAAAATTTCCATACTTTTTATGAAGGTCTTTAACACTGATAATTACTTTGCTCATATTTAAAATTTATAAATCAACCCAGCGGATTGCTGACCTAAACCCAATGAAACTGTTGATTTTTTATGTTGCTGATTAAATAAATTAACTGCAGTTAACATGTGGTTTTGGCTAATTAGGTTAAAATATCCTCCTGCAATAGACGACAAAAAACCACTCCCAATTAAAGTCCAACCCAACCCTTTTTTAGTACCAGACAAATTATTAACTCCAACTAAAAGCGTTATAGCCCCAGCAAAACTGAATATTTGACCTGTTATTTTATTCTTTTGATGCTTTAAGTAAGCATCAATTATTTCAGGGTTTTGGGTTCTGTAAAAAAGCTGTTTAAACTGTGTACTCCCTTTAAAAATACTGTCATTGAATACAATATTGTTGGGTTTTGTCATAATGGTATAACTCATTTCTCCTTTTGGCAAAGGCTGTTGTGCCTTTAAGCTTTGAACAGAAATAAAAAGGAGTACTATTATAAAAAGATTCTTTTTCATGCTTAAATTTTTGTTGCTGAAACTTGGGCTAGTTCTTCCATCATTAATTTACTTCCTATAAATAATGGTGTTCGCTGATGTAAAGAAGTGGGTTCTATATCAAGTATTCTTCCAACACCATCAGTTGCAACACCGCCTGCAACTTCTAAAATAAAAGCAAATGGATTGGCTTCATATAATAGTCGAAGCTTACCACCTGGCTTTTCGGTAGTTCCTGGATACATAAAAATTCCGCCTTTTATTAAATTCCTGTGAACATCTGCCACCATGCTTCCAATATAGCGCTGAGTGTAAGGGCCACCATTTTCCTTAGTTTTTCGTTGACAGCCATCTATGTACTTTCTTACACCTTCATTGTATTGAAAAAAGTTTCCATGATTAACAGAATAAAACTTTCCAGAAGGAGGGCAAGTAATATTGGGATGACTCATCGTAAACTCTCCAATGGAAGGATCTAATGTAAAACCATTGACACCTCTTCTGGTTGCATACACAAACATGGTACTTGATCCATAAACTACATAACCGGCAGCAACTTGATTTTTACCAGGCTGTAAAAAATCTTCTTTTGTACAAGGCTTCCCTAAAGGGCTTACTCTTCGGTACACGCCAAAAATAGTTCCAATTGATACATTGACATCTATATTGCCTGAGCCATCCAATGGATCAAATAAAACAACGTATTTACTATTATTACTAATTTCATCATCAAACACCACAAAGTCATCCATTTCCTCACTTCCAATACCCGCACAACTAATTCCATGCTGTAATACTCCCAAAAACTGATTATTAGCATAGATGTCTAATTTCTTTACATCTTCGCCCTGCACGTTAATGCTGCCTGCATCGCCTAAAATATCCACTAGACCAGCTTTATTTACTTCTACATTAACTCTTTTAGCAGCCAAGGCCATATCCCTGAGTAACCTGCTTAATTCGCCAGTAGCAGTAGGAAATTGTCTTAATTGTTGTAGGGTGAACTCATCTAATGTAAGGACGTTTCTATTAATACTCATATGGTGCAATTCGTTTACATAAAGATAGTAATTGGGCGGGTATGGAGCGTATATTTGTATAGATATTGATCTTCTACTTTAAGGAATAGTATATGAAAATTTTCAAATTCGGTGGAGCGAGTGTGAACAGTGTTGAAAGAATCAAAAACCTAAAAAATATTGTAAATCAATACTGTAATGAACCGCTGGTTATTATTGTATCGGCAATGGGAAAAACCACCAATGGTTTAGAAAAAGTGGTCAATGCTTTTTATAAAGGGAACAGAGAGGAAGCTTTAGAACTGTTTAGTATTGTAAAAAATCAGCACTTAACCACTGCGAAGTACTTATTAGTGTTTAAATACAATGATTGCATTTCGCAGTTAAATGATTTTTTTACAGAAGTAGAATGGTTATTACACGATAAACCAGTTAGGTCTTACGACTATTACTATGACCAAATAGTATGTACTGGAGAGCTTTTTAGCACCTGCATTATCAGTCATTTTTTAAATGAAGAAAAAATATTGAATCAATGGTTAGACGTTAGAGACCTTCTTAGAACAGATAATAATTTTAGAGACGCAGGTGTACAATTTGAGTTTTCGGCTGAAAAAATTAAACATGCAATTCAACAATACCAAGGAAATATTACGATTACGCAAGGTTTCATAGGAGCAACAGATGATAATGAAAGTACTACTTTGGGTAGAGAAGGAAGCGATTATACTGCTGCTATTTTTGCCAATATTTTAGATGCAGAAAATTTAACTATTTGGAAAGATGTTGAGGGTGTTATGAATGCAGATCCTAAAAGCTTTAGTAATGCGCAACTTATTCAGGAATTAAATTTTAATGAAGTAATTGAAATGGCTTATTACGGAGCTCAGGTTATACACCCAAAAACCATCAAACCACTTCAAAACAAAGGAATTCCTTTATTGGTGAAGTGCTTTTTAGATCCTACGCTTCAAGGCACAATGATTCATAGTAAACATATTAAAAACTTACCCCCCATTATTGTAATTAAAGCGTATCAAGTTTTGATGCACTTAAAAACTAAAGACTTTTCATTTATTGGAGAAGCCCCAATGAGTAAGTTGTATGAAATTTTTAGCCTACTTAAAATAAAGCCCAATTTAATACAAACTGGGGCAATCAGTTTGCAATTATGTTTAGATGACCATGAAGAAAAAATCAATCAATTAGCTACTGAGTGTAGTGTAATGTTTGATGTTCAAGTAGAAAAACAGCTGAATTTATTAACCATTAGACATTATGACAACGATATAATTAGTCAATTATACACGGGTAAAGAAATGTTACTTGAGCAAAAAACGAAAGATACTATACAGTGTGTTTACAGATAAATCTCAACTATACATATTTTTCAATCACCGCATACAATTCGTCTTGTTTAAACGGCTTTACTAATACTTCATTGATACCTGCCGCAATATAGTCATCAAGGTCATCTTGAACAATGGTTGCAGTTAATGCGATGATGGGAAGTTTGCGTTTAGCTTCATCGGTGTATTGTCTAACAATAATTGCAAATTCATCCCCATTCAATTTTGGAACATTTATATCAGTCAAAACAATATCATATTGGTTATTTTTAAATAATTGGAGCCCAAGATCTCCATCTTTTGCCACGTCATATATAATACCCACTTTCTTAAGTAACATAGTGAGTAACATAACATTTACATCATTGTCTTCAATCACTAAAGCTCTTTTGCCACTCAATGAAGAATTCATTTTACTGATATTAGATGAATCTTTATCACTCTCTACTTTACCACTAGCAATTTCATAGGGTATGCCAAAAGAAAAAGTAGAACCTTGATTTAGTTTGCTTTCAACTGAAATTGAACCACCCTGCAATTCAACTAACATTTTACAAATAGATAACCCTAGGCCAGTCCCTTTAATTGAACGCCTTGTTTCTTTATTTACATTGCTACCAGTTACTTGAGTAAACTCTTCAAAAACTGTTTTGATTTGATCATTGGGTATTCCTATTCCAGTATCCACTACCCTTATTTTAACCATCACTTGATTTCCAGCATTTCCAACAATTTCACCATATATGGTTACGCCCCCTTTCTCGGTGAATTTGATTGCATTACTAAGCAGGTTATACAATATTTGTTTAAGCCTAAATAAATCTCCATTAACCGTTAAATCTTTCCCAAGTTGGATGACAGTTTCTACTTTAATTCCCTTGTTTGCTCCAATGGTTGAAGACAGGGCAAAAGCAACTTCTTCTATGGCTGCGGCAATATAAAATGGCTGTTTCTCTAATTTTAATTTACCTGCGTCTAATTTAGAAAAGTCAAGTACATCATTTACTGTAGAAAGTAAATGCTCCGAAGAGGTTTTGATAGCATGCAAAAAATTCTTTTTTTCTGAATCAGTTTCGATTTTGTCAATAATTTCCGTGAACCCCATAATCGCAGTTAAGGGAGACCGTATTTCGTGACTCATATTGCTTAAGAACCTGCTTTTTACTTGAGCCAGTTTCAATGCTTTTTCCCGAGCTTCTAAAATTTCGTTTTCATAATTAACCATTTTGTAAATATTGAAAACCAATACCCCCACAATAAATAAAATAATCAACAATGAAACCCAGAAAAACTGCTGAATTACATTGGTCCCGGTTACAGCATTTTTAAAAATAGTTGTATTCAGATTCTCCCGATACAAATCCTCTTTCACCAAAATATTTTTAAATAAAAGATTATAGTTCGCGAGTAATTTTCTTAGAGAATCAATTGATGATTTATTACTAACATTTATTTGGTGTTTTTTTAAGCTAATGCTTAAGAGTTCAAAATCATTGATAATTTGTGCTAAAGGCTTTTCTTTAGTTAATTGTTGGGAAATTTGTGCTGCTCTTCCACTATCGCTTTCCTTTTTCAATAAACGTAAATGGCCAATCAATTTGTCGAAAGATTGAGCGGACAAATTACTTAAACCAGTATCCCCTACTTGAGTAAAACGTGTAAAAATCAGTTGCGCATCCAATAACTCATCGCTGGTTGTTCTTAGTATGCTAATATTTTTATTCTCAATACTTAATGTATCAATTGAACTTTTTAAGGTGATAATATTACGGGTATTAATCACATTCAAAAAAAGAATAGAAACTACCACAACTAAACAAGCAGTGATCAATATGATATTAGTAAAGGATAGCTTAGCACGCTTCATGTATAGCAATATTTAGTTTTAAACCAAATGGTTTTCAGCGGCTAAAAGGATTTTTAAATGCCACAAATTACTAAAAAATCGTACCGCTTTAACGAGAAATTAATTTATAAGCCCCATTTTGATTGATTCCTACAATAGGTAACCGTTTATATTGCTCAAAATAGTCAAAAACTTGTTTTAGCTGGTTCGTAAAATCTTGGTATTGTTGATCTACAGCAGTAAAAGACTGTAGTACTTTAAGAGAGCTCTTATTGGTAAAACGAATAGGAAAAATATGCACGGGAATATAGTCCTGACCTTGCTGACGTACAATATTCGCTAAAACATATAGCTCTTCAATTGGATTATTTAAAATAGGAATACAACCTACGGTAGCACATTTACCATGTATATAAATTTCTCCACCTGGTTTAGCATCAGCAAAAAACAAATCACTTTGATTAGGATAATTGATGCCTAGAGAAAAATGATAATCACTATTTGGGTTAAACTCATTAATATGATAAAACCCTTCCGGCACCTGCAAATCTCCTTCCTTTCGCTTTGGGCCTAGTTTGCCAGAAAGTGCACAAACATTATAAATTTTAAATAAACGAAATGGCTCCGACATTTCATTTCTTACCCAAATTTCCAATTCACCATCTTGCTTAAAACTCCTAATATATAATTGCTTTGCAGGCCAACTTAAAGCAGCTTGCTCAAATTGTTGTTTTAATTGTTTTTCCCTTTTAGCAAAAGCCAATTGTTCCTTGGGGGTTAACCCATTTTGTGCCAAAATATTGCTACTCAATACAATCAAAATAGCCGGCAGAAAGATGGATTTACAAAACAAGCTCATACCTTTTATCGAATTAAATTTCCAAAATAAATGGCATTCATGAACATTTTAGAAGTGCCCAACCAAAATGCCCTGAAGTTTAAGTTATCAACCATTGAAATAACTCTACCCCTCCCAATATTATCAATATTAATTGCAGCAGTATTTCTAACTACATTTTTATAGCCCCTATACAAATAACCACTTTGTAAAGGTTGGTCGGTATACATAACGGGAGAATCGTATGCCCCATTATTTTTATCCATAAATAAAGTGTTCGATTTAAAGATGGTCACCAAAGGATTGGAATAACCATACCCTAAAGGGTGAGTCAAATCTACTTTCGCTTCAAATAATGAGCCAGTCATGTCTTTAGCCCTAGTTTCATCTGAACGTAAAAAATAAGGTAATTGTAAAGTAGTATCTTTTTTGTCGTCCCCAGATTTAAATAGTGTTTTGGTAAAGCCATTAACAGATAGCCATTTGGTAGCGTCTTCTGTTGCGATTAAAGTTCCTCCAGCTCCTATCCAATCTTTTAATTTGTCTTGTGCGCTTTTATTCAAATTATTATAAGCACCAGAAGCCATAATAATTACATTATATCTATCTGCATTAATAGCCCCAAATCGATCAACCTCTACAATACTCACGGGTACATTAAATCTAGTATCCATCATATGCCAGATTTCGCCAACATCAGTAGCACTGGTACCGTTGCCACCAAACATCATTACACTAGGTTTCATTAATGAAACAAAACTATTGCTACCCAAGTCTATTCCTTCAGTTGAAAATCCAGAAGGCAAAGTGTACGCATCAACCCCTGTTTCAGCTATTGCTTGCTTAATACTATTTTCCAATGCTGAAACACCTATTTCTTGTGTGCTTACTGGAACAACAATTGTTCCATAATCAAATACTTCTTCTTTATTGTTTAGCACCATCTTAAATACTTTGGTAGCAACTTTTGCTTTAATGCCTTTCTCTTGAAGCTTGTACAAAACTTTAGGACTATAATATTCGTTCCATTTAATGGCATAAGCATAGGCTTTATTAGCACCATACAAGTTGGACTTTAATGACTCAACAGCATTGAGTTTGGGCAAGTTCAATGAAATAGCAGACTTCACTTCGGCATAGGGTAATCCAAAAGCTAAAGGCATTGTCCAAGCAGTCACATCATAGAATAAACTGTCTTTATAATTGAAGGTCTTTTCAAAAACTGTCTTAATGATTTTAAATTGTTTTTGTGCCGTTGGGATTACAAACGCCGAACCGGGTTTAAATGTTTTTCCATCAATAGCCATTTCAGATTGTAAGGGGTAAATATCTACCTCATGCCTTAAGAGCATTTCAATGAAAATATTTGTTTTTGCTTTATCCTGCGCGTCCCCAACAACAAATGCTTTTACAGGAAAACCCTCGGCTTCTTTAATGGTTTCTTTAAAGAAAGAACGCTGATAATTCAGCATTTGCTTTCTCAATCCATTCGCAGCAGCCAATGTAGATAAAGTAGTAGTAAATTGATTGCGAATGGTAAAAGGGAAACTCAATAATCCATTCTCTGTTTCTTGTAAATGCCCGCGGCTACTAGCTTGTTCAAATAAAATACCAACCGCACCATTAATATCAGGATAAGTAGATCCCTTTCCGTAATAAAAATCATCATACCCTTCTTTGGTAAAATACATAGAACCAATACTATCTAAAAACTGTGCATGGTAATTTCCAATTGCCGCGGTAAGTTCTTGGTTTTTAAGTGGAGTATTTGGATTCACTCTAGATGGCACACCAGGTTGAAAAAAGAAAGAGGAATTGCTTCCCATTTCATGGTGATCAGTTAAAATATTGGGTTTCCACTGATGGTATAAAGCCAAACGATTTCTGCTTTCTTTGTGTTGGGCGGGTAACCAATCGCGGTTTAAATCAAACCAATAATGATTAAACCTTCCTCCTGGCCAAACCTCATTAAATTCTCTGGCATTTGGGTCAGCAACTGGCGTAAAACTCTTGTGCATATTCACCCAACTTGCAAAACGGTTTAATCCGT
>JBMLPQ010000108.1:0-2147 GCA_049242025.1 Sediminibacterium sp.
GATTTGAATTAGAAAACTATATTGTCTTTAATCAAGACAATAGTTTTAATGAACGCAATACCAGTTTAAGTGGGGGCGTAGAATTTAGAAATACATCGAGACTTAGTTATGGCATCAATGATATGGAAGTAGATTTATTATTTCCCATCTCATTTACGGATGCAACGCCATTGCCGGTGAACAAATACAAGTACCGCAATATTGAAATGCAATACCGTTCAGATTTCAGAAGACCGTTCAGCTTTAATATCAGTGGAGGTACTGGGGGCTTTTACAATGGCACCAATCAAAGTTTAGCGGCAGGGATTACTTTTAGAAAATTACCAAATACCAACTTGGATTTGAATGTACAATACAACAAACTAGAGTTCCCGGGCACTTATGGTTCAACTGAATTATTATTGATTTCTCAGAGAACAGAAATCAACTTCTCAACCAAAGTGTTTTGGACAACATTCTTTCAATACAATACTCAGCGAAACAATATGAATATCAACAGCAGATTGCAATATCGCTTTAAGCCAATGAGCGATCTGTTTCTAGTTTATACAGACAATTATTTTACATCGCCTTTATTTAAAAGTAGAAACAGAGCGCTCGTATTCAAGTTGAACTATTGGTTTAATTTATAAACAACTACTTAATTCCAATTACCGGTATTTGTTTATCGTTAATCATTTTATTGAGTTGTTTAATATCGATATCCATGATTTTGCTAAGCTTGATTAACTGCTCATTTGCTTGACCACCTAATTCGGCAAAAGCTTCACGCACTTGTTTGCTTGGTGCATTTTGGCCACTCGAAGCAACTCCATATAAACCTGCAATTTTATCATTCAATCGTATTGGGAAATTTAATACATCCTGACCACTCTTGGCTTTTGTTTGATACAATGCTTCTTCAATGGCAGTTAATTGTTTACTAATGCTATCGGCATATTGCTTTAACTCTTTATTTACTTTAGCATCAATTCTAGAAGTTAATTCACCAATTTGCGTTCTTACGGTACGAATATTTTTAATCGCTTTTTGTACTTCATTAAATTTATCGCGAACGGATAATAAGAAAGATACTTGCTCATCATAATCAGCTTCTGTTGCTTGATAAACCGGGTTCGGTTTAATCACAAAACTGAATTCTGTAGAATCATTGCCATACTTAAGTTTTGCAGTGTACTTACCAGGAGCAGCTTTAGCAGATCCAATACCGCCGTTCCATAAAATCATGCCGTCAGCTCTTTCAGCAGGTGGATAGTTTTGATCCCATACAAATTGATTTACCCCTTCCATAATTTCAATTTGATCTTCTGGCACTTTAGTAAAGCTGCTGAAAGTCTTAATTGATTTACCTCTTTTATCCATTACAGTGATACTCAATTTTGAACTATCTGTTACTCCCTTTAAATAAAAATTGATTACAGTACCTTGTGGAGGATTCGCGCCTGCATTAGGTTCTGCTGCTGCTGCACCACGTCGTCTTCTACCGCCACCTTCTGATCTGTATGAATCATTTACGGTGAATACATGTAAATTTTTCTCTAAAATAGATGCTGTATTTTGCTGAACTATTGTAAGGTCATCAATCACCCAGAAAGATCGACCCTGTGTTGCAACAATTAGGTCATTATCTTTTAAAGCAATATCAGTGATTGGCACGATCGGAAGGTTTAATTGGAATGGTCTCCAGCTAACTCCATCATTGTAACTAATATACATTCCAAATTCAGTACCCGCATATAATAAACCTTGCACTTTTCTATCAGCACGAACTGCACGAGTAAAATGCATATTATTAATGCCTGTAGTTATTTTGGTCCAGGTTTTACCATAGTCGGTGGTTTTAAACAAATAAGGTGTGTAGTCATCCAACTTGTATTTTGTTCCTGCAAAAAAAGCAGTGCCTTTTCTAAATGGATCAGTTTCTATACAATTCCACATCATCCATTTCCCAGCTTCTGGAGGGGTAACATTACTCCAATTTTTACCCCCATCCATGCTTACATGAATTAACCCGTCGTCACTACCTGTCCAAAGAACATCTTTTTCTATTGCAGATTCCGTTGCTGCAAATATGGTTGAATAATATTCTACTGATGTATTGTCTTTGGTGATTGGACCACCACTAGGACCTTGTTTTGATTTATCGT
>JBMLPQ010000109.1:0-26199 GCA_049242025.1 Sediminibacterium sp.
GGTAAGACTTTAATGGGTCTTCTTAAGCAGGACGATTTGGTATCTGTGCTAGTTATTTCGGAAGGTTCTTTTGTAAATGGGTCAGACTTAGTAGCTGGATTTAATGAATTAAATACAAATAATATTCCTGTTACAGGCGGATTAGCAGGAGATGCAGCACGTTTCGCAAAAACACAAGTAGGTTTAAACACAGTTGCGAAGGAAGGTACAGTTGTTGCTATCGGTTTTTATGGTTCTAATTTATTAATTGGTCATAGTTCATTTGGAGGATGGGATGAATTTGGAAAAGAAAGAGTCATTACTCAATCTACTAAAAATGTATTGTATGAAATAGATGGTAAAAAAGCGTTGGATTTATACAAAGAATACTTAGGACCTTATGTTGATGAATTGCCTGGCTCTGCATTGTTATTTCCAATTTCACTTAGAACCAATGATGTTAATAAAAATTTAGTTAGAACCATTTTAAATGTGAATGAAGAAGATGGTTCTATGATCTTTGCCGGTAATATGCCCGAGGGAAGTAAGGTAAGACTAATGAAAGTAAATTTTGAAAAAGTGATTAATGGATCTGCTATAGCAGCTACAAACACTGCTTCAATGCATCAAGAACAAAATGCAGATTTAGCTATTCTAATTAGTTGTGTGGGTAGAAAGCTTATTTTGCAAGATCGAACCTCAGAAGAAGTGCAGGCAGCTCAAAAAATATTTGGCAACCAAACAGCCATTACTGGTTTTTATTCTTATGGTGAATTATCGCCTTTTAATCCAGGCTCTAATTGTGAATTGCATAATCAAACCATGACAATCACTACATTTACTGAATTATAATTATTGTCTCTTAATGTCTTATCATAGTTTACTACAGAAACAAGTTTCACAGTTTCTTTCTCCAGAAGAAGAGGCTAACCCTGCTATTCTTAATCTCCTAAAAGCCATTAACAATAGTTACTCTTCATTTGAACGAGATAGAAAAATCACAGAACATGCATTTGATGTAAGTGAACAAGAATACCAAAGAGCAACAAAGGATTTACAAGAACAAAACGATATTAGAAAACAATCTATATCTAAGCTTAAAGAAGCGATACGTGCACTTGATCCCTCTGCGCCTCAACAATTTGCTGAGGATAATGACGATTTAATCGATATTATATCATTTTTAGAAAAGCAGATTCTCAAAACCAAGCAACTTGAACAAGATCTAATAAACGCCAAAGAAGTTGCAGAAAAAGCAGCTTTGGCAAAGAGTGAGTTTCTGTCTGTGATGAGTCATGAAATTAGAACGCCACTTAATGCAATCATTGGAACTATTATGTTATTGCAATACCAAGACTTAGCACCTGATCAAAGAGAGCTCTTGAATGTAATGGAGATTTCTTCTGAAAACTTATTAAGCTTGATTAATGATGTATTAGACTTTAGTAAGCTGGAAGAAGGAAAAATTATTTTTGCAGAAAGGAATATTAATGTTTTGCACTTTCTCAAGAATATTAAGATGGCCAATCAAGTTAAGGCAGAAGAGAAACGCAACCGAATTAAGATTACTTTCGATGACGATATCCCTGAATTCTTGGTTTGTGATGATGTTAGACTCGGACAAATTTTGAACAACTTAATTTCTAATGCAGTAAAGTTCACAAAGGACGGAACCATAACTATTCGAGTTGAATTAAAAGCGAATAATAGGAACGACGTAGATTTAATGTTTGCAATTGAAGACACAGGTATTGGTATACCTAAAGAAAAACAACATTTAATTTTTGAAAGGTTTACTCAAGCAAATAATAATATTACTAGAGAGTTTGGTGGCTCTGGTTTAGGTTTAACTATTATAAGAAGATTATTGCAGCTTCAAGGCAGTGAAATATATATAGATAGCGAGCTAGGTGTAGGGTCTAAATTTTATTTTACACTCAAGTTTAAAAAGAGCACTAGTGAGATTAGGGAAGAGTCTAAGCAAAGTGGTAATGAAAATAAACCTGATCTAGCCAATAAAAAAATATTGCTAGTAGAAGATGTTGAGTTTAATGTAATGGTAGCTCAGCGTATGTTGAGAAATTGGAATGCTGAAGTAGATTTAGCTGAAAATGGAGCAATTGCAGTAGAAAAGGTAAAACAAAATCATTACGATTTAATTTTAATGGACATCCAGATGCCTGTAATGGACGGGTACACTGCAACTATAAATATTCGAAAGTTAAATAGTGAAATTCCTATTATTGCTTTAACTGCATCTGTTATTACCACTGATATCGAGGCGAAAGCAATTGAAATTGGTATGAATGGCTGCTTGTCAAAACCATTTAATCCAAATACTTTATATAATATTATATCTGAAAATATAAAGTCTTAAAAGAAATATTTTATTAGAACCATCCTCGTTTTCTAAAAATAAAAACCATTACAATAGGAACTAGAATCATTAATGTAGTGGCAATAAAAAATCCATTCTTTTCGTGCGCATAAGGAATAACGTCAAAGTTCATTCCAAAAATACCTCCTATTACAGTAGCCGGAGCAAGTAAGCAAGTTACTATGGTCATTACTTTCATTACTTCATTCAACTTTAGATTTACATTGCTTACATATAAATCATGTAAGTTGATCATCATATCGCGATGGCTTTCTACTAAGTCATTGGCTTGTACAATATGATCATAAATATCTTTGAAGTATTTTCTGGTTCTTTCTTCTAGTAAGCTACTATCAGTTCTAACAAATCCATTAATGATATCTCTAACAGGTCCAACATTTCTTTTTAAAACAATTAATTCTTTTCTAAGTGCATTTATTTCGGCCAAAGAGCGTTTGTTACTACTCCTGATAATTCGTTCTTCAAGCATTTCAATTCGATCACCTATTTTATCCATGACCACATAATAATGGTCTACAATCATATCAATCATTGCATAGCATAAATAGTCTGCACCGCTTAGCCTAAGTTTTGAATCTGCTATTCTTAGTTTTTCTCTAACCGAATCAAATACATCACGGCTTGCATCTTCTTGATAACTAATCACAAAATCTTTACCTAATAAAATACTGATCTGTTCTGTTTCAACAGTGCCAGTTTGGTCATTAAAATAAAGCATATTTAATAAACAATAAAGCACAGGATTGATCTCATCCATTTTAGGTCTTTGTCCTACGCTTAAAATATCTTCTGCAATTAAATAGTGAATTCCAAAATGATTACATAAAGATTCAACTTCTTTCTTGCGAATCCCGTCAATATTAATCCAACTGATATTGCCATTATTGTTGAATTGATTACAAGCTTCAATAGTATCGTAAGTGGATTCACTCAAAGCAGAATTGCTGTAATCAAATACTTTAACCACTATATGGTCTGCTTCTTTTCTTTCAGGAGCAAGCGTTGGGTTTACTTTAAAAATATCCCTTGTTCTCTTGGTATTAAATAATGCCAAGGGGTTTAGGAACTTCAAATATTGGGAGCCAGTCATATGTTGAAGATAAATAAAATGAGGTATTTAATACATTTGCATACAATTTAGCCAATGCCTATTTTAAGCCCCACTCCATTTAAAACCCCGCTTTTACAGTTTAATGGACATTTGCAAAGTATTTATCCCAGCATTATACGAAAAGTTCCATTTAATTACGCAAGAAGGGAACGATTGGAATTACCTGACGGAGATTTTGTAGACCTAGATTGGTCTGTAGAAAAAAAGTCGGCTGATAAGTTGGTCATTATTACACATGGACTAGAAGGGGACTCAACTAGGCATTATGTTACAGGGATGGCAAAAATTTTTGCAGCAAGTGGTTATGATGCTTTGGGTTGGAATTGTAGAAGTTGTAGTGGAGAAATGAATCGATTGGTGCGTTTTTATCATCATGGAGATGCCAACGATTTAAGGCGCGTAATTCAATATGCAATAGACCACTATGGTTATCAAGAAATAGTTTTGGTAGGTTTTAGTATGGGGGGAAGTTTAACATTCCGTGCTATTGCAGAGTATCCTGAATGGGTACCCGCTCAAGTAAAAAAAGCAATTGGATTTTCTGTCCCTTGCAGCCTAAAAGGAAGTGTAGACGCGCTTTCTACCAAAGGGAACAAAATTTATTTAAAGCGATTTTTGCGAAAGCTAGGAGAGAAAATTAAATTGAAAGAAACATTATTTCCAGGACAAATTGATGCTAGCAACTACGATCAAATAAAAACATTTATTGAATTCGATAATAGATATACAGCTCCTTTACATGGGTATAGAGACGCATTAGACTTTTATGAAAAAGCCAGTGTAGGGCCATTACTTCACCAAATAAAAGTTCCTTCATTAATTGTACAAGCAAAGAATGATCCTTTTTTATTACCTAACTGTATGCCCATAGCAGTAGCGGAACAAAATCCCTATTTGTTTTTAGAAATGACCAACCAAGGAGGACATTGTGGCTTTATGGTAAAAGGACAGTTGCATACTTGGGCAGAGCAAAGGGCTTTAGCATTTGCCAGTTCAGCGCTTAAATATTAAAGAGGCCTAATCCAAATATTTCTAAAGCTTACCGGATTTCCACCATCCATTCCGTGGTCTTGAATAACCAATGATTCTTTGTCTGCATGCTTTTTGTATGAGGCGGCTCCAATCCACTCTGTGCTACCTTGAATAGTAATATTGTTTTGCACCAATACCCCGTTATGAAAAACAGTTATGGTTGCGGGCTGTTGCAATTTTCCATCCGAAAAAAATTGAGGAGCATTAAATACAATATCATAACTCTGCCACTCACCTGGCTTTTTAGAAGCATTTACGAGCGGAATAAATTGTTTATAAATGCTACCTGCCTGACCGTTTGAATAAGTAGGATTATTATAAGAATCTAATACTTGTAACTCATATTTACCCATCAAGAAAATGCCACTATTTCCTCTACTTTGACCAGCACCAGCAATAGCTACAGGTGTTCTCCACTCAATATGCAATTGACAACTACCAAACTTTTCTTTCGTTTCAATATCTCCAGAACCCTTTACCACATTCAATATTCCTTGCGCATCCATTTTCCATCCTATAGTACCACCTCCCTTCTTTTGAAAGGCATTGGTGTTTTTGCCATTAAAAAGAATGATTGCATCGGAGGGAGCATCACTGGCTAACTTTCCTGGTGTAACTATAGCTGGAACAGGCTCCCAAACTTCTGTTTTTTTTGATTCTTTTACTAAGCTGTCCATATTAGGCTTTTGTTGTGCAAAGCTAGCCGAAGCAGAAAGAGCGGTAATGATAGTGGTAATAATGAGTTGTTTCATCATTCTAATATCGTGAAAAAAACATAAAACTTTCGTATTTCTACGATATTGTTTCTAAGGCTTTCATTAGAAATTAGAAAATTATTCATTCATTTTAAAAAAGAATTTATGAGAGGCGCTATTAAAGTTTTCATTGCAGACAATCAACTCATGTACAAAGTTGGATTAAAAACAGTGTTGAAGTCTTATTCTTCCTTATCGTTGGTTGGTAACGATCAATATAAAGAAAGCTGGTCGGAAGATATTGTAAAATACGGGCCTGATGTTGTATTAATTGATTTAGAAGAAGACACGCCAACAGTAGCTAAATCAATTTTACAAGTTGCTCCGAACACCAGCATTGTTTTACTATCTTATATCATCACCAATGAAATGATACTTCATTTATTGGATGTAGGGGCAATGGGTTTTGTTTCTAAACATGCAGATCCTACTGAAATTGTGGAAGCGATAGAAACAGCCTATCTCCAGAAACCCTTTTTTTGTAAAATAAGTTCTGTTTGTTTAACCAATATTGTTTCAAAAAATTATCAACTGCCGCATAAAATTACTGCCAGCTTTACTGAAAGAGAAATACAAATTATAGAACGCATTTGTAATGAGAGAACCAGTAAAGAAATTGCCAACGAATTACATTTGAGTAAAAGAACCGTGGAAGGTCATCGAACCAGAATCATGTACAAAGTGGGTGCCAAATGCAGCGCTGGCATTATTACTTATGCGCTACTCAATGGTATTTACCAACGAACCTAATTCCAACCTCCACCCAAAGATCTATATAAGTCTATGATGTAAAGGAATACGCTCCGCTTGCTGTTGATTTGCTCTAGTTCGGCCTCAAGAACCCCTCTTTGTGCAGTAATTACTTCAAGGTAAGTTGCAGAGCCGCCTATGTATAAGTCTTTAGATGCTGCAACAGCGGCTTGTAATCCTTTGGTTTCCTGAACTTTTAACTGGTAGATTTTTTTGTATTGTTCAATACCGCTCAATTCGGTTTGTACTTCGTGATAAGCGTAAATAATATGCTTTCTATAAGTTTCAAAAGCTTGTTGCTGGGCTGCTGAAGCTAATTGATAATTTCCTTTCAACATATTTTTACTCAACACAGGAGTAACTAGTCCACTTAATAATCCATAAGTGAGCGATTGTGGGCTAAATAAAACTGAACTTTTAAAACTATTCAGGGCAGTATATGCACTTATATTAAGGGAAGGTAAGAATGCTTTTCTGCTGGCTTCTAATTCTGCACCAGCTGCTTCTAATAGTAATTCTGCCTCTCTAATATCTGGTCTATTCACTAATAATTGAGCAGGTATACCAATTTGTATTTCTTCAGGTATTGCTAAATCGGTAATAGGAGTTCCTCTTTTAATTGAAAGATCATATTTACCTGAAATTGCACTGAGTGTATTTTCTGTTTCTACAATTCTTTGTTGAATTACATTCAACATACTTTTAGTTCCCAATAACTGTGCTGTAAATTGTTGAACAGCCAATTCAGTTGCTCTACCACCTTCTTTCTGAATTTTCACAATTTCAACCGCGTTCTCTTGAAGGGTAATATTGTTTTTTAAAATTTCTAACTCCTTGTCTAATGCCAATAATTCATAGTATAAATTAGCAACCTGAGCAACCAGTTGTGTAGTAACCCACTGTCTTGCTTGTTCAGTTGCAAGAAATTTACTGTAAGCTGCTTTTTTTTGGTTAGATAATTTACCCCAAATATCAGCTTCCCAACTGCTTCTAAATCCTAGAAAAAAATCAGGCATATTCAATGGAATTCGCTGATCCTTTCTAATGTTTTGCGATAAGTTCATATCGAAGTTACCCAATCCATTCATGGTATAATCTCCGAATTTATCTACCCCTGTTGAAACCACGGCATCTAAGCCTGGTTTGGTAAGACCTTGTGCAATTCCAACTCCAGCTTTTGCTGCAGCAATTCTCTGAACGGCTATTCTGATATCTGCATTGTATTGAATAGCAGTATCTATCAATAGTTGTAGTGCTTTATCTGGAAAAAAAATTTTCTTAGGTAGAATTGCAATGCTATTGCTATCCAAAGATTTTTGAAAACTGGGAGGTAATACTTCTGCTTTATTCATACTCACCGGCTTGGGCATTGCACAAGAGACGGCAAGAAAAATGATAAGACTATATCCTAAATGTAAAAGACTATTTTTCATAATTTTTAAATCTATCTATCTGATAATTGTTCAGGGTGTTCAACAACGGAAACAACTGGAGCTATTTTTTCTTTTTTCTTGGTTCTTTCTGAGAGCTCAGCAAAAATTACATATAGCCCAGGAATAATGATTACACCAAACACGGTACCAAATAACATTCCGCCAGCAGATGCAGTACCAATAGAACGGTTGCCAATGGCACCAGCTCCAGTAGCAATTACCAAGGGAATTAACCCGGCAATGAATGCAAAAGAAGTCATTAAGATGGGTCTTAATCTGGATACAGCTCCTTCTTTAGCAGCCTCTAATATGGAGTAGCCTTGGCTTCTTCTTAGCATAGCAAACTCTACAATTAAAATGGCATTTTTTCCAAGTAATCCAATCAACATCACCAATGCTACTTGAGCATAAATATTATTCTCAAGACCTAGTAATTTTAATGCTATAAATGCACCAAAAATCCCTGTCGGTAAAGAAAGAATCACCGCAAATGGCATGATAAAACTTTCGTACTGAGCCGAAAGAATGAGGTAAACAAATATTAAACAAATTAAAAAGATTGACCCCGCTTGACCACTTGATGCAATTTGATCTCTTGTGATACCAGACCATTCGTAGCTATATCCTCTAGGTAATTTTTCCTTAGCCACTTTTTCAACTGATTGAATAGCTTCTCCACTACTAAATCCAGCTTTTGGTTCACCATTCACCATTGCGGCATTATACATATTGTATCGAGTTAACTGTTCTGGTCCATAAACTCTTTCTAACTTAATGAATGTGCCATAAGAAACCATTTCTCCTCGGTCATTTTTGACATATAGATTCATCAGGTCATTGGGCTTAGCTCTATAATTAGGGTATGCCTGTACCATCACTTTATACATTTGACCAAAACGAATAAAATTGGTTGCATAGTAGCTTCCAATTAATGTTTGCAAATCGGTCATGGCATTGTCTACAGTTACTCCCTTTTTAGCTGCCATATCATAGTCAATATGAATCATATATTGCGGGAAGCTTGGATCAAACCCTGTATAAGCAGAACCAACCACACCAGCAGCTTTTATATCTTGAATCAATTGATTGGTTACACTGGCTGTTTGTTGCAAATTTCCTGTACCTGTTTTGTCAATAACCCTTAATTCAAAACCACTGGTATTACCAAATCCAGGAACTGTTGGTGGAGGCATGAATTCAATGTTCGCATCTTTAATTTTACTGGTCTTCTCTTTTAGTATTGGAATTAATTCAGCTACAGTTTGTTCTCTTTCTTTCCATGGCTTTAAATTAATCATCATCATACCGTATGATGCACCAGCTGCTTCTGTAATTAAACTATATCCACTCAGCGTAGTAATATTCTCAATAGCAGGAATATCTTTAATCACTTTTTCTAATTGTACCAATACGTTCTCTGTTCTTTCAACCGTTGCACCAGCAGGAGCTGAAACGTTTACATAAATAATACCCTGATCTTCAGTAGGAATAAAGCCGCCAGGCAATACACTATTTACTCCAACTGTTCCTACAAAAAATGCAACCAATAATCCAATCGTTACTATTTTTCTTCCACTGATCCAAGTAACCAATTTGGTATATTTTGACTCTGTTTTTGCAAACCCTATATTGAATGAGTTAAAAAATCTACCCAATAAGTTTTTCTTTTTGGGTTGACCATGGGTATTTTTAATGAGTAGTGCACACAAAGCAGGTGTTAAGGTTAATGCATTAATACCAGAAATCACAATCGAAACTGCTAGCGTTAATGAGAACTGTCTATAAAAGACTCCTGCAGACCCTGTAAGGAATGCAGCAGGCAGAAACACAGCAGACATAACGAGTGTAATAGCAATTACCGCACTAGCAATTTCTTTGATTGCAGCTAAAGTTGCATCCATTGCAGACAAGTGTTGCTCTTCCATTTTTACGTGTACCGCTTCAACCACCACAATCGCATCATCCACTACTATACCAATTGCTAATACCAATGCAAACAGCGTTAATAGATTAATAGAGAAACCCATTACTTGCATAAATGCAAGGGTTCCAATTAAGGCTACTGGTACTGCCAAAGCAGGGATTAAAGTAGATCTAAAATCTTGCAAGAAAATAAATACAATTATGAAAACTAGTATAAAAGCTTCAATCAAAGTTTTTAAAACTTCTTTGATAGAAGCATCTAAGAAACGCGAAACATCATATGCAAAATTGTACTTCATACCAGGAGGGAATGAAGACTCTTTTAACTCAGCCATTCTAGCTTTTACCTTGGTAATTACGTCTTTTGCATTAGATCCTGGACGTTGTTTTAACATGATAGAAGCAGAGGGTTTACCATCTGTTTTAGAAATCATGCTGTACGTCATTGCACCAAATTCAACATCAGCAATATCTTTTAAGTACAATATTGATCCGTTGTTTTCAGATTTTACTACTACATTTTTATACTGATTGGGCTCAAAGAATTTACCGGTGTAGCGAAGAATATATTGTAAACTCTGAGGATTTTTGCCAGAGCTCTCTCCTGTTTTACCTGGAGCGGCTTCAACGTTTTGATTGCGTAATGCATTAATCACATCTTGCGCGGAAACATTATATGCTAACATTCTGTCGGGCTTTAGCCAAACACGCATGGAATATTCTTTCTGTCCCATGATTTCAGCAAATCCCACACCATCAATACGCTTTAGTTCTTGTAGAATATTAATATCTGCAAAATTATAAATGAACTGCTCATCTGCAGCAGTGTCTTCACTCATCACATTTAAGTAAAGCAACATACTATTTACATCCTTCTCGGTAGTAACACCCGCTTTAATAACTTCTTCTGGAAGCTCATCTAATACAGTGCTTACACGGTTTTGAACACTTACTGCAGCAACATCCGGATCAATACCTACTTTAAATGCAACAGTGATAAGCGTAATTCCATTGTTACTAGATACCGAAGACATATAAGTCATACCTGGAACCCCATTAATGGCTCTTTCTAGAGGAGTAGCAACTGCTTTAGCACAAACTTCGGCATTTGCTCCAGTGTATTTTGCTGTAACCGTAACTGAAGGTGGAACAATATCAGGAAATTGGGTGATGGGTAACGTAAACAAAGACAATACACCCAATAAAGTAATAATAATTGAAATGACCAGTGATAACACTGGTCTTTTTATAAAAGTTTCTAGCATGATTGAGTTAGTTGATGGTAAGTGCTATTTGCATAAGACTATCTAAATTCATTTTTAAGGGTTTTATTTTTGACCCTTGACGAATACTCTGAACACCTTCGTAAACAATATTTTCTCCTGCCTTTAAGCCAGATTCAACAATATAATATTGAGCTACTCTTCTTCCAGGTTTAAAAGCCCTTGTTTGAATCATATTATCTTTATCAACAACAAAAACAAATGTTTTGTCTTGAATTTCAAAAGTGGCTTTCTGTGGAATTATTATTGCATTTTCCACTGCAGTAGTAAGCCTAGCTTTACCAGATGCACCGTGCTTTAATAATTTATTAGGATTGGGAAAACGAGCTCTAAATGCTATAGCACCTGTATTTTCATTGAATTCTCCATCACTGGTTTCGATTTTACCATTATATCCATATTGGGTACCATCTGCTAATAATAAGTTTACTGATCTATCTTCTTTTAAACCCTTTACAGCAGTTTTCTTGTATTGTAAGTACTCATTCTCAGATATATTGAAATAAGCAAATACATTATGTACATCAGAAATAGTGGTCAATAAAGCACCTGGATCTATTAAGCTTCCCATTTTTAAAGGAATTCTGTCAATTATTCCATCAAATGGAGCGCGAATAAAAGTATATGACAGCTTGGTTTCTGCACTTGTTTGTACAGAAAGAGCTTCATCAATTTTTGCTTTAGCTGCTTTTACTTTTGAAGCGGCTAAATCGTATTCGGACTGAGCTATTACGTTTTTCTCAACTAGAATTTTAGTTCTACCTAATTCTAGTTCAGCAGCTTTGGCTTCTGCCATTGCATTTGAAACAGCAGCTTTGGCTTTGGCTAACTCTGTTTTGTACTCTAAATCATTAATTTGAAACATTGGTTGCCCCATTTTTACCTCATGCCCCTCGTCTACAAAAATCTTTTCTAAAAAACCTTGTACCCTTGCCCTTACTTCCACATTTTTCACCGCTTGGATGTCAGCAACATAGTCCGTTTGCAAAATGGTGTCTTTCTGAATAACTTCTACAACAGGTAGTGATGGAATTAACTCTGCTGTACCTGCTTTTTCTTTGTTTTCACAAGCAAAAAAACCGAAGCTTGCAAAAAGAAAAGCTGGAACAATAAGATTATTTTGAGCTGAACGATAGATTTTCATAACTTTTTAGGTTAAATGGGCGGCAAATATACTGTTTTAATGTTTTTTTAATTTTACCGTTTATAGAAGCAGGTTATCGTCTAAATTGTTCAGTAAATTGTAAGAATTAACAAGTTTTTAAATTAAAATTGGTTTAAAGGACTACCAATTATACATTTATAGTATGAGCATAGTGCAAAAAATCAAATCTAATCCTAGATTAAAAAAATGGGTGTATTGGTTGATGGTATCAGAAACATCGCCAGGATGTAGACTATGGGTACGCTTGTTCATTAATCCGTTTAAGCACAAGGTTTCTAGAAAAGCAATTATTAGAAATTATGCTAGGCTAGATTTAGCGCCTTGGAAAAATTTTTCATTGGGTAAAAAAGCGGTTATAGAAGATTTCTGTTGCATTAATAATATGGTAGGGGATGTATATATAGGAGAAAATGCGCATTTAGGATTAAGTAATACAGTAATAGGTCCGGTAAGTATCGGTAACAATTCTATTTTGGCTCAAAATATTGTTTTATCAGGGTTGAATCATGGGTATGCAGATCCTGATATTCCTATCAAAAATCAAAAAGAAACTACAGCAGAAATTGTAATAGAAGATGATTGTTGGATTGGAGCTAATTCAGTAGTTGTAGCAGGTGTAACTATCGGAAAGCATTCAATTGTTGCAGGAGGCTCTGTGGTTACTAAAAATGTTCCACCATTTACTATAGTTGGCGGAAATCCTGCTAAAATTCTAAAACAATATAATCCATTAACAAAGACTTGGGAAAAACCCTAAGTGATATATATCTTTTTTTATTGTGTGATAAACTGCTGTGTAATTACAGCGGCCCAATTTATTGTTAGCTGTTAACAAAAGATTTTTATTTAAAAGAATGACTAATCTTTGTACCAGTTTTAACAAAATCCATTTGATTCTATGGCTGCCATTATCATTTTCCTCGTACTCCATTGGTATCTCTCTCTTTTTGGACAAACATTTTATTTACATAGATACTCAGCACATAAAATGTTTACCATGAATAAATTCTGGGAAAAGTTTTGGTATATCTATACTTGGGTAACGCAGGGAACATCTTATTTAAATGCAAGAGCGTATGCCATTTTACATAGAATGCATCATGCATACAGTGATACCGAGAAGGATCCGCACACGCCACATTTTTTTAAAGAGGTATTTACCATGATGTGGCATACCAAAAAAGTTTATCACGGTGTATTAAAAGGAACAATGCCTGTTGAACCAAAGTTTGATAAAAACTTTCCTGTTTATCCAATCATTGATAAAATTGCGGATAGTTGGATTACAAGAATATTTTTTGCATTAGTATATATTACATTCTACTATTTCTTCGCAACTGAATGGTGGATGTTTTTATTCTTGCCTATTCATTTTTTAATTGGACCAATTCAGGGTGCAGTGGTTAATTGGGCAGGACATAAATATGGATATAGGAATTTCCCACAAGAAAAAGATCATTCAAAAAACACATTAATCATTGATTTCTTAATGTTGGGAGAGTTATTTCAAAACAATCATCACCATGCAGGGGCGAGACCTAATTTTGCAGCCAAATGGTGGGAAATAGACCCTTGTTATCCAATCATTAAAATCTTTCATTGGATAGGCATTATTAAGTTAGTTCCAATTAAAGCGAAGAACTAGTTTTTTGACCATATTTCGTAGATAGGATCTCCTTTTGAACTGAGGCCGCTGTGGTGCCATTGTCCATTTTCAATCTTACCAGTAAAATTGAGTGATGCGCCTACTCTTGAAGCGTCACGACTAAAGAACTCAATATTCTCAGTGTATTTTCCATTAATAAAACGGTAAGTTCCACCACCAGTACCAAAAAATTCTCCAGTTTCAATATTGATAGCCATCCATTGAAAGCGAGTGCCAGTTAATAATTTGTATGTGCGACGGGCTCTAAGTGGGTTTTCAGTAAACTGATCACCATTTTTTCTTCCACTCATATGCCAATTACCAGCTAATACATTTTCGCCTATATCTATTAGTGTTTGGTGCTTTTCACCAAATGAAATCTCTTTTGTTTTTCCAACTGCAGCTTTATCTCTAGAATCAAAATGAACCGTAATAAGCAATTTATTACCTTCTTTAATAAAAGGGCCACCCCAAGTGTAATTAAATGTTTTGGTATTTACATTGAATTTGGTCTCAACAAAATAACCATCCATTAAACAGATTATGACTTCTTTATCTTCTTTAGCTGTGTAAGCTCCTTTTAAATTTTGTTGCGCTTGTACAGATATGCTAAATAAACATGCGGCAATTAAGTAAATGGTTTTCATAAATAGTATTAGTTGGTGATTTCTAATTTCATTAATAAATCTGTTTGAACATCATTTCCTAAAGTAAATAAATGACTACTAAATACTTTAAATCCATTTTTTTCATAAAAACGAATGGCTCTTGCATTCTTTTCCCAAACACCAAGCCATATATAAGTAGGGTGCATTTCCTTACCTATTTGAATTGCATTATTTAGTAAAAACTGACCCAGTCCTTTTCCAAAATATTCTTTAAGAATATAGATTCGCTCAATTTCAAAAGCTTTTTCATCAATTAATTCAGTTTGAGCAGTAGAACAATTTAATTTTAAATAACCAACTAGCTTTTCATTTTCAGTAGCAAAATAAAAAGTAGAATATGGATTATTCAGTTCTTCAGATAGCTTATGAATAGAGAGCTGTTCATCTAAATAATGATTTAAGTCTTCTTCAGAATTATGATCAGTAAAAGTATCTTTAAAAGTAGTCCTACTAATATTTTGCAATTCAATTATATCAGCAGCACTTATTTTGCGGAAATCGTATTGACTCATAATTGATTTTGTGTAAAGAATTCAACTGCTTGACTTTTTTGTTGTTCATTCAAATCAATCATCACCAATTTTTTATCAAATTCTTTATTTAGTTGAACTGTTTTTCTAATTCTATTAAAGTCAGACTCAGCTATTTGTGCAATAGTGAATGCTTCTTTTTGCCTCCAGGCTTCTGCGTCAATTATTAAATCAGCTTGTCTGCCATTAACTCCCAGTTGATCAATAATTTTCTTTCTGAATTTGGTTTTATAAGCAGCTACAAGTTGAACTTTTGAAAGTGTATCGTAGCTTTTATTGAATTTGAGCAGGGTAACAGCACAGCCAGGTGCACTCATTCTGCTTATCAGTCCTTTTGCTTTTTCTCCTGTTATTGATAAGGCTTTATATTTTTTAAGCACTTCTTGGTTTACTTCGTTAGCAGTAGCAAAAGTATCGTTGGTGTTCGCTTCTATTTTAAGTTTTTGTAAAGTTGCCCAATAATTAATTTGCCCAATTTTATTGGCTGTTTCTTCCGAAATACCCAATTCCTTCATTAATAATCCCTTTTCGCAATAGCCAAATAATTCTAATTGCTCTTCAGGTGACCACTGTTGTGCACTTAGTGTGGTTGAAGAAAAGATAAACAATGCCAAAATGCTCCATAACTTCTTTTTCATATTCGATAGATTGTTTAAAATTAAATGATAGCCATTTGATGTAATTTTGTATTAATGTTCGAAGTATTCTTCTCTCAAGTTAAAGATAAAGTGTTGCTTTCCGAAGCAGAGCAAAAGCTTGTTAAAACATTTTTTTCTCCCAAGAAAATTAGAAAGAGGCAGTACTTGCTCCAAGAAGGAAATATATGTAAGCATTTGGCATTTGTTGAAAAAGGACTATTGCGTTCATATAATGTAGACGAGAAAGGAATTGAGCATATGATTCATTTTGCTTGGGAAGGATGGTGGATGGCCGATATGTTAAGTTTCTTGTCCATTGAACCATCAACTTACCATATAGATGCCATTGAAGATTCAGAGTTGCTATTGATTAGTAGATCAGATTTTGAAGACATGTTATTAGAAGTACCTGTAATGGAAAGGTTTTATAGAATACTTTTTCAGAATAATATTATTTCAAAGGAAAGAAGGCTAATCAGTTCTATTTCCAATTCTGCAGAAGAAAAGTTTATTCATTTATCTGCAACCAACCCTGAGCTCATTAAAAGAATACCTCAACAATTGGTGGCTTCCTATTTAGGCATCACACCAGAAACACTCAGTAGGATAAAGAATAAACTAAACAAGCATCTTTCAAAAACTTGATTTAAATCAAGTTGATTTCTTATCCTTTCTCAAGTTAAAAAAAGAACGGTACAGTTAATTTTGCATTTCAATCAATTGATTCATGCAATACAATAATACCATAGCCATTTTAGGGGCTAATTCAGAAATTGGTGAATTGCTGGCTAATAAAATTGCAGGAAATTATCCATTATTGTTGATGGACCAATCTGAAGAAAAGTTGCATCAATTAAAGCAATTAGTTATTAAGAATCATCCAAAAGCCCAAATAGAATTGGTTGCATGTAGTAAAGATGCTTCATGGGAAGCAGATACCATTATTATAGCTGCAGATAAAGCAGCTGAACAAGCATCCATTGCTTCAAAAATAGTAGAAGTAACAACTTGTAAAACCGTAATACAAATAAAGAAAGCCCATTTAGATTCAGCTTCTTTACATCCAATGCTACCTTACTCAAAGTTTATTGCAGTAGACTGGGCCAACACAACGGCAATAGTTGAAGGCAAAGATGAAACCTCATTATCAATTACAGGCGAAATAGTCCATATATGTGGATTGAAACCTCTTTTTAAAAAATCACTTATATAAAAAAACAATATGAATAGTACAGTATTATTTACGCCATATCAATTGGCAGGATTGGAATTAAGCAATAAGATGGTCATGGCACCCATGACTAGAAGCAGAGCAGATAATGCAGCAGGAGTTCCCAATCAGTTAATGGCTACTTATTATGCACAAAGAGCAAGTGCAGGCCTTATTGTAACAGAAGGAGCACCTGTAAGCAGTGCAGGAGTTGGCTATATTAATGTTCCAGGCATTTATACCGAAGAACAAGTAGAAGGCTGGAAGTTAGTAACCAAAGCAGTACATGAAAAGGGAGGTAAAATTTTTATACAATTATGGCATGTAGGAAGAATGTCGCATCCCGATTTTCACAATGGGTTATTACCACTTGCGCCATCAGCTATTAATCCCAATGAAAAGTCTTACACCAAAAATGGATTTACCGATACGGTTACTCCAAAGGAAATGACGATTGAAGATATCAAGCAGACCATTGAAGATTTTAAAAATGCAGCAGCAAACGCAATTAAAGCAGGCTTTGATGGAGTAGAAATACATGGGGCCAATGGTTATTTATTACAACAATTTTTTAATTCCACTGCAAATAATCGTACCGATGAATATGGAGGAAGCATAGAAAACCGTGCAAGAATTTTGTTCGATATCCTAGATGCATTTAAGGGTGTAATTGATTATAGTAAAGTAGGTCTTAGACTAAGCCCAAGCCTAAATGGTTTATTTGGAATTACAATGGATGAAACCACCATACCTACCCACGATTATATCGTAAATAAACTAAATGATTATGGGTTGGCTTATCTGCATTTGACCGAGCCTTTTATTCGGGTAGATCATTTGCCATTTGCAGTTGCTGAAATAGCAAAACATTACAGACCTATATATAAAGGAACACTAATCATTAACAAGGGCTTCAATAAAGAAACAGCCACGCAAGTACTAGAGGCGGGTGATGCTGACTTGGTTGCATTTGGCGTACCATTTATTGCCAATCCAGATTTAGTCAATAGGTATCAAATAGATGCACCTTTAAATGAAGTTGATCAACAAACATTTTATACTCCTGGAGAAAAAGGATATACTGATTATCCGTTTTATACAGCTTAAAAATTAATTATTATGGAATCATTAAAAGATAAAGTTGCCCTTGTTACAGGCGCCGGAAAAGGAATTGGAAAAGCTATTGCCATTGCATTGGCAAAAGAAGGTGTTCATGTAGGATTAATAGCAAGAACGGAGTCCGATTTGCAATCATTGGCTGCTGAGTTAACTACACTAGGTGTTCAATCATTTGTGGCACCAGCTGATATTAGCAATATCAAAGAAGTGAATCAAGCGGTTGAAAAAATTGAAGATAAATTAGGCCCAATTGATATCTTAATCAATAATGCGGGTACAGGTACATTTGGTAAGTTTTTAGACTTATCTCCTGAAGTATGGGAAGAGCAAGTGAGAGTCAATTTATTTGGTGTTTATTATACTACTAGAGCAGTATTACCACAAATGATGAAACGTTTAACAGGGGATATTGTAAATATTTCTTCTACAGCGGGTTTAAAAGGTGCAGCAACAACCAGTGCTTATAGTGCATCTAAGTTTGGTGTAATGGGATTAACAGAGTCTTTAATGCAAGAAGTTCGCAAATACAATATCAGAGTAACAGCTATGGCTCCTAGTACAGTTGTGACTGAATTAGCGCATTCTGCTAATTTAATTAACAACAATGAAGATCGATTGATGCATCCAGAAGATTTTGCTGAACTGATAATTGCACAATTAAGATTAAACAGAAGGGTATTTGTGAAAGACAGTTCTATTTGGTCTACCAATCCTTAAATTTATGCATTCAATCACCAATAAATGTTGGTAAAATGCATAAAGCTTATTATTCTTTATTCGTAGTAAGTCTGCTTTTGATATTTCCAATTTTAACGAATGGGCAATATTCATCAGCAGACTCTTCTATTCATACCATTATGAATACAAATAAAGTAATGGGCATGTCCGTAGCGGTAGTAAAAAAGAATCAAATTGTGTATGCAAAGTCTTTTGGTTTAAAGAATCAAGCAACACAAACACCACTCAGCAATGCTGATATTTTTAGAATTGCATCTATTTCGAAATCATTTTCTGCAACAGCAATCATGCAGTTAGTAGAAAAAGGATTGATATCATTGGATGATGATATGAGTAAGTTAGTGGGCTTCATCATTCGCAACCCGAAATATCCTGAAACACCTATTACCCTCAAAATGGTTTTATCGCATCGTTCTTCTATCAATGATAGTCAGGGTTATTTTAGTTTAGATGCTATTAATCCAGCTAAAAATCCCAATTGGGCTAAGTGTTACAATAATTATGCACCCGATTCGGGTTATATGTATTGTAACTTAAACTACAATATGGCTGGAACAATCATTGAAAAAGTTTCAGGAGAGCGTTTTGATCGGTACATACAGAATCATATTTTGCAGCCTTTGCAATTGTATGGGGGTTATTTTGTGGATTCATTAGATAAGCAAAAGTTTGCTACTATTTATGAATACAGTACTGACTCTGCAAAGTTTATTGCATCACCCAATGCATATGCTGCAAGGAGCGAGGAAATTGCCAATTATACCATGGGTTATTCAACACCTGTTTTTTCTCCAACTGGGGGAATGAAAATTTCGGCATCTGATTTAGCGAAGTATATGATTATGCATAGCAAGATGGGAAAACACAATGGAAAGAGAATAATATCTAGAAGAAGCGCAAAGCAGATGCAAACCATGATTTCCGAAAAAGAGCAATATGGATTAGCCCTTTACAAATCGAATAAATTAATTGAAGGAGTTTGGTTAATAGGGCATACAGGATCTGCATATGGATTGAATAGTGCTATGTTTTTTGAACCAAATAAAAAATATGGTTTTGTTGTAATCATTAATGGTAGTGAACAAAAATATATAGATGGTTTCAATGCGGTCATTAAGAAAACCGTAAATAGTTTATACGAAAACATCATCTTAAAGTAATTCACTTTCCTTTTATATCATGCAATATCCCTTAGTACTGAAAGCATTTAAAAATGGGGTAAAATTATATATACCAGATCCTTTATTGGTTAAACCAACATACGAATCATTACGCCTAGAACATCCAGCAACTTCATTTCCATTCTGGGCAAAAGTTTGGCCTTCTGCTGTAGCATTGAGTTCATTTCTTGAACAATACCAAGATTTAATTAAAAACAAAACAGTTGTAGAAATAGGAGCAGGAATTGGTTTACCCTCTTTTTCAATTGCAGATCATGTAGCAGAAATAACCATTACAGATTATGATGTGGATGCAATAGACTTGTTACAAAAAAATATTGCACATTTAGGCAACCAAAAAATAAAAGCCATTTGTGCAGATTGGAATTATTTTCCCACTTCTATTTGTGCCGATGTGGTTTTATTGAGTGATACTAATTATGCTCCTTCAGCATTTGAATCCTTATTAACACTAATCCAAAAATTCTTACAAAAAGGAGCCACTATTATTATAGCAACCCCAATTCGTATTACAGCAAGTCCATTTATTGAGCAACTAGAAATGCATATAACACAAAGAGATTTAATTGAACTTTCGTATAATGGCGAGTCGTCCATTATAGGTTTAGTTGTATTAAAATAAGATAGATTCATATATAGTTACCAATTTCGTAAAATTGATTTCCCGATAGGGATGCTATTTATTCTGATACAAAGCTACTTTCGCCAAAATTTAAGCAATCACTATGGGTGCAGTATCAAAAAACATGCGTGTTTATCATCGTTATTTGGGGTTCTTTTTGGCAGGAATTATGGCTATCTATTCAATAAGCGGTGTCATTTTGATTTTTAGAAATACCGATTTTTTAAAGAAAAAGAAACATAAAATTGAAAAAATTGCTTCTAATCTAAATGAAGAAGCTATTGGGAAAGCAATAAAAATTAAAAATTTAAAGATTAAAAAGCAAGCGGGAGATATAATTTATTTTGCAGAAGGTACTTATAATGTAAGAACAGGCTTAGCTGATTATACAGTTAAAGAGCTACCTTTTATTATAAGCAAGATGAATAATTTTCACAAAGCCAATACTACTCATCCACTCTTTTATCTAAATATATTTTTTGGCTGTTCTTTGATGTTTTTTGTTATTTCTACATTTTGGATGTTTGCTCCAGGTACCCAAATATTTAAAAAGGGTATCTTATTTACAATTGGAGGTGTTATACTCACGTTGGTTCTATTATTTGTATAAGACTATTTCTATATTTGCATACAAATGCAGAGGTTGTTGAACCCCACTTAAATCAACTAGAAAATAGGCATGATGGCTTAATAACACCATTGTATGATGATTTATTAGATGAGTTAAATCTAACACCAAGCCAAATTGAGCAGCTTACAACAGCACCTGAAAGTTATCAGAGCAATGTTTTTTTAGTTAATGCAGTTAAAGAAATTGGAATTGATTTGAATAATAGCGCATTTGATAAGCCTGCTTATTTAAAAGTTTCTAAAGATGTTTTACAAGTACAGATAGATACAATAGAGCAGCTTAATCCGAATATCTCTAGCAATCAATTACAAAAACTAACATGGGATAAGGCAATGATTTCTTTTGTATACTATTATACGCATCTATTTGGAAGTCCAACCAAAGAAATGAGTCAAGCCTTATATGAAGTAGCAGGATTGCAGCAGTTTTGTAACGATTTGTTTGATATGTATAAAGATTGCCAAGGGAAAAGCTATACGTTGGCAAATACTTGTCAAGACTTTTCAAAGTTGAAATCTTTCTTCTTCGAAAAAAATAATGCCCTATTTCAAAAAGTATCTGCACTTCCTTATCCAAAAAAGGATAAGGAGTATTTTATGACAAGAATGTTATTGATTATATGCAGTGGCTTAGTAGCTATAAATTATATGATCAAGATAGAAAAAATTAAAGGTAAACCGGTTAATTGGTTTACTTTATCTCGCAAAGAATTAGTTATTGATATGCAAAAACCGAAGAATCTAATTTTATGGTTTTTGAGTTTATGGAAATTGATGCAGCTTTATCAAAAAACTGTTAGTCAAATTAAATAGCCATTATTTTTTCTGCGTTCTTTGGTTCTATTTAAATTAATAATGTTTTCTAATATGCTTCAAAAGTAATTTTTAATCTATTTTTTAAATTAGATTTATTTATTGAATATTCATAACTTGAATCTAATGATAGATGAATTGATTTTGCCCCTATCTACCAACTCAAGTCAAGAAGCTTATTTAAAAGCTGATGAAGAATGTGCTAAACTCGTTACAACGTGGATTAACGCTCGAGTCGAGATAGTTAAAGAAATTTTTTCAACACCTTTTTTTGAACCTACCAAATATAGCTACACTAACCCGGAGGCTCTTGCAATTAAAATCACTAATATACTTACACAGCGTGTTTTTAATTTCCAATCTAAAAAAAATTTGAGTCTAATAATTCCTAAGGTCTGTCAAAATCTTGTCAGCCAAATACAAAAAAGGGCTCCTATTCAATTTTTTCTTTTGTATAACGGAGGTTATCGTGCTTCATCATTCCCCAATAAACTGTCGCTGATTTTTGAACCAGATCAAACAGAATTGATGCTTTTGTACCAGATTGGGCTATTGAGTAAAAAAATCACTTCGTTATACGAACCTGGTATCGATTTTTTTATTGTTGTAAATAATGGTGTAGCTCATTGGGTGAATGATATCTCTTTAATTTCTACTGAAAAATATACAAACCAGTTAAGAAGACTAATTAAGCTATTTGGTGCTGAAAGAACAATACACGTATTACTACAGTCTGAACTTGATGAATTTAATCCGACGTTTTCTTTTGAGCCATTTCAATCACTTGTTTTGCTATCAGAAAAAGACCATAGGATAGTTGAACGATTTCTTGGTCGAAACTGTAACCATGAAGAAGCAAAATTCCGAGCATCACTTTATAAGATCGCAGAGGCAAAATGGGGAGAACATTTATCTTCTTTAATAGCTGATAAACAAGCACTTTTGTTAAGACAAGTACCACATCCAGAAATGCTTTCTTTTCGTCCTTTTCCTGGTGGTGCAATCCGAACTCAAAATGGAAGTTTTGGATTTCAATATCAAAAAAATAAGCTTAATCCCAAGCTTATCACTTCTGAGAGTATAAAGCAATATGGTGTAAAATGGGTACCTTTCGATTTTTCATCGGTCATTAATAAGAAACCTGTAAATACAGTTGAGCTAATCAATGGGTAATGACTTAATTTGGAATAAATCAATTTTTTCTCCTCCAGAGAGAGAATCAATTTTTGAATCATTACCGAATTCTCTAGCTAAAGTAGCAGCATTATGGCCAGACTCAATAGCAGTATTAAGTGATGGTAAAAAGTATAATTTTTATGATTTAGCCTGTCGTGTAGCTGGATTGGCAGAAGAAATAAATGAGGCAGCAAGCCTATCGGGCCCAGTTGCATTGGTACAGTCAGTTGGATTTGATGCAATAGCAGCTTGGTTTGCATGTGCTCTTTCAGGAAGGTCTTTCGTTTTACTAGAACCTGACCATCCTCCTTCACGGCTTTTTGAAATTATTGAAACAGCAAACTGTTCATTGGTTTTAGTAGATAGCACCACTATTAAAATTTTTTCAAATTTTCCAAAATTAAATCTCTTGATTCCAAACGGTAGGATTGGTAAGCTATCGAAAGGTAAAGGGCTTCCATTTAATGAGCCCACAATGATTTTTCCTACATCTGGCTCAACTGGTAACCCTAAACTAATTACTTATTCTGCAACAACTATATTAGTAAAGGTTCAGAGTTCTATAGCATTGATGCGTGTACCAAAAGAAGCATGTGTTTTAATTGCAGGGTCACATGCCAATTATGGCTTTCTTCATCATGCGCTCGTTTTTTTGCTTTCAGGAGGAACTATTTGCCTTGAAGATATAAAGTCAGGTGGCTTTGTTGCAATCATTCAAGCTATCAATCATCTAGGAGTAAGACATGTAAGATTCACTCCATCAATGTTTCGGAAACTTGCACAATTACCACAAGCATTTCATGCTTTAAGACATTTAGATGGGGTTCGATTTTCTGGCGAGCCACTTCTTGCAAGTGATCTTGAGCTTGCAAATTCAGTTTTAAAGCCAGAATGCATAATACAGAATGTTTATGGCAGTACTGAAAGTGCTTTGTTTATCTGGAGTAGCACCAATGATAAAGTGCAAGTAAAAGAGGCTACTGTTCCAATTGGTTGGATATATCCTCTAAGTTCTTACGCAATAAAGCCAATAGAAAATGTTGGTGGGGATAATAACATCGGTGAGCTTTTAATTCGCTCAAGTTTTCATGCATTAGGTGACTTTAAAGCAGGTATAATTAATCAGGAAAGGTTTTCTCCATTAGCAGACACTCAAGATGAACGGATTTACGCAACTGGAGATATTGTGCAACAACTTGCTGACGGAAGTTTAATACACCTAGGTCGAATTGGAAGAATGGTCAAAATTCGAGGGCAACGAGTTTTTCTAAATGAAGTAGAGAATCAATTGCTAACAATCCCTGGAGTCAGTGGTGCAGCTGTAGTAGAACGTCCCGAGCAAGATGGTATAGTACTTTATGGATTTATTACTATCAATGATGAGCAAATCACAGCTGAAATAGCTTTAGATAAACTTTCAAAACTATTACCAGATTTTATGCTTCCAAGAAGCCTTAAAATTCTATCGGAAATTCCATTAATGCTAGGAGGGAAAGTTGATTATTTAGCACTGTGTTTAAATATTTCCACTCGCTATGCTGAAAGTAAATCAAATGTTGCTAAGGGGAATGAATTTGACCGCTTAATCCAAGTTTGGGACTCTATATTGTGGGAAGGAGCCCATAAACATGATGCAGACTTTCTTGCACTAGGAGGAGATTCAATTAGTGCTATGGTTTTATCAGTTGAGATAGAGCGAGTCTTTGGAAAAAATCTACCAATAGAAGCATTTCGAAAAAACAGCACTTTGCGAAATCTCGCAGCAATCTTAGAAATTGAAAGTCCTCAATTCATTATCGAAAAGAATGAGAAACTTATCATAAGACAAGTTTTGTCAAGCCTAGAAACATCCAAAGGTATTGCACTTGGAATGCCAGGTGTTGGAGGTTGGGCTCCGGCACTGCGTTATAGACAGGCTGGATTTTTTCAAGACCATGATATTTGGGTTGCAGATTACCCCATTAATAAAGGCTCAATGCTTCAATCTGAAAAGTGGTGGAGTGCTGCACTTGAAATAGTTAAAAGTATTCGGGAAGGATTGATACCTCCTCCTAGGGTTGTCTTTGGTTTTTCATTTGGTGGTGGATTAGCATGGCTGGTTAGTCGTCTTTTGGCGGGAACATCTCAATGTCCAAAATTCGTTGTGATGGTTGATGCTCCTCCACTTCATCGTCTCAGGAATTTTAATAATCAAGCGTTAAAAAATGCTTTAGACCTAGTTGCTCACATACAACCTTCTCCTGCGCTTCATATTAGAAGAGCACCCATATCAAAATTTGGAGTTGGTGGTGGTAGTATAAGTGCATGGAAGGCAGAAGATAACATTCAAATGGTAGTTAATCTTCCAACAGTTAATCATTCAGAAATTGTAATATGGAATATGCTTACCCTTGCAACTGATGCAGTTAATATATTTTTGAGTCAAAAACCTATTATTAATCCTTGGACACCAACACTTCCTGCTCCCAATTTTCTTGGCGTACATATTTATAATGCTATTAATGGTAACCAGCAAGCTTTAAATAAAGTCATGGTTGAATTAAGAAAAGATATTAATAAGTTCAATATAGAACATTTGATAATATTAATCTTTGTGATGAATTTAAAGAATGACAATGAAAAGGCTAGAGAATTGATTAGTTATATAGTGACGAAATGGCCAAATGCTAGAACAGCTCAGTACTTATATCGTCGTATTCGTCGCAATACAAATATGCTACTCTCAAAAAATGTACCGCGCATTTATCCTTTAAATTTCGCTTCATTTGAAATTGGCTTAGCAAATTCAAAACAAAAAAATGATTATTCAATACCCCATTCAATTAAAGTTCTATTCATGGCCTATGATGCATTTTTTTCTATCATTGTTGCAGGATGGGCAAGATGGAGACTAAAATAAATTAGAATTTAACACCAACAGTTACAAAGAAGTTCCTTGGTTCTGCAACCATTAATCCAGGACCAGGATAACCGCCCGCACGTCTAGTGAAATATTTTTCTCCAAAGAGATTATTGATTCCTGATTTTAAGAAGAACTTTTCATTAAACTTATAAGTACCACTTAGATCTACTAAATTATAAGATGGGATTAATCCATTTACACCATTAGCAGTAGGTGTTACTGTGTTATTAGCATCACTAAAAGCTTCTGAAACATAGCTGTATTGAGTAGTAATGGTCAGTGCTTTTTTTGTATAAGTCAAACCAGCTCTGATGATATTTTCAGGTGCGTTTTCTACTCGTTTATTTTTCAGATTTGTTTCTACCAAATTATTTCCTTGTCTGCTAATGATGCTGAAATCTTCGTAACGCGCATTAATATAAGCAATAGAAGTAAAAAGCGTTATATGACCAAATTGATTATTTTTCATCCATGCTTTAGTTGGGCTAAATTCAATTA
>JBMLPQ010000109.1:26299-29511 GCA_049242025.1 Sediminibacterium sp.
GTATTCTCAGTAAGGAATTCTAGATCAGTTGGGTAGGGCGCCAGTGTATTAAGATTATAGCCAAAACCAGTATCTCCTCTTCCATTTTGAAAACGATATGTTTTGCCTCGGAAATAACGAATACCTGCAGACAATGTTTGTTTAGTTTTACCTAATGTATAGTCAATAATATAACGTGCTTCTGCACCTAAATTGCGATATTGATCAATGTCTACTCTTCTGTTATTGTATTGAAGTGTTGTGGCATTGATGGTATCAGCTACATTGGGCGCTTGCATAAATCCAATACTATTTCTATCGCCAGACATTCCAAATGCTTTTACATTAAGTCTGCTGTTCTCGTTAATAGCATAATCAAGATTCAGCGCAGCCATATTCCACTTTACTTCAAACCAGTTTCTGCTGCGTAAGCTTCTATAAGGATCTTGCTTAAATTGTGCATCAGTTAATCCACCTGGCTGTTGACTTAAGTAATCAAAATGTGTAAACTCAAATCCAAGTTTAAGTTTTTTTGAAAGCTTCCAAGAATAATTAGCGAAAGCAGTATTCACTTTAAACCCACTATTCTCACGAAAGCCGTTTCCTTTTCTATGATCCCAAAAAGCGTAATAATGGGCTTTCTCATTTTGACCACCAATGGCATTGTATGAATTAAATAATCCAAAACTTCCTGCTGTTTGTTGAGATTCATATTGAAATGGTTTCTTAATATCACTACCATCTTTCAATATAAAATTCACTAAACCTCCAAACTGAGGACCATACTGTAAACTTCCAGCACCTCTAACCACTTCCAATCTTTGCACAGAATTTAATTGAGGCGTATAATACGCTTCAGGATATCCAAATGGATCGCTACTAATATCGTATCCATTTTGACGGACATTGAATTCCCAGCTTCTGTTAGGGCTTAGTCCACGTGCAGCTATACCAATTTGAATACCACTGGGATCACTTTCCCAAATATGTATCCCCGGCACTTTAGCCATCACCTGTCGCATGGTGTTGGTTACCACATTGCCTTGCACATTATCCATTACAATAAGTGAATTCTTTTTTCCTGCATTAATATTGGTCCCTACAACCTCAGGCAAAAAATGAATGTCAGATCCTGAATTTCTACCTACCAAAGTTATTTCTGGTAAATATTTAGGAGTTACAAAGCCAGTATCCTTAATTTTTGTGGTATCCTGCGCTGAAGCAAAGTAAAAACAGTTAATCAACAACAATCCAAATACAATCTTCTTCATTTCAAAAACTTTAGGGCCGCAAGTTGCCTCTAAATAGTCTTAGACTGTTTATGAATATGGAAAACTGATTAACGAAATCAGGAAAAATAATTCGTAAACTTTTTCCCGATTCTGATAATTAAATATTCAACCAAGGTATTTTGTTTACGCTGACAGATATTGTATTGAGGTTAGTTCTTTTGTTTGTATAAAAAAGGGCCATTCATTACTGAATAGCCCTTAGTTGTATGGGGGGATTTAGAACTATTTTCTTAATTCATTAATGGTCATTTTTGGTACAAGTACTTTATTCACTTTTTCCACCACTACATCATTGGGTAACTTGAAACTGCCAGATATCAAAGCAGCTTCAGCATGCCCAAACTTAATCGTATAGTCACCTGCTTCAGCAATAAATGCGGATGCTTCAGTATTAAATGAACTCAATTCATTCGCAGAAATAGTGAACTCAACCACTTGTGATTCACCTGGTTTCAACAGTTTGGTTTTGGCAAAAGCTTTAAGTTCAACAGCGGGTTTATCTAAATTGCTTTTAGGGGCCGTTATATACATTTGTACCACTTCCTTCCCTGCAACTTTACCGGTATTTGTAACGGTTAGTTTAACATCAATCTTATCGTTCAATACCGCTTTGCTCATACTTAAATTGCTCAAAGAAAAATTGGTGTACGATAATCCGTATCCGAATGGATAGGCAGTGGGTATTTTAAAGCTGCTGAAATAGCGATAGCCAACATAAATACCTTCCTCATAAATCACTTCAGCATCAACCTGTTTTTGACCAAACAAACCAGGTTTTTCAGAACCTGGAATTTCTCTACCGGGGAAATTTCTGGCACTGTAATCATCCGCATATTTGGCAGGAAAAGTTGTAGCTAATTTCCCAGATGGATTGACTTTTCCAGAAATGACATCAGCAATAGCATTACCGCCTTCAAGACCAGGCTGCCAAGCCAATAGAATGGCATCTACTTTATCACGCCATTGCGCCACATCAACAACGCCACCAATATTTAAAGTCACTACCACTTTTTTGTTTTGTTGATGAAATACAGATGATACATCAGCAATTAATTTCAATTCTTTTTCCGTGAGATAGTAATCGTCTTTCTCTTTTCGATCATTGCCTTCACCAGCATTTCTACCAATGGCAATGATTGCTATTGAAGATGCTGCAGCCGCTTTTTGAATTGCCGCAATAGAAATAGACATTTCTTGAATAGGGATTATCGGACTCATTAAGTCAGCCAAAGATGAACGCTTTGGTTGTTTTGCTTTTTCACTCTTTATATAATTAGCATAAGCACTGTATAAACTTGGGTTGATTTGATAACCAGCTTTGAACAATCCATCTGCTAATGGAACAGTATACATTTTTGTTACATCACCACTGCCAGTTCCACCAGCTACCAAATCCACTTGATTGTTACCGAACACAGCCAGTTTGCTTTCTGCTTTTATGGGTAAAGCATTGCCTTGATTCTTTAATAAAACCATACTTTCAGCCGCAGCTTCCCTAGACAATTGTGCGTTTTCAGTTAAGGGTGGATTATCGCTGAACTTATATCCTTTAAACACCGGTGTTTTCAAAATTATATTGAGTATATCGGTAACGTTCTTGTCTAAGATGGCTTCATCTAATTGTTTGTTTTTAACGGCATCTATAATGTCTTTTTTCTGATTGGGCAATCCAGGCATCACCAAATGATTGCCAGCAATTTGTTGGGCTACCGCATTTTTACCACCAAACCAATCCGTCATCACAAATCCTTTAAATCCCCATTCGTCTTTTAAAATAGTGCGAAGCAATTCAGGATTTTCAGAAGTATAAGGCCCATTCACTAAGTTATACGAACTCATAATGGTCCAAGGGTTAGATGCTTTCACTACAATTTGCCATCCTTTTAAATATATTTCGCGCATGGCTCTTTCGCTGATGATGGTATTAACTGAGTTTCTATT
>JBMLPQ010000110.1:0-5098 GCA_049242025.1 Sediminibacterium sp.
CTCTTAGGTGGTGCGTTCATGATATTTATTTACCTGGTGTTCTTATTTAGGTGCATCAGTATTTTTAGGCGATGTCCTTATGCATTTGGTGCTTTTTTAGCGCTTGGACTCAGTTTTACTTTAGTGATACAAGCAGTTGCTAATATGGCGGTGAATGTAAACTTAGTGCCTGTTACTGGAGTTACGCTTCCATTGGTAAGTATGGGCGGTTCTTCTTTCTTATTTACTTGTGCTGCCATTGGTATTGTTTTAAGTGTTGCCCGCAACGTTGAACAAATAGAGGGGAAAGCTCCTTTAGAAACTGGGGTGAATCCTGTGGCGGCCGCTAACGCGGATCCTGCAGGTGTGGGTAATTTAGCTCCGGCGGCCGCCACAGCAAATCCTTTTTCATCACAAAAAAATCTTCGCCCCAATGTCTAAGCGTTTTATTGTAGCTGGAGGTGGAACTGGGGGACATATTTTCCCAGCGATTGCTATTGCTAATGCCATCAAATTAAAAGAGCCTACTGCGCAATTTTTATTTATTGGTGCAAAGGGTAAAATGGAAATGGAAAAAGTACCTCAAGCAGGATATGAAATCAAAGGATTGGACATTGCGGGATTTAACAGATCTTCTTTACTAAAAAATATTTCATTGCCTTGGAAACTGATTAAAAGTTTCTTTCAGGTTAGAACTATTTTTTCTGAATTTAAACCGACTGCTGTAATTGGTGTTGGCGGATATTCTACTTTTCCTGTTTTACGTTTTGCGCAAAGCAAGGGTATTCCCACTTTTATTCACGAAGCAAATTCATTTGCTGGGAAGAGTAATATGTTATTAGGCAAAAAGGCAACAAAGATTTTTGTTGCAACAACAGGTATGGAACAATTTTTTCCAAAAGAAAATTTATTGGTCTCTGGTAATCCTGTTAGAGCAGCTATAGAAAATAATCATCTTACGCGCAAAGAGGCTTTGGCTTTTTTCAATTTAGCTGATGCTAAAACCACTATTCTTGCGGTGGGTGGTAGCTTAGGTGCTGCCAGCATTAACAATGCTTTATTGGAACATTTAGGAGCGTTTGAAAAAAATAATTTGCAATTGATTTGGCAAACAGGTAAAACCAATGCCAACCTTTATAAAGAAGCAGCTGCTTCATATAAAAATATTTGGGTTGATTCTTTTATAACCCAAATGGAATATGGTTATGCTGCTGCCGATATTGTAATCAGTAGAGCCGGTGCAATGGCTGTTACTGAATTATGTGTGTTAGGAAAAGCTGCGGTTTTGGTTCCATTTCCTTTTGCAGCAGAAGATCATCAAACGGCAAATGCCATGCAACTGGTTAATCATGGCGCCGCTAAAATCATCAAGGATGCAGATGCGCAAAGTCTATTGGTGAAAACAATTCTAGACTTATCTGCGAATCCTATGGAACAAGAAAATATGAAAGGTCAAATCAGAACAATGGCTTTGCGTAATGCTGATGAATTTATTGCCAATCAAATTTTAGCATCTTTATCATGAGTAAGTTAACTACTATCAATACTATTTATTTCATTGGCGTTGGCGGCATTGGCATGAGTGCTATTGCCCGTTACTTTTTAGCTAAGGGCGCTATGGTAAGTGGTTACGATAAAACCCCTACAGTTCTAACGAATCAATTGGAGAAAGAAGGAATAAGCATTCATTACACAGATGATATCAATTTGGCGCCTCAACAGCCTGATGTGGTTGTATACACGCCTGCGATTCCGAAAGATCATCAAGAACTGAATTATTTTATTGATAATGGTTTCACAGTGATGAAGCGCAGCGACATCTTGCAGTGGATTACCGAAAACGCTTTTAATATTTGTATTGCTGGTACCCATGGCAAAACGACTGTTACTTCTATGGTTGCGCATTTACTGCGTCATTCGGGTTATGGTTGTAATGCTTTTCTAGGGGGTATTTCTGCTAATTATCATACTAATTTTTGGAGTCACGAGCGCAATGTGGTGGTGGTTGAAGCAGATGAATACGATCGTAGTTTTTTAAAATTGTCTCCCAATATAGAAGTCATTACTTCTATGGATCCCGATCATTTAGATATTTATGGTACGGCCGAAGAAGTGGAGAATGCTTTTGTTCAATTTTCGCAAAAATTAAAACCTGGTGGAACCATTGTTGCCAAGTATGGGTTAAGTAGAGCCGCCGAATTACAGGCCGAAAACTTGTTGAATTACGATCATCAAAATGAGGCGGCAGACGTGCATATTCAAGGGCTAAAAGTAATTGATGGGTCTTATCATTTTACTGTTCAAGGCCCTAACTGGTCTATTCCTAATTTAGTATTGCATATGGGTGGCTTGCATAATATTGATAATATGATTGCAGCCATTACTGTAGCTAAACAATTGGGTATTGAGGATGATAAAATTGTTGCTGCAGTTGCAGATTACAAAGGGGTAAGAAGAAGATTTGAATACGCGTTGAAAACAACGGAGCATGTATTAATAGATGATTACGCTCATCATCCTGATGAATTGAAAGCGTTGTTGTCTGGTGTTCGCAGTATTTTTCCGGATCGAAAACTCACGTTGGTTTTTCAACCGCATTTATTTAGTCGTACTAAAGATCAGGCTGCTGGTTTTTCTGCAACACTAGATTTAGCAGACGAAGTGATTTTGCTACCTATTTATCCTGCAAGAGAATTGCCTATGGAAGGGGTGAACAGCGAAATGTTATTGAAGGATATGCATTTAGCCAATAAGCAGGTTTTGAGTAAGACCGAATTATTAGATTGGGTTAAAGCTAATAAGCCTTCTTTATTAGTCATGGCTGGTGCTGGAGATATCGATACATTGGTGAATCCTGCAAAAGAATTATTAATGAATCATCCGCTTTTATAATTGGTAATGAAAAACTTGAACTGGAAAAAAATATTCATCAATACCGTTTGGGTGCTAAGCCTTATAGGGGTATTGGTTTTATTGGGTGCATCCATCCGCCAGAAAAAAAATAAAAGAATTCAGGGTGTAGTGGTTGAAATAAAAGGAGCTGAAAAACATATGTTCATTGATGAACAAGATGTATTAAATATCATTAATGAATCGGCACCTGTAATTGGAAGACCATTGCGTGGTGTAAAGCTTCGGAAGTTAGAACATTTGGTAGAAAAAAATCCTTGGGTCAATAATGCTGAAATGTTTTTTGATAATCAATACTTATTACAGGTAAATATTGTAGAGAAAGAGCCTATTGCCCGTGTTTTTGAAACCAATGGTCAATCTTACTATTTAGATACTGCCATGAATAAATTGCCATTGAGTAGTAAACTTTCAGCTAGAGTGCCCGTTTTTACTGGATTTCCGTCCACTAAAAAAATTGATACTGCATTGGTTCAATCGGTGATTCAATTAGCTACGCTGGTTAATGCTGATTCCTTTTTAACTGCTCAAATTGCTCAGATTGATATTATTCCTAATCGCCAGTTCGAAATGATTCCTGTAATTGGCGACCATTTAATTGCATTTGGAGATGTTGCTGATGCGGCGGATAAGCTCAACCGATTAAAAGCATTTTATCAGGCTGCTTGGCTTCAACACGGATTGAATACTTATAAAGTGATTAGTTTAAAGTATAAGGGTCAGGTTGTTGGAATAAAAGAAAGTTTAAAAATTGTAACTCCAGAAAGCAATATCTCTATTCAAAATCCGTTAACAAGTAAAAGAAATACTCTATGAATCACAATGACGCACCTATCATTGTAGGACTTGACATTGGTACTACCAAAATTGCTGCAATCGCGGGCCGTAAAAACGAGTTTGGAAAATTAGAAATTCTTGGTTTTGGCCGTGCAAATAGCAATGGAGTATCACACGGACAAGTACTCAATATAGATCAAACCATCAGAGCTATCCAGGCTGCGTTAGAAAATTGTGCACTTAGCAATCCTGATCTAGAAATTAATGAAGTTTATGTAGGTATTGCAGGCCACCATATCAAAAGCTTGCAAACACGTGGTGATATTGTTCGTCAAGATGCCGATATAGAAATAAGCAGAGCAGAAGTAGAGCAGTTGATTAATAACCAACGTAAAACCTTTATTCCTGCTGGGGATCAAATTATTGATGTTATTGCCCAAGACTTTCATGTAGACAGCAATCAAAATATTAAGGATCCTATTGGGTACAATGGGGTTAAAGTTGGTGCAAATTTTCATATTATCACTGGTGATAGAAATGCCATTCGCAATATTAATCGTGCAGTTACTAGAAGTGGTTTGCAAACCAAAGACTTGGTATTACAACCATTGGCTTCTGCAAGTGCTGTAATGAGTGAAATTGATATGGAAGCTGGTGTTGCTATCTTAGATATTGGTGGTGGTACTTCTGATTTAGCTGTTTTTTATGAAGGTATTTTAAAGCATACTGCTGTAATTCCTTTTGGTGGCGAAAATATTACCAACGATATCCGCTTAGGTTTGGGTGTGTTAAAAACACAAGCCGAAGCAATGAAAGTACAATTTGGCTCTGCGTTAGCTGATGAAACTAAAGCCAATGCATTTATTACTATTCCTGGTTTAAAAGGAATGCCTGCAAAAGAAATTAGTGTTAAAAGTTTAGCGCAAATTATTCAGGCAAGAATGAGTGAGATTCTCGATTTTGTTACCTATCATTTAAAGCAAGTTGGTTTAGATCATCGCTATTTAAATGGGGGTATTATCTTAACCGGGGGTGGATCACAACTAAAGCATTTGATTCAATTAACCGAATATGCAACTGGCTTAAACGCTAGAATTGGTTTGCCGAATGAACATTTAGCGGCTAATCATATTGATGAATTAAAGAAGCCAATGTATGCAACTTGTATTGGTTTAATCTTAAAAGGATACAACGACTACGATCATCAATACAAAGAATTTAAAGAGCAATTCATCAAGATGGAAGTGCCTTCTGCTTTAAAGAAGCAGTCTGTTGAAGCACCTCCTGTAATGCCAACTGCTACTGTTGCTCCAGTTGCTTCAGTTGCTCCAGTTGAGAGTAAAACGGTGAATATTACACCAAGAATTAAGTTCTGGGATAAATTCAAAAACAATTTGATTGATTTATTTAAAGAAGAAGAAGACCAAGTTAT
>JBMLPQ010000111.1:0-20648 GCA_049242025.1 Sediminibacterium sp.
ACGGTCTTATAAACCAGCATTTGCTGAATGGCGAAAAGCTAAAATAATTCGGTGAAATGCCCATTAAGTCGCATCCTTTTTTTACATTCAAGCAATAAAGCTTGCCATATGTATGCACTCTCTCAAAAATACCCATATAAAAGAGCATTTATTACTGGAGCAGGATCTGGCTTAGGAAGAGCATTTGCATTAGAGCTTGCTGCTGAAGGATGGACGATTGGTATGGCGGATAATAATCCAAAATCCTTAGACGAAGTGGGGGGATTAGTAGCTAAAGCAGGAGGGAAACCACTGATTTATCTTTTAGATGTTTCAGACAAAGACCAGTATAAAGAAATTGCTGAACGATTTTTATTTGATGCAGCGGGAATTGATTTGTTATTTAATAATGCAGGTGTTGGTGATGGGTCTGAATTTGAAACTTATTCCTTAGAAAACTACGAATGGATGGTAGGAATAAATCAAATGGGGGTATTATATGGTTGTTGGTATTTTATTCCAGCAATGAAAAAACAAGGTTATGGACATATCCTAAACACAGCAAGTGCTGCAGCCATCGGCTGCGCTCCTACTATGGCTGGATACAATATGACCAAAGCCGCCGTGGTTGCTATTAGCGAAACATTATATAGCGAATTATATGATTTTGGTATTCATGTTTCTTGTATACAACCCACTTATTTTAAAACAAATATTGCAGACTCTGTAAGAGGAGGTGCTGCTACTAAAAAAATCACACAAACGTTTATAGCTCGATCGGGTTTAGAAGCCAATAAAGTAGCCAAAGAAATATTAATAAGGGCAGGGAAAAAAGAACTCTATATTATATTACCCAAAGCCGCAAGAACTATGTGGAAGTTGAAAAGATTGGCACCTACCTGGTTTAGAATAAAAGTAAAAGACCAATTCATGACCGCCATGAACAAAGCACTATCCAAAAAAAGTTAATCATATGATATTGAATGAAGCATTTAGTTTAAATGGAAAAGTAGCCTTGATTACAGGCGCGAGTAAAGGGATTGGAGAAGCCATTGCAAGATATTTTGCAGCTAGTGGCGCGGCGGTTGTGATCAACTCACGCAAACAAGAAGAATTGGATAAAGTGGCTGCTTCCATTCAAGAAACAGGGGGAATATGTACCGGTATTGCAGGCAATGCGGGAGATATAGAAGCCTGTAAAATATTGGTTCAAAAAACGGTTGAATTATATGGAGGCATTGATATTTTAGTCAATAATGCAGCCAGTAATCCAGTTTATGGACCTGTGGTAACCAGCGAAGAATGGGCTTTTGATAAAATTATGAATGTAAATGTGAAAGCACCTTTTGAGTTAGGAAAATTAGTATATCCCATTATGAAAGAAAGAGGAGGAGGTTCGGTTATCAATATTAGTTCTATTGCAGGTATTACACCAGATCCAGGGTTGGGCCTATACTCTGTTTCTAAAGCTGCGTTAAATATGCTTACTAAAGTAACTGCTAAGGAATGGGGTGTTGATGGAATAAGAGTAAATGCCATTTGTCCTGGGCTTATTAAAACCAAATTTTCTGAAGCACTTTGGCAAGATGAAAAATGGTTAAATCGATTTGTAAAAATGGCCCCCATATCAAGAATGGGATCAGTAGAAGAAATAGCTGCGCTTGCGCTATTTTTAGCTGCACCTGCATCAGGTTATTGCACGGGCACTTTATTCACAGCAGACGGAGGTGTTACAATTTAAAAATTATGATGGAAGCCATTTTCGTTACCAAAAGATTAGAAGTATTACTCCCTGCTATTCGGGAGTTTGTAGCAACAGAATTAATTCCTTTAGAAAAGGAACATACTACTAGACCTTTTAAAGAAACCGAAAAATTACTTGCACAAAAAAGGGAATTGGTAAAACAAAAAGGTTGGTGGAATTTACATTTACCCATTCATGAAGGGGGTATAGGATTAACCCTTTGCGAGTTTGGACAAGTAAGTGAAATATTGTCTTTATCGCCCTATTATGGACAGTACACTTTTAATGCGCAACCTCCTGATATTGGTAATACAGAAATGATTGCTCGCTTTGCTTCTGATGAAATAAAAGAAAAATATTTACAGCCGTTATTGGAAGGAAAAATTCGAAGTTGTTTTTCGATGACCGAGCCTGAATATGCTGGCTCAAATCCTACAAGGCTTGCTACCACTGCAGTTAGAGAGGGTAATGAATACATCATTAATGGGCACAAATGGTTTACTTCTTCAGCAGATGGAGCTTCATTTGCAGTAGTGATGGCAGTAACCAACCCCCATGCAGCGCCACACGAAAGAGCCAGTATGTTCATTGTTCCAACCAATACACCTGGCTTTGAATTCATTCGAAATATTCCAGTATTTGGAGAAGCAGGAGAAGGTTGGGCCAGTCATGCAGAAATTCGTTATAATAATTGTAGAATACCAATTAATAATATCATTGGTTCGGAGGGATCAGGGTTTAAACTAGCACAAGAACGACTTGGACCAGGTAGAATACATCATTGCATGCGATGGGTAGGTATTGCTGAAAAAGCCTTTGATTTGATGTGCCAAAGAGCTGCAACCAGAGAAATAAAAGAAGGAGAAATGCTAGGGCATCAACAATTTATTCAGGGCTTTATTGCAGAGAGTAGAGTTGAAATAGATGCAGCTCGATTATTGGTTTTGAGAACTGCGCATAATATTGATTTATATGGAGCAGCAGCCACACGTGATCAAATTGCAGGCATCAAATTTTTTGTGGCTAATATGGTATTAAAAGTATTAGATAGAGCCATACAAGTTCATGGAGCTATGGGATTGTCTGACGAAACCATGTTGGCCAATTTATTTCAACATGAAAGGGGTGCAAGAATTTGGGATGGAGCAGATGAAGTTCATAAGCAAAGTTTAGCGTTAAGTATTTTGAAGAAATATGGGATGAACAGAAAAAAATAGGATTTATACAATGGAAAAAACAGTAGCACTTTCTGATAAAGAAAACTTTGATATTAATCAGTTGAATGGATTATTGAAAGAATATTTACCCAGTATAAAACCTATTATTTCCATTACGCGATTTGCTGGTGGATTTTCTAACCTTACCTATCAAATAGCTACTGTTGATCAACTATTCGTGATGCGTATGGCACCACCTGGAGCCAATATTCAGTCGGCACATAATATGGAAAGAGAGTATAAAGTGTTGAGTTTATTAAAACCATTTTTTAGCACAATACCCCAACCAATCTTGTACGCCAACAATACGACTATTACTCCTTCGCCATTTTACATAATGGAACAATTAGAAGGCACAATACTAAGAGCATACAATGCTCCTAAACTGGCAATAACCCCAGCTCAATTTGAACACTGTGCAAAGCAATTAGTTGAAACATTGGCAGTGCTTCATGCAATAGATATTGAAAAAACGGAATTGGTGCATCTAGGAAAACCTGAAGGATATGTAACCAGACAAGTGGAAGGCTGGATCAAAAGATATTATGCTGCACAAACAGATGCGATTGAATCCATGGATTTGGCAGCAAAATGGCTGGAACAAAACTTACCCAAACAACAGGCACCCGCTTTTTTACACAATGATTTTAAATACGACAATGTAGTATTCAATGAGTCATTAACCAAAGTGATTGGAGTATTGGATTGGGAAATGGCTACCGTTGGTGATCCGTTAATGGACCTAGGAGCTATGTTAGCATATTGGTTTGAAGCAGACGAAGAACCTATTTTTAAACAGTATAACTGCACCTGGTTACCTGGGAATTTATCAAGGGCTGAATTAATTGATTATTATAAAACCCTCACAAAAAGGGATTTGAGTGATATCAACTTTTACTATGTATTTGGCTTATTCAAAAATGGGGTAATTGCTCAACAAATTTATCACCGCTACAAACAAGGCTTTAGCAATGATGAAAGATTTGGCGCATTATTGCCAATGATACAACTCTTGGGAACAAAAGCATTGCATGCAAGTAATCATTAATAATCATCTCTTCTTCTATATAGACCTCCGCGCCAATTGTATTTGCTTTCTTTATATGCTTGAAACTGTTGTCCAATATAATAGCCTAATTCTAAGTCATTCAATAATCTAACCAAGCTAGGATTGGGGCGATACCTATTCATGAATGTGTCTAGTTCTGGAGATTGTAAACCAGTGATTTTCTTTACAAAGATTTTAGTGAATCTGCTATTCACATATTTTTCGTCTTCTTCTTCTAAAAGACGCTTTTGTAAAGTCAAAATACTTCGGTTACGTTTAACCCTGAACATATTAATGATACCTTCTAAATCAAAACCAACAGCTGCTCCAGGATTATACGAACGATTAGACACTACGCCTAAACTCGGCTTTCTAAAGTTGAACACTTTTGCATAGTCTTGCCGATTCATTGCAGAGTCGTATTTATAATAATTATTTCGCACTTTAACTTCTGGCAAATCAAAAGCGCGAACATGAATCATTACATTGAAACGTTCCAAATTGGAAATCGTATCAACAGGATATTTCATAGTAGACTTTCCTATCAAAGAAAACCAAATAGAATCGGTTTTGAGCACCGTCAAATTATAGTAACCAGTAGAATCGGTAATAGTACCTCTTCCTGAAGTACTTTGTACCGCTACTGCTTCCAAAGGCCTGCGAGCAGAAATATCGTATACATTGCCACTAACAGTTGTATACTGTGCTTTCGTTTCAGCACAAAAAACAGTTAATAACGATGCAAAGAATAAACCAATTATTCTGAAAAAATACCTCAATTGCAGTTGATTATGCTGTAATATTAATTCAGCATGAGCATAGTTCCATATATCCCACGCGAATTAACGAGTTTTTTACAGTTTAGAATTTTTTGTCCAAAATATAAGGAAGCATAGAGCGCCAGGTAGGCCAATCATGGTGAATATCTGGGCCCCATACGTCTAAATCATACCAAATTCCTTTAGTGTATAATATTCCAGCAAATTTTTTAGAAGCTTCAGGATCTTCAAAGTTGCCGCTACCCGAGTAAATATGAATATGATGACTCGCTTTAATCTTGTCTAAATACCAATTATCGTTTAAACTTGGCATATAATGAACTGGACTATTGTAAAACACTTGATCATCCCAAAACCCTTTGGTATATTCAGTTAGATCGTACACACCACTCATACTGATAGCCCCGTTGATGATATCAGGACGTTTCATGAACAAGTTCATTGCATGCAATGCTCCAAATGATGCACCACAAGTATAAATCATGGTTTCATCACTGGTACTACTGCGAATAAAAGGAACTACTTCATTAAACACATAGTTATTAAACTGATTATGCCGTATGGCTTTATGTTCAGGAAGCATTTGATTGTTCATCCAGCTTTCCTTATTCATACTATCAATACTGAACACTCTGCACTTTCCCGAATTAATAAAGGGTGCAATTGCATCAATTAACTGAAATCGCTCATATTCCAAATAATCTGCTGCAGCAGTAGGAATCAATAAAATGGCAAAACCAAAATGTCCATAAGATGCAATCGGCATCTCTTTATTCAAGGCTGGACTATACCAAGACGTTAACTCTCTTTTCATATTTAATTAATACAACGCTGTTTAATTTCTTTCCAAAGGTCTTGATAACACTGAGCTGCATAACTACTTCTTGCAAAAGTTTCTACTGGGGCTTCATGTAAACCCATTTTTTCAATATCACTTAAGTAGGGGATATAGTTTTTAAAGAACAGTTTATCTTTATAAAATTCATTAATGGTTTCGTGATGTAAATTTTTACGATGGTCTACCATACTAAAGAAACACTTTAATTTATCGATATCTAAATCATTCTCTTTAAAATATTGAAGAACCGATTCAAAAGATCGAATAGATAGGGTAGTTGGAATATTAGGCATTAATACCCAATCTGCCGCAACAAATACCGCATCATGTAAAACAGAAATTCCTGGAGGACAATCTAAGAGCACGATATCATAATCCTTCTTTATGGTTGATAAAATAGAAGCAATTTTTTTCTTGCTTTGTTTCATATCATTTAAAATAATATCTGCATGTCTTGCAGAGAGGTCGGCAGGTATAATAGCTAGATTTTCATAGGCAGTTTTTTGAATTGTACTTGATAAATCCATTTCGCCATTCAATATTTTTTTAGCCTCATTTTTAACGGTTGAAGTTGCTCCCAAATAAAAAGAGGAAGAACCTTGTGGATCTAAGTCCCATACCAATGTTTTGTACCCTTGCTTTGCACTTAAAAAGGCAAAATTAACGGTAGCGGCTGTTTTACCTACACCACCTTTTAAATTGTATAAAGCAATGGTAACCATGTTAAACTTTTATGATATAAAGGAAGATACAAAAATTAGGCAATTGCACCTAAAATAAGACAAGCAATAACAATAAATGGAGCGGGAACTCTATTTATCCTGAGTACTAAAAATGTTATTACAACTATTCCCAAATCCCATAGAATATTCCAGTTTTGAGTCCATAATTCAGGGAAAATATGGTCGTTCAATAAATAAACAACAGCACCAGCCATTATACCTACTACAGCCGCCCTGATTCCTTCTAATGACCTGAAAATCACTGCATATTTCTTTAGATTATGCCATACCGGAAAAAAGAATAACACCAATAAAGCACTAGGTAAAAAAATGGCAATTACCCCAATCATACAACCCAAGAATTGAAAGCTTTTGCCTTCTTCTTTTAATACCATTCCACCTGTAAATGCCCCAATTGAAAATACTGGACCAGGTATAGCTCTAACAATTCCAGAGCCCGTTAAAAATGCCTCTCGTTCAATTTTTAATACATCGCGCTTGTTTTCAATAATTTTTTTGGTCTGCGGTCTGGTTACATATTGCTCATACATTAATGGCATCAATACGTCTGCACCACCAAAAACTAAACTACCAAAACGATAGTTGTTCTCGAAGAGGTTAAATACTTTTCTGTTTTCCCAATTTTGCTTTGTGGCTGTTTCCGACAAATAACCTGCAATACCAAACAGCACTAAAAAGATCAATAAATTTCCCCATTTAACTTGTTTGGGTGGTATGCCTTTTTGAGGAATACGTTTATCACTAAAATTGGTTGCGATGCCCGCAATAACAATTAGGATAGGAAATACCCATGGTGTTTTAAATGCTAAAAAAGTGGCTACAGTAGCTATGACCACAATAACCCTCGTAATGGTATTATGAACTGCTACTTTAAAAGTACGCAAAGCCGAATAAGCAATAAAGCCAATGGCCATGGGTTGGATAAATCTGAAAAAAGCAGCTGGGTGTGCAATCTTTTCATAATAGTCTAATAAAAAAGAAAGGCCCGACATTAAAAGGGAAGCAGGAATTATCCAAATGAGTAGGGTAAAAATAGCTAATGGAATACCTCCTCTTTTATACCCTATCAACGTGAGTACTTGTGTAGAAGAAGCCCCGGGTAACATTTGACAGAAACCATTATAATCTAATAGTTCTTCTTCGGTTACGTCTTTACGCTGTTGAACAAAAGTTTTGACCATCATACCCCAATGTCCTTGAGGACCACCAAATGCAGTAACACTGTGCAAAAGCACGGCACGCAAAAAGGGGATATGACGAATTAAATTCAAGAATCATTATTTCTTTAATCCAATTTCTCTTAGTCGTTCATCTAAATATTCTCCAGCAGTTGCATCAGGATAAGCTTTAGGATTATTTTCATCAATGCAGCTATCTAAACATGCCAAGCTCATTTCACTTCTAGGATGTAAAAAGAAAGGCATGGAAAAACGGCTGGTATGCCAAAGTTCTCTAGCAGGATTTACCACTCTATGAGTGGTACTTCTTAATTTATTATTGGTAAGGCGCTGCAACATATCGCCTACGTTTACTACAATTTGTTCTGGCAAAGAAGTAACATTCACCCACTCACCCTGCTTGGTTAAAATTTGTAAACCGTCGGCAGAAGCACCTACCAACAAAGTAATTAAATTAATGTCTTCATGTTGTTCCGCTCTAATGGCAGATTTAGGTTCATGGGTAATTGGAGGATAATGAATGCATCTTAAAATAGAATTACCATTATGTACATATTGATCAAAATAATGCTCATCTAAACCTAAATACAATGCGATGGCTTGTAACAAAGCCTTGCCACTTTTTTCGAAGTTTCTATATGCGTTAAACAAGGTTTCATTTAATGGAGCTACTTCAGCAACCTGCACATTATCAGGATACTCCGATTGAATGGCGTCTTGATCTTCAACTGTTTGACCATATTGAAAAAACTCTTTTAAATCGGGTGCTTCGCTTCCTTTTGCGTGTTCTTTACCAAAACTAGTATAGCCTCTTTGACCAGCTAAACCAAGTATTTCATATTGCTTCTTTTTTTCGAGTGGCAATGCAAAAAATTGCTGTACATACTCATATTGATGGGCAATCAACTCGTCGGGAACACCATGATTTTTGACTGCAACAAATCCTACTTCTTCATATGCTTTTCCAAGGCTTTGAACAAATGAGGCTTTTTGTTCGGGGGTTCCATGGGTAAATTCGGCTAAATCAACAACAGGTATGGCCATAGCAATATATTTTTACGAAAATACAGCAAATTCAATAATAGCAGGTCATCAGCAAGAATTCATTAAAAAGCTAGACCTTTAAGGCATGAAGCCATCTTATCTATTCATTTTAAGTTTGACAATCCTTGCATTTGCTTGTAGTGCTCCTTACAAACAAATGGCAAAGCAGTACGAACAAAAAGATTCAATTAGTGTGCCCGATTACAGTGATTTATATTATTGGGCAGCCCACCCATACAAAAAAGACCCTGCAGATAGCGTGCCTAAACCATTAAGATCTAGCCATATTATTGATTCAATTGCAGATGTTTTTTTTATTCACCCAACTACTTATACCGATGATCAATTACCCTTTGGATATAGTGCTCCAATTGGCAATAACGAATTGAATGCAAAAACAGATTATACTACCATTTTATTTCAAGCAAGTGCATTTAACCAAGTAGGACGGGTGTTTGCACCAAGATACCGTCAAGCAAATTTGCAATCTTATTTTCCAAAAAATGCAACAGATAGTGGTGCAGCAATTGCGGCATTTGAATTAGCGTATCAAGATGTAAAAACAGCATTTAATCACTATCTAAATAACTTAAATAAAGGAAAACCAATTATCATAGCAGCACATAGCCAGGGAACTACACATGGGAAAAGACTGCTCAAAGAATTTTTTGATAATCAACCACTACAAAATAAATTGATAGCAGCTTACTTGATTGGAATACCAGTTGCAGAAGCAGAGTTTACAAAAATCAAAGCCTGTACAACACCCAATCAAACTGGCTGCATCGTAGGTTGGCGTACTTATAGAGAAGGCTATACTCCCCCCTTAATTCTTCAAGAAAAATTTAAAGCAATTGTAACCAATCCTTTAACCTGGACAAATGAAGAAACACTTGCAGATAGACAATTAAACAAAGGTGGGGTTTTATTAAAGTTCAATAAAATTGTTCCTTCAGTTGCATCTGCAAAAATTGAAGGAAATGTTTTATGGACCCCCAAACCCAAATTTTTTGGAAATATATTCTATACAACCAACAATTATCATGTGGCAGATATCAACTTATATTATTTAAATATCCGTGAAAACTTGAGGAATCGGGTTAGTAGTTATTTGAAAAAATAGCTACTAATTTCCATAAACACTCAAGAATTTGATACGCATGATTTTTAATTGTTCCCAGTTAAAATCGAACTCTGCTAATTCTTCTCTGGCAACATCTAAAGAAGAAGTTTCGCAGCTTTTAAAATATTCGAGTATTTCATCCTGTTCATCTTCGCCCAACCATTCATCAATAGCATAGTCTAGATTAAGCCTGGTACCACTAGCAGCAATGGTTTCCATTTCTTCTAACAACTGATCTAGTTTTAAATCTTTGTTTTTAGCAATGGTTTCTAAGGGTATTTTTTTATCTACATTTTGAATAATATAGATTTTATTACTCGCAGCATTGGCTACACTGCGCATGACAAAATCATCTGGCTTTTCAATATCATTTTCTGCTACATAAGTAGCAATTAAATCAACAAAAGGTTTACCGTATTTAATGGCTTTACCCTTGCTAACCCCTTGACATTTGTTCATTTCATCTAAGGTGGTAGGATATAAAGTGGCCATATCTTGTAAAGAACTCTCTAAGAAAATCACAAATGGAGGAAGACTTTTTTTCTTAGCCTCTTTTTGTCTGAGTTCTTTTAGCATTGCAAATAATTTCTCATCTGCAGCAGCGCCAGTTTGAGCAGCTCCTTCTCCCTCTTCATCATCAGCATTGGCATCTTCAAATAAATTATTCAATACCATTTTAAAAGAAACTGGCTTCTTTAAAAATTTTAATCCTTTTTCGCTTGCTTTAATTAAACCATATTCTTCTATATCCTTAATGAGCAAATTCTCTAAAAGCATTTGTCTAATTAAGCTATTCCATAAATGAGGTTCTTTATCTTTTCCTATACCAAAAACAGGTGAAGCGTCGTGGCGGAACATGCTGATTTGAGGAGTTAGTTTACCCAACAAAACATTCACTACATAATCTGTAACAAATCTTCCGTCTAAAGCATTTACTACTTTAAGCACTTTCGCTACTTCTTCCTTAGCTTCAAATTTTTCTTTAGGATTCTTACAGTTATCACACAAACCACAGTTTTCTGTTTCGGTATCTTCTCCAAAATAATGCAATAAGATTTTTCTTCTGCATACTGCACTTTCAGAATAAGCCACCATTTCATCAATTAACTGAGCACCCACTTCACGTTCACTCAAAGGTTTATCGCGCATTAAATGCTCTAGCTTTGAAACATCTTTATGCGAATAATACAAAACACAAATCCCTTCTAATCCATCCCTCCCGGCTCTACCCGTTTCTTGATAATAATTCTCAATTGATTTAGGAATATTAAAATGTATTACAAACCGAATATCTGGTTTGTCAATACCCATACCAAATGCGATAGTTGCAACAATTACCTGAACATCTTCATTTAAAAACTGGTCTTGTCTGTCTGCCCTCAATTTTTGGTCTAGACCCGCATGATAGGCAACTGCTTTGATTTTATTAGCCACCAATAACTCAGCTAATTCTTCAGTCGTTTTTCGATTCAGCGTGTAAATAATCCCACTCTTCCCCTTATGCTGACTAATGAATTTTACAATACTTTTTACCGTTTGTTCCTTTTGAATTTTAGGTAAAATTTCATAGAAAAGATTGGTTCTATTAAAAGAGGAAATGAAAATATTGGCGTCTCTTAATCCCAGGTTCTTTACAATATCACTTTGTACTTTAGGTGTAGCCGTTGCTGTTAAAGCAATAACAGGAATATCTGGATTAATGATATCCATCATTTCTCTTAATCTACGATACTCAGGCCTGAAATCGTGCCCCCATTCAGAAATACAGTGTGCTTCGTCCACTGCAAAAAAAGAAATCTTAAGGTCACTAAAATATTCCAGGTTCTCTTGTTTCGTTAGGGTTTCAGGGGCAACATAGAGTAACTTGGTCTTCCCGCTATTTAAATCGTCCTTGACCGCTTTTATTTGCCCTTTATTTAATGAAGAATTTAAAAAATGAGCTACTTCATCATTTTCACTATACCCCCTTACTAAATCAACCTGATTTTTCATTAAGGCAATTAGAGGCGAAACAATGATGGCACAGCCTTCCAATATTAAAGCAGGCAATTGGTAACAAAGGCTTTTACCGCCGCCAGTTGGCATGATTACAAAAGTATCTTTCCCATCGAGCAAGCTATTAATAGCCGATTCTTGCGTTCCTTTAAATTCTTTGAAACCAAAATATTGTTCCAAAGCCGAGTGAATGGGATATTGGTGAGTTGCTCCTACAGCTTTTGAAGAAACAGCTTTTTTAGTAGCAGTTTTTTTAATTACAGTCTTTGACGGAGCTTTTGTAGTACTAGTTGCCATTGGGGGATATCAGTTTTCTATAGCTAAGAACATTCTATGCTTGTAAAAGTTAAACAATTTTTGCTATTTTTCCTTGAATATTTCAACATTTATATTGAAATCAAGGCCTTTTTGCAAAAGGGGAACGAAGTTAATGAATACCTTATGCATAACCCTTGCTAAGCTGTTAAAGTTTACCTTTGCCAAGCATGAATACAAATATCCAAGCACTAGCACAACAAACAATAGAAACAGAAGCTTCTGCCGTATTGGGTTTGAAAGCATTTATTGACTCAGACTTTGAAAAAATAATTCAATCTATTCATGAGGCAAAAGGCCGATTAATTGTGAGTGGGATTGGCAAAAGTGCTATTGTAGCCCAAAAAATAGTAGCAACCCTCAATTCTACAGGAACCCCTGCATTGTTCATGCATGCTGCAGATGCAATCCATGGAGATTTAGGCATGATTACCCAAGATGATGTGGTGATGCTGATTAGCAAAAGTGGGGAAAGCCCAGAAATAAAAGTGCTTATTCCATTAATCAACAATTTTGGAAATTTATTGATTGGAATGGTAGGGAATATGGACAGTTCGCTTGCTAAGCAATCCAATTTAGTGATTAACACCACTGTAGAAAAAGAAGCCTGCCCCAATAATTTGGCTCCAACCAGCAGCACAACCGCACAGATGGTGATGGGAGATGTATTAGCAGTCTGTTTAATGGAACTGAATCAGTTCAATAACAGGGATTTTGCTAAATTTCATCCAGGGGGAAATTTGGGAAAGCGCCTTTATTTGCGGGTTGAAGATTTATCAAAAGCCAATGAAAAACCCAGTGTACTACTAACAGCCACTTTAAAAGAAGTGATTGTAGAAATCACTCAAAATAGAATGGGAGTGACTGCCGTGGTTGACGAAAATTTGGAATTAAAAGGTATCATTACCGATGGAGACCTCAGGCGAATGCTCGAAAAAACCAATGATATCAGTCAAGTTTGTGCAAGAGATATTTTGTCTACTAATCCAATTACGATCCATCCTGAAGCAATGGCAGTAGAAGCATTAGAACTACTTAAAAAGCACAATATTAGCCAATTAGTGGTAGCAGAAAAAAACAGTTACAAAGGCATTATTCATATACATGATTTAATTAGAGAAGGAATTGTATAGAATAAGCAATAAGTTTACAACGCGTTCGTTTTTTAAGCGCACAATAAAGCCTATTTAATATGAATCAACACCATTATGTAGCCATTATGGCCGGAGGGATTGGAAGCCGTTTTTGGCCACAGAGCAGAACGAGTTATCCAAAGCAGTTCCTAGACATTTTAAATACCGGAAAGTCTTTAATTAGATGGACTTACGAACGTTATGCGGCATTTATCCCAAATGAAAATATATACATTGTAACATCTGACGAATATGTTTCCATTGTGCAAGAACAATTACCAGAATTAAATCCTGAAAATATTCTTGCAGAACCAAGTAGAAAAAATACAGCACCCTGCGTTGCATATATTTCTTATAAATTATTACAAAAAGATCCTGAAGCTTCTTTAATTGTAGCCCCAAGTGATCATATGATTTTGGATAATGAAAATTTCAGAAAAATCACATTACAAGCTTTGGATTTTGTATCGAATATTAAGTCTTTGGTAACCTTAGGAATCAAGCCAACACATCCAAACACTGGTTATGGATATATTCAGCATGAACCTATGCAAGTGGCAGATGGAATTTATAAAGTAAAAACATTTACCGAGAAACCAAATCTAGAATTGGCAAAAACCTTTTTAGCAAGTGGAGACTTCTTATGGAATGCGGGCATTTTCGTATGGCAGGTTAAAAATGTAATGAAAGCGTTTGAGCAATATCAGCCAGAAATGTATGAATTGTTTGATGCAGAAAAAGCCAACTTTAATACCCCTTCGGAGAAAGAAGCAATTAACCGAATTTATCCGCTTTGTACCAATGTTTCCATAGACTTTGCTATCATGGAAAAAGCAGATAATGTTTATGTTATTCCGTCTTCATTTGGCTGGAGCGATTTAGGCACATGGAATAGTGCATATGATAATCTAGAAAAAGATTACTTAGGCAATGCTGTAGCTTCTGAAAATGTAATCATTATAGATGCTACCAAATGCATGGTGTCTTCTCCAAAAGAAAAGTTATTACTACTTCAGGGCTTAGACGACTTTATTGTAGTTGATACTCCTGATGTTCTAATGATTTGTAAGAAAGAAAAAGAACAAGCCATAAAAGAATATGTTGCTGAGGTAAAACGCAATAAAGGCGACCAATACTTATAAATAGGGAACGATGGCCATACGAACAGTTATTACTGGAACAGGAAGTTATATTCCTCCACATATAAAAACAAATAAAGATTTTGCATCGCAAGATTTTTATGGGGAGGATCATATTAAAATAGCTACTGCGTCGTCGGAAATCGTTGAGAAATTTAAAGATATCACAGGCATTGAAGAACGCCGTTATGCAGGCAATGAATTCACTGCTTGTGATATGGGTGCCATCGCTGCTAAACACGCCATTGAAGACGCTGGTATAGACCATGAAACCATCGATCAAATTATTGTAGCACATAATTTCGGGAACGTATTAAAGAATACCATCCAATCTGATGCTGTGCCTTCATTGGCCTCCCATATCAAACACGCTTTAGGTATTGTTAATCCTAACTGTGTTGCATATGATGTATTATTTGGTTGTCCAGGATGGATTTTAGGGGTTACACAAGCCGACGCATTTATTAAAGCAGGCTTAGCAAAAAAGTGCTTGGTTATTGGAACTGAAACACTCAGTAGAGTGATTGATAATTATGATAGAGACAGTATGATTTTTAGTGATGGCGCTGGGGCTACCATCATTGAGGCAGTTGAAGGGGATGAAACAGATTCAGGTATTATTGCCAGCAGTATGCAAAGTCATTGTAACGATGAACTCAAATATATTACAATGGGTAAGTCATACTTACCTGACGCAGACCCAGCAGTGAGGTATATTAAAATGAAGGGCAGAAAAGTGTATGAATATGCTATCAAAAATGTACCACTTGCCATGAAAGCCTGCTTAGAAAAAAGCAATGTGGACGTAACAGCTGTGAAGAAATTTTTTCTACATCAAGCCAATGAAAAAATGGATGAGGGATTCATTAAAGCACTGTTTAAACTCTACGGAATTAAAGAAGTTCCAAAAGGTATCATGCCAATGAGTATACATAAACTAGGCAATAGCTCTGTAGCCACCATACCTACTTTATACGATTTAGTAAATAGAGGCGAATTAAACGAACATCAGCTGGAAAAAGGTGATATTGTAATGTTCGCTTCTGTTGGGGCTGGTATGAATATCAACGCCATTTGCTATAGGGTATAAAAAAGGCCGCAGACCTTTCGGATTGCGACCTAAAAATTAACTACCCCCCGATAATTAATTGATGCAAACTTAGTTCAATAGTTTAGTCCCAACAACTGTGTAATTACTCAGTTTTAATTATATTGAGCTATGAACAAATCCAATAAGACGTCTGAAATAGACCCATCAGTCGTAACTGATTTGCCAGCCGATACCAATAGCAGTCTTTTTAAACAATATAAAAGAAGCTTAATTCGGTTTCCAGACGAAGCCATCTATATCTATTCTTTCAAAGAAAAGAAGTTGATTTATGCAGATGGCTGGGAAGAAACACTGGGTTTTAAAGACGATGAGATAACCCTGCAGACAATCATTAAGCAAACAGATGCTAGTTACGTTTCTTTTGCTCACGAAATAAATGCAAAAACCATTGAATTTATTCTAAGCAAAAAAACGGGAATCAAAAATTACAGTTTCACTGTTGAATTAAAAAAAATTCACCGAGATGGAAGCATGGTTCCCATGGAAGTTAAAATAGGAATACTCTCAGTAGACGAAGATGGATTAGTTGATAATATTATTGGAAGATTCAGGATTAATCAAAACTTACATTTAGGAATGGTCATGCGTTATGATGTGCATGGCCCAGACAAAGAAGAATTTGAAAAAGTAATCAATAAGGCTGTTCAAAAATTTCTCACCATTTCGGGTAAAGAAAAAGAAGCGCTAATCTATGTTGCCAAAGGTTATTCCTTTAAAGAAATAGCAGATGAACTAGGTGTTTCAGCATCTGCTATAGAAAAAAGAATACAACCGTTGTACAAACGTTTCAACGTGAAGAACCTAACACACTTGGTTAGTTTTGCGTATGAAAATTACATTCTTCCTTAATTAATACCCCCTTACATTTTTGCCACTGAGGTAATTCAAGAATGCTTTATTGACCACTTTGTTACCGCCCGGTGTTGGGTAGTTTCCAGTGAAATACCAATCTCCCGTATTCGTAGGACAACATTCATGCAAGTCTTCGATGGTTTGATAAATGACTTCCACGGGCACATTCACTCCCTCTGGGGTAATGAGCTGTGCAATCTTATCGGAAATTTCTAGGGTAGTAAATGGCTTGTAAATTTGGCGAACTACATTCTCTGTGTGCAAATTACCCGCATTTTCAAGTGCAATAATTTGATCCCGTACCTGATCAAGCACATCTTCCATATTGCGCTCTTTCAACAAAGCAATAGCCGCTCTAAATGCAATGAAGTCTCCTAACTTACTCATATCAATCCCGTAACAATCGGGGTATCGAATTTGAGGCGCAGAAGACACCACAATTATTTTTTTAGGATTTAATCTTGAAAGCATTCTGATAATACTTTCTTTTAAAGTAGTTCCTCTTACAATACTATCATCAATCACCACTAAAGTATCTTCATTATTACGAACAGTGCCATAAGTGATATCGTACACGTGTTGTACCATTTCGTTTCTGTTGGCATCTTCGGTAATAAACGTTCTTAGTTTAACGTCTTTAATGGCAATTTTTTCTTGGCGAATTTTTCTATTCACCATTTCTTCTAACTTGTCGGGCGTAAAATCGTTACCCCAACTCAGAATACGTTCAACTTTTATTTTATTGAGGTATTCTTCCATCCCCTTCACCAATCCATAAAATGCTACTTCAGCAGTGTTTGGAATATAAGAAAAGATGGTGTTTTTTAAATCGTAAGCAATACGTTCTAAAACTGTTTCACTTAAGTGATGACCGAGTGCAATTCTTTCGCGATAAATTTTTTCATCGCTTCCTCTTGAGAAATAAATACGTTCAAAAGAGCAGGCTCTTCTTTCTTTAGGTTCTAATATTTTTTCTATTCGGTAGTTCCCTAAATCATCTACAATTAAAGCAGTACCAGGCATTAATTCTTGTACTTCATTTTCCCCCACATTGAATGTGGTTCTAATGGCTGCTCTTTCACTTGCAGCAACAATTACTTCGTCATTAATATAATAATAGGCCGGTCTAATTCCATGTGCATCACGCATAACAAAGCTATGCCCATTGCCTAATAAACCTCCAATGGTATATCCACCATCAAAAATGGGGGTAGCGTTTTTAAGTACATTGGTAATATTGGCATTGTTTGGATTAGCATCATCTTCTTTTACAAGATAATGATGCACTACTTCCATCATTGCAGCCAAATCACTTTGTTTTTGAAAGTCGCCCGGATTCACCCCAATTTGTTCAAATAAATCATCGGTATTAACTAGGTTAAAGTTGCCTGCTAATGCAATATTCTTTCCGGGCATTAGGTCACGCTTAATAAAAGGATGACAAAATTCTACATTGTTTTTTCCTTGAGTACCATAACGCAAATGCCCTAATAACAGCTCTCCTAAAAAAGGAAGATGGCCTTTCATTAAACCAGGATGCTGTTTAATATCTGGCTGGTATTTTTCTAGCTCTTGAACTTCTTGACCAATCTTAAAAAACAAATCTGCAATAGGTTGAGGAGCATTACTGCGCATTCTATGTAAGTAAGGGTTGCCTGGTTCAATATTCAATTTAACCATTGCTAAACCCGCACCATCTTGGCCTCGGTTATGTTGCTTTTCCATTAACAGGTACAGCTTATTTAAGCCGTAAGTTACCGTTCCATGTTTTTGGAGGTAATAAGAGAAGGGCTTGCGTAAACGAATGTAAGCCAGGCCACATTCGTGTTTTATTTCATCGCTCATGGTGCTATATAAAAAGGAATGGCGAAGTTACAACTCCGCCACCCTTTTAAAAATTAATTATATACAGTCCGTTTTTCGGCAACCGACTCTGGCTGAAGATTACCTGCCAACCAAAGTAATTCTTTGGTAAAATTGTCGATGGCAGGTTTAAAACCCAGATCTAACAATTGACCGTTTCCGTCAAATTTTTTATCCACCTGAGGAATAATCAGCATATTAGGAGAAGCAATACCAAAAAGCCCTGCAACCAATAACAACATTTGTTGAGATGCACGCATACCACCCATTGCTCCAACAGAAGCAGTTACAATACCAAACGCTTTTCTAGCTTGTTTAGGAAAATGATCTAACAAGTTTTGTAGGGCGGGAGCATAGCTGCCATTGTATTCTGGGGTTACCAAAATAAACGCATTAGCGGCGAACATTCTTTTTGTAAGTGGTTTATACGCTTCGGGTGTTTGATCCACCGAAGAAAACACATTTTGCAATAAAGGTAGGTTCCATTCTCTTACATCAATTATTCCTACTATATGATCGGTGTGCTCGCGTAAAGCAGCCTGTAAATGCAACGCAACTCTATACGTAACACTGTCTTTTCTAGGGCTTCCAGTAATAATTTCTATTTGCATATACTTATAACGATTAATTGGCGATTGGGTTCAATCAAGCCTATTTATGCTTGCTTTACCATTTGTACAGCCATATTTAACTTGATTTCATCGCTTACTACAACTCCACCTGCTTCAGTTACCGCACTCCAGGTTAAGCCAAACTCACTGCGATTGATTTTACCCGTAATTTCAAAACCAGCTTTATCTTGACCATAAAAATCGGTCATTCTACCACCAAAGTCTACCGCTAATTCTACTGGTTTGGTATTACCCTTAATGGTCAAATCTCCTTTAAGCGCGTACTCAGAACCAGATTTATGGGTAAATGAGGTAGATACAAAACTTAATGTAGGATGGGTAGCAGCAGCAAAAAAATCATCACTTTTAAGATGGGTATCTCTTTGCTCATTGTTGGTTGAAATGCTGTCGATAGCAGCTTCAAAGCTAATTTTAGCATCGCTAAAATCATCTGCTTCTGCTTCTAAAGTAGCATCAAATTGTTGAAAGCTACCAGTTACATTGGTAATCATTAAGTGCTTCACTTTAAAAGTGATTTCACTGTGCATTGGGTCAATTTTGTAAGTTGCCATTTTTTAATTTTTAGATTGATGATATGATTGTGATAAAAATTTTACTCTTCAATTAGAACACCCATTTTACCCATTTGATAATCTCTAAAAGCTTCCAGTAATTGGGTTTGATTATTCATTACGAAAGGACCATGAGATACAACTGGTTCATTCAAAGGCTCCCCAGTTCCCATCAATAAAACACTGTCTGCTGTTGCAGTTATTTGTATGCCTTCTCCATCTTTATGGAAAGAAGCCATATAAAAAGCAGGCAATGCTGTTTGTTCATTTATATTGATATGTCCTTCTAATGCATAAATGAACGCATTATGTGTTGCTGCAAAAGGAATAAAATAAGTACCTCCCTTTTTAATATGAATGGTGAACATATTTATAGGTGTTTGAGGAACAATCGCTCCTTTCACGCCATTCAGTTCGCCCGCAACTACCTGAATGCTTGTTAATCCATCAGTTGAATCAATAACAGGAGTATCTTCTTTGGTCACTGGAATATAAGCAGGTGCATCCATTTTATTGGCAGCAGGTGTATTGATCCATAGTTGAATCAATTCTTGCGTACTCCCTAATTCATGAATATTTTCGGGAGGCCTTTCACTATGAATTACCCCCATACCCGCATTCATCCATTGTGTGCCCCCTTCATATACAATATGACTATTTCCTCTGCTATCGCGATGATGCACGCCGCCTTTAAAAATAAAAGTAACAGGAGAAAAACCTCGGTGAGGATGAGGACCAACCCCTGCATTTTTAACGTCTACATTTTTAGCTACTTCAATAGTTGCATGATGTAAGAGCAAAAACGGGTCTATCATATCTGCTTTAGACGAAGGCAATGCCTGACGAATAGGAAATCCGCCCATATCCATGGGTTGTCCGTAAGCAATTGTTTCGATGGTTCTTGTTTTCATACTAAGCTTCATTAATGTTCATAGGAACTTCAATTAATAATAATTCAGTGTGAGTATTTGCTTCAATTTTGACAGAACTGATATCCCAAATTCCTAAGCCGTCACGTTCATTTAAAACGGTGTCATTAATCGTTACTGTTCCATTAATTACGAATACATATACACCGTTATCCATTTGACGTAAAAAGTATTCATCATTTTTACCAGCTTCAAAATTGGCTAAAGAAAACCAAGCGTCTTGGTTAATCCAAACAGCATCTTTATTGTCAGGTGCAACAACAGTCAAAATCTGGTTAGCTCTATCTTCGGGCTTGAAAGATTTTTGCTCATATCTAGGGGTGATATTTAACTCCTTAGGCATTACCCATATTTGCAAAAATTTTACTTGTTGGTCTTTGTTGGCATTCATTTCACTATGTGCAATGCCACTTCCTGCACTCATAATTTGTACAT
>JBMLPQ010000112.1:0-11893 GCA_049242025.1 Sediminibacterium sp.
TATAAGCCATATATTGGCTAATAGAGAAAGTAAATAAAAGATACTAGCAGCTTTATACCAATTAGTAATATGAGGTTGCTTAAAGAGAGGCAAAACACGCAATAAGCGATAAATAAATAAGCCTCCAACAATCAACCCAACCAATTGAGATAATACCGACCATACCCCATAACCGGTTAAAAAAAACAATATACAAGTAGTATAAGCAAATATTAGATTGAGATTAATTATACGACCAAAATTATAAAGCTGCTTTTCATCTAATATATTTTTTATTGTATCAACTATAAATATCATCAGCAAAAAAGAAACAAACCCCGAAAAAGCAAATCCAGAATGGGCTAATTGTAAATTTTTCTGATTAACCCAGGTGAATTCAAAACCAATTTTATACCGCATTAAAACACCAATAAAGGCTACTAAAACTAAATTTAGCATGGCAATTTTTAAGAGGCGGGGGACATTCATTTATAAAATACTTTATGATCTTGTATGACCACGATTTTTTTGTCGACCAATTTAGATAAAGTTCGAATAACAGTTTCCACTCTTAAACCTGTATAATCGGCCAATTGTTGCCTTGTATAAGGCACAAGACCTGTTTCTTTTAGCTTACACTCAGATTTAATCTTATCAAAAAAACCAATTAATTTCTCTTCAGGGGAATTGTTTACTAAAATATTTGCAGTTAAAGTTTTACAATACAATCGCTCACAAAATATATTAAATAGTTTTTTAAATAAAGCCGGATGATCATCAAGTAATAATAGAAATTTATCTTTACTTAATCTATAAATGACTGAATCACTTACTGCGTATGCACTTGCAGGATAAGGCTTTGATAACATTAAAGCTGGCTCTCCAAAACTATTGCCATCTGCAAAGACCCCTTGTATAAACTCTTTTGAATCATTGGTTAAACTGGTCATTTTAACCATACCAGCATCAATTTGGTGAAAATAGCGGGCTTCATTTCCTTGGCTAAAAATCAGCTCCCCCTTGTGCCATTCTTTAGGTGTTGCGCCATAAGCAAGCAGTGTATCAAAGTCAATATGCATATCTACTGTTTAAAGTAAAACAGACAAGCATAAAGTTAACTAAAACCAGCCACCAACAATTAAGTTATTTTTTCAAAACAGGCTCAATCGCCTTTTGCCAAATAGCATAACCCTTGGTATTCATATGCAAACTATCCGAGAGGAATAAATCTTTCATTGGTTCTCCATTTTCAGCCAACATTGGCGTCCAAACGTCTACATAGCTTGTTCTTCTTTGAGATTTTAAAAATTTCTTGATCCCATCATTAGCTGCGATCATTTGGTCTTTCATTTTCCATCTGGATGGGCTAGGCTTCATACTTACATAACTAACATGAGTAGTTATAAAACGACTTCTAATCAAACTAAAAAGGATTCTAAATCTTCTTACAACAGAATCACTTGGCAATTTAGGATCTGCCGCAAAATCATTTTCACCACAATAAATCACAATATGTTTAGGGCTATAAGGGAATATAATATCTTCTGTATAACGAATTACATCAGGCAAAGAGGATCCACCAAACCCTCGATTTATGATGGTATGTCCTGGAAAATCTGCTTCAATATTTTTCCACAACCTAAAAGAGGAACTACCTGCAAATAAAATGGCATTTTTTGGCGGCATTGCTATGCTGTCTTGTTGTTTAAATGCCTTTATTTCCTTTATAAATGGTTGAGCAAAAATAAGATCAACAAAAAAAAGTTGAAACAATACAAAACCAATGAAAAAATATTTAATCCCTAGTTTCATTTAATTATTTTAATAATGTGATTGTTGCCATTACTGGGAAATGATCGCTTGGATACTTTAACTCATAAGAATCTGTAATCGTCGCAAATTTCTCCACCACTATCTTCTTATGTTTATTCACAAATATATAATCAATTCCGCCGTTTGGTTTTTCTTTGAATTTAAATGCATTCCAAGTATCTATATTACCATAAACAAATTTGCTTATTTCTCTTGCATTATTTAATTCACTAGCAATTTTTTGAATTGGCTCTTCGGTTGGTCTTAAGTTAAAATCCCCTAATAATATTACTGGATCATACTTTACATTCAGCTCTTTAATTTTTTGCAATATCAATTTAGCAGATTCAATTCTAGCAATTTTACCAACATGATCAAAATGAGTATTGAACACCCAAACAACTTGATTCGTTTGTTTATTTTTGAAGAGGCCATAAGTGCAAACACGATTACAAACCGCATCCCATCCCATACAAACCGAGTCCGATTTAGGCGCTAACCAAAAAGTAGCTTGTTTAATGGGGGTGTATTTTTCTTGGTTATAAAAAATACAAGAATACTCTCCAAGGGTTTTACCATCATCTCTTGCAACACCAATATAACTATACTTCACCAAACTACTGTCTAAATAGGTTAATTGATGATGCAATACTTCTTGTGCACCAATAAAATCTGGTTCATAGTATTGCATCAGGCCAGCCACTCTATTTTTCCGCAGGTCCCATCGATTTTCCCCATCTGAAGCTGCATCCAAACGAATATTAAATGACATGGCTTTGATGGTGGACTGTGCACGAACATTCGCAATAAAAAATAATGTAAAAACCACAACCAAACACTTTTTCATAATTACTTTTTTATATAAGGACTGGTGAATCCCAATTTAGTTAAGCCTTCTTGAATTTCAGGACTACTCATAAATAATTTCCACAGTAAACCCGTTCGATAGTTTTCCATCATCACTACAATGGGTCCTTGATCTATGGCCAAATACCTTGGTAAAAACCAATTATGGTGTATACTAAATGCATCATAAAAGCCAAATTTACCCCATACTTTATCCCCCATTTCGTTGTACCAATATTTCATAGCCTGCATTGATTCCTTAGGAGTATAAGGAAACGATGAAAGCGCCGCAGTTGGAGATATAACCCCTTTATCATTTTCTTTGTTAGGAGCATGACCAGCATATCCTTTTACGGAATAACTAGCGGTTAACCCCCAATTATTCGGCCCATAGCCTTTAAAAACTTCACTATTTTGCACACACCATTCATAGTTAATTTTTGCTTGATTTACGGTTTCATCCCAATAATTAGCATATTGATCTTTTAGCCCTCTTGGATCTAAACCCAAATAAGAATAATGTGCCCAAAACAAAGGACCACCATTAGGAGGATTCCCTTGATGTTTCAAAGAGAGCGATAGATTATAAGATATTTTCGTATCCTTAATCTTGCCATTCATTGCCCACCCTTCATGATAAACTTCTGCTGGCACTGCATGGGTAGGTGAAGATGCCGCTAGTATATACATGATTAAACACTCATTGTATCCTTTAACCGCAAAATTCATTTTCCATTCATGATTAGGACTCCAATGCCAATACAATACATTTTGGTTATTTCTATAGAAATTAAAATCAACTTCTTTCCAAAGTTTATCAGCTCTTGCGGCAATCGCTTTTTCTTGCTGATTCCCGTTTTTGAAATATTGCCGAACACATAATAACCCTTGTAACATAAAAGAACTCTCCACTAAATCCCCTCCATCATCATATTTACTGAACGGCTTTACCTTACCGGTCTTGCCATTCCACCAATGTGGCCAAGCCCCATGAAAACGATCTGCTGTTTCTAAAAACTGTAAAATGGTTTCTAATCTTTTTACTCCTTGAGCTCTGGTAATGAACCCCCTCTCCATTCCAACTAAAATGGCCATCACGCCAAAGCCACCCCCACCACTGGTAACCACGTCTTGGTCGTTTTGCGGATAAATATTATCAAGATGCACCCTCTCTCTTGCTAGTCCACTCACGGGTTCAGCACCATCCCAAAAATATTGAAAAGTAGCTGCCTGCACTTTTCTAAATAAAGCAGTATCGTTGGATGCAATTGGATCTAAACTCGCTCGCTTATTTTGTGCAAATAACGAGGAGCATATTATCAGGAGCATCAGCAATAAATATTTTTTCATAAAATAATTTAATCAATCTAAAATACCCGCCCTAAGGCGGGTATTCGTCAATAATAAACCCAGTATTCAAACCAAAAAAACTAACTTATTTACCCGCAATACCTAAATTATATAGCGCGCGAATATGCGCATCAGGCAGTGCAATATTATAAATTCGCAATTCATCAATTACACCCGTCATTGCTGCAAAACTCGCATCAGCACTTACCGATTTACCCGGAATTACATTATAGTTTCCGCCAATGATTACTTCACTAGGTTCTGCGGCTCTGAAATTATTATTTCCAGTACCTCTGCTAGGAAAAGCTCCCGCTCTTAACCCATTTATCCAGATATCAAAAAAACCGTTACTAGCATTATAATTCAACGCTAAATGAACCCATTTGCCGGGGCCAATTGGTGGGGTAATATAGGGCATGTAATTTGGAGACCCAGGTGCATCCCTTAGTGTATTGATATTGTCTTGTGTACCTCCTCCTATAGTGATAAAAGTTGGCTGAACTTTAAGATCAGTTACATTAGATGCTGGAAAAGATTGAGTGTTTAACGCAAAGTTTAAGCTACCATTAAATATGCCTGGTCTAGTTAATTGAAACAACATAGTTCGCCTAGATCCATTATTAGAAATCTGTATCCAGGTGCTTATGGCAAAACTTCTAAAGACATCTGTTTTGAAAGCATTAAACTGGGTAGGGTAATATAGAAATCCAGCATTTAACCTTAATGCCTGTCCTTTAACGCCTGTTGAAACATAACTATCGTTCAATGAAGTTCCAGGAGCAGTATTTGATTTTGTTTCATTTTTAGAATTATCAAAAGGCCAATAAGCAACCAGGCTTTCTGGAAACACTTCATCTGAAGAAGTAAATCCATCTATTTTTCCTACATAATCAGCAGTAGATACAGGAGGTAAATTATTTGGATTTCCGTCTTTTTTACAAGATACCATCCAACTACTCAAAGCAAATAAACCCCAAAGCGAAAAGCTTATTTTATTATTTTTAAATTGCATATTACTATTTTTAAAAGTTCAATTAATAGCCAGGATTTTGTTTCAAAACCCCTGCAGTTAAATCAATCTGAGCCTGTGGTATAGGTAACAATGCATCTCTTGCTGCATTAAAATTTGATTTACCAGCAGCATTCATTACATTTTGAGCAATACCCCATCTAACAATATCAAAGAAACGATCGTGCTCCATTGCTAATTCAATTCTTCTTTCCTGTCTAATAGCATCTCTTAAAACAGATTGATCATTGGTAGTAACATCGGGAAGAATAGCATTATTCCCAGCCCTAGCTCTAAAACGAATACTATTTAAAGCGGCTCTTGCAGCAGTAATATTATTAGCCCCTCCTATTTCATTTGCAGCTTCTGCATACATTAATACTACATCTGCATATCTTAAAATACGAACGTTGTTCCACCATCCAAATCTGTTCCCTACTGCAGCCCTAGTAGCAGGATTGGTATGTACTTTATGATTATACCTTGGATTGGGCAAACCAACAGGGGTAACTTCTCCAAAAATGGTCACACCAGGTGTAGTTGGCGTACTAGTAAACAAAATGGTTCTTGCTCTTCGAGGATCATTAGGCTCATATGCATCAGCCAAAACTGCACTGGGCGAATTCCATCCCCAACCCAAATCCCATGGACCTGCGCCTCTTACCCCTTGCAAATTGGTATATTGGATTCCTTGAGCAGTTGGATTAATAGCGTCTGCTCTTGCTTGAACTTCAAAAATAGACTCTTTACTATTTTCTCCTTCCTCAGAAAATATGGTATTATATGGCGTACTCAAATTATACTGACCAGAATTCATCACCATATTGGCGGCATTCATTGCTTGCGCCCATTTCTTTTGCGTTAAATATACTTTTGCTAACATGCCATTTGCAGCACCACTAGTAATTCTTCCCGGGAATTTTACGGCATCCCAAAATGCTGGTAAATAGGTCGCAGCAAAAATGAGATCATTCTCAATGAATGTATAAATTTGATCAACACTGCTTTGAGGAACATTATTTTGTGCAGCAGGATCAGCAAACAATGTATCAATAATTGGAACCCTACCAAATAGTCTGACCAACATAAAGTAAGAGTATCCACGAATAAATCTTACTTCTGCTTGAGATTGTAATTTAATAGCATCAGAAGCTACTATTTGCTTGTTAGTTCCAATTTGAAACAAGGTATTATTACATCTATTGATTAAACCGTAATAGCCCGTCCACAAACCATTTGATCTTGAGCTATTAGGCAATACAGGAAAGTTATCCATACTAATAACATCTGCACCCCCATCTGAAGGAGTACTTCCTTTATCTGCATCATCGCTTCTGATACTTGTTGCATTAATGAAACCATCAACGTGTACATTGTAATCACGTAAACTATTGTAAGCCCCAAAAATGTATTGATCATATGGTCCTGAACCTCCTGGATAAGGATAGTTTTCTTCATCGTAACCACCTTGTCTGGTGGTATCCAAAAAATTCTTTTTACATCCTGTTAAAACAGAAATGGTTAATAGCAGTAACATCCATGTACCGATGCTTTTTCTATTTATTAAATTATTCATGGTTGAATATTTTTATGCGTTCAATTAAAATGTAACATTTATACCTACAGAATATACCGCAGGCACAGGGAATACACCATTGTCGGCACCTCCGCCTAAAATGTTTCCAATTTGTGCTTCAGGTGAATAACCGGTAACTTGACTCCAGCTCTTAATGTTTTGGCCATTAATAAATACACGAGCTTTAGAGATACCGATTCTTCTTAATGCAGCATCAGAAAAAGTATACCCTACTTGTAAAGTTCTTAATCTGAAATAGTCTCCTGGCTCTAAATAATAACTGCTGAATAAGAAGTTATTTCCTCTTGTATTGTCTAATATAGGTTCTACATTGGTTGTACCACCACCAGTCCACGCATTTAACCTATTTGCCTCAAAATTTAAGGTGGCAAAATTTGCAATTCTACGTTGCGTATAAATTTTGTTGCCTGCAACACCTTGTCCTTCTATAGTAAAATCAAATCCTCTATAAGCCACATTTATATTTAACCCATAACTGTATGGAGGAAAGGGCGTACCTAAATAAGTACGATCAGCAGGTGTTAATAACCCATCCCCGTTAATATCTGCATATGCAATATCTCCTGGTAAAGAATTATTGAAGCGGGCCATTCTACCTAACTCTGCAGTAGATTGATAAATACCTATTTGTCTAAATCCAAAGAAATGTCCAATTGATTGACCTGTTTGTGTTAAGTTGGCTCCACCATTTCCAAAAAGCTGAAAATTTATTCTATCTCCAATTGAATTAACGGTGTTTTGATTATAGCTGAAATTGGGTGAAATAGAATAAGTGATTTCTTTACCAATTTTATCAGTCCAGTCTAAACTTAACTCGATCCCTTGATTGGTTATTTTACCTAGGTTAGTGAAAAAGCTTCTGGTTTCATTGGGCAAAGTTACTGCAGTTAAAATATCAGAAGTAGTTCTGTTATAATAGGTAAACTCTATATTCAAACGATTGCGCAAAGTTTTTAAATCAAAACCAATGTCTAATCCTCTAACAACTTCCCATCGCAAATTTGGATCAGGTATGTAAGCAGCTTGTATTGCTGTGTATACATTATTACCAAAAATAGCGGTTGAGGCATTCGAGATACCTGGTCTAAACAAGTTATCTGCAAAACCGTTTGCATTACCTGTTTCACCCCATGCAGCCCTAAATTTTAGAAAATTGATAAAATTGAATTTTCTAACAAATGATTCTTCAGATGCTATCCATCCTAAACCAACAGAGCCAAAAGTGCCCCAACGGTTTTGTGGTGCAAACTTGGAGCTACCATCTCTTCTGATGGTTGCATTTACTAAAAATTTATTTTGATAAGCATAACTTAATCTACCAAACATACCCATGATGGCACTCTCGCTTCCTCCACCGCCATACAAACCAGGATTATTGGGATTAATGGTATTCAGGTACCAAAAATCTGGGTTATTGGGAACATTCACTGAAGTGTCTCTACGATTACCGTTGATATTAGTACTCACACTGTAAATAGAAGTGAAACCAACCAAGGCAGTTAACTTATGACCATTCCCTAATTGCTTATCATAAGTAAGGGTATGATCTTGCTGGTAACGCTTAAACTCTGCCATCTCCTGACTTACACCAGTTCTAACTGTATTATCAAAGAAAGTAGTAGTAGGTGCAGTGCCTTCTCCTAAATTGATAAAAGTAAATGGCAATGGAGTATATGATCTAGAATTATTAAATCCAAGATCGGCAAAGAAAGATGACTTAAAAGTGAAATCCTTTAAAAATTTCACTTCCGCATATAATGAACCAATAAACCTAAAGCCTTTATTGATATCTGTTCCATTATTTCTATTTAATGCGGCAATAGGATTACCTACTTGAGCACGTTGAAAAGACGGCATACTAAAGAAAGTAGTTGCATTTTGCTGAATAGGAACAATTGGTGCTGCCCACAATGCATTTGTTAAACTAACTGCTGCAGGATTTTGAATCCAATGAAATGCATTGACTTCTCCTCCAACTTTTATTTTACTATTAAACCTTACTTCATGATTCAAACGAACCATATACTTCTCATAACTATTGAATTTTACTACTCCGTCTTGTTTATTGTATCCAATATTGAGATAAGTACTACTCTTTTCTGAATTATTAGAAACACTCAAGTTATTGGTAGTAAGCAATGCATCTTGCAAAATTTCATTTTGCCAATTGGTATTTGCAGTGTAATTGCTGTAATCAAATGGAGCAGCATTAATATTCGCCAACTGAGCGTCGTACAATTTCTTAAATCCAGCAGCATCAGTTACTTTGATTTTATCAGTCACTTTTTGAAAGCCTACCGTACTTTGGAAATTGATTCTTGTTTGACCTCTTGCTGCTTTTTTAGATGTGATAGCAATCACACCATTAGCTCCTCTTAAACCATAAATTGCAATGGATGAAGGATCCCTCAAGATATCAATCGTTTCAATATCTGCTGGATTTAAGAAGTCGATATTATCTTGTAAAATACCATCCACAACATATACTGGGCTTGCACTATTTGTACTGTTCACACCTCTTATTCTTACAACCGGACTTGCACCAGCAACCCCAGAATTAGCAACAGTTAATCCAGCAACCCTACCCTGAAGTGAACTAATTGGATTGGTATTCGGCATTTTTGCCAAATCATCTCCTTTAATAGTTGTAACAGAACCAGTAAGGTCTCGTTTCCGTTGAGTACCATATCCAGTCACGACTACTTGTTCAAGATTATTAACAGCAGCAATTAAAGAAATATTCAAATCTCTTTTACCAGCAACTGCAATTTCTTGTGCGTCATAACCCACTGATGATATAAGTAGTTTAGCATTGTCATCTGCAACAGTAATGCTGAATGCACCATTATTGTCTGTTGTAGTACCTACTTGTGTACCTTTCACTTGAATGGATACACCATTTAAGGGTTCTCCTGAAGCTGATGTAATTCTACCCTTAACAACAATTTCAGCTAATTCCTTGGTTGAGTTAGTAGTTTCTTTTAGAACAACTAAATTAGTACCGAGTACCTTATAATTAATTCCGGTATTAATTAATAGCTTACCCAAAATTTCATCTAAAGTAGCATCTACCACATTGATGGTAACTTTTGGTTTACCTTTTACAACTTCTTCAGCAAATAAAAACCGATAATCAGTTTTTTTCTCTACTTCAAACAATGCTTTTTTAAGATCAAGAGAAGCCATCTTTATAGTAATCCGGCTTTGTGATAAACCGATTGCGGAAACTTGCATACATACAAGTAGCAGTAAAGCAGTAGTTATTTTCATGATTCGGGCAAGCTTTTGTATAAAAAGATCTTTGTGTGAAACAACGGGTGTTTCATTATTTTTCATATTTTCAAATTGAAAGGGTTATGAATTACATACAGATTGAACAGTTTGTTTTTTTTCTAAACCTGGCGGAGTTCCGCGCCAACGGAACTTCGCCCAATTTTATGTTGAATTCAGTCTTAATTTCATTTGGCAGCAGTTTTATTGGTAAATAATAATCGTATTTCCTTTTTGGATTGTCTTAAATGGTATAATTAGTTTTAAGGCTTCTATTGCTTGATCAACTGTTTCTTTTTCAAAATTTCCATTCATTCTGGTCAATTTTAGACCTTCAGATTGAATTTCAATCTTCATATTATACCAGCGTTCCATCATTATGGCAACCTCTTCAAGTGTTTGGTCTCTAAAAACGAGCTTATTTTCTACCCATTGATTTTCTGCTACGGTACTATCCGGTGTAATAAACTTCAGCTTATTAATGGATACAGCAGGTAAAAAGTCAATCGTTTTTTGCTTTTTTTGTGCTTCAATCAATTCGTTTTTAACTATCAATTTTTCGTTGGGAGACAAAATAATTTTATCGTCTGGTCTATTTTTGATAGTAACTTCAATTTTACCTTTTATAAGACTCGTTTCAGTTTGCTTGTCTTCAGGATATGCTTTTACATTAAACACTGTACCTAGTACTTTGATCCTGATGCTTTTGGTATTTATGATGAAAGGAACTTCTTTATTTTTTACTACATCAAAATACCCCTCTCCTGTTAAGTATACTTCACGTATGGTTTTACCAAAATCCTTTTGATAGGTAAGTTTGCTCCCCCCATTTAACCACACAACAGATCCGTCAGGTAATTTTACTTGAGACTTTGATCCCAATCTGGTAGAAATTTCATTTAACTCTGGCTGCTTCTTTGCGATTGATTTTATGGTTGGTTCTTTAGTAAATAAGTATAGTATTCCAACAATCATGATCATTGAGGCAGCAGCATAATAAGCCCATTTAGGAATAAATTGAAGTAGTCTGAATTTTGTTGAATGGAGAGAAACAGCATTATCCTGCTCTAAATCAAATTGATTTTTTTCAGCCAACTTATTTAAATGAAGCATGAATGCATCTTCAGCCTTTTCTTTGTTATATACAGGGGGAATTTGCCAGATATTCTCAAGCTGCTGTACTGCGAACTGCCATTCAGGATGGTCCTTAATAGATTGATTTAGCTCAATAAGTTCTTGCTCATTAGCTTCGTTTGCAATCTTTTTAGCAATTAATAACCAAAATCTTTCCTGACTCATTGTTTTAGTTAGTTCCTATACTATAACAACTGAGTGGTGCTTTTACCCCTAAGGGGATAAATTATTTTTTTACTTTTTTCTCTAATACCTGTTTAGACTGAAGGTCAACTTGCATACTTTGAGCCATTCTACGCATTGCTATGGCCATTTGGGCCTCTACTGTTTTCACAGAGATAGCCAATAATTCTGCAACTTCTTTGTATTTTAATCCATCCTCCTTAATTAACTTAAATATTAATCTACAGCGATTTGGAAGAGTATTGATGGCCATTTTAATTTTCAGAACCATGTCTTCGGTAATCATTAATAAGTCGGGCCTAAAATAAATACTATTTAATTGAACCTGCCATTCGTCCATTGAAAGACCTGCTCTTCTCTTTTGCTTTTTTAATAAATTCAAAGACATATTTCGAACTGTTGTATAAAAATAATACAGCGGAGATTCTAGCTGACAAAGCTGTTCTTTCCGCTGTATAATTAATATAAATAATTCAGAAACAATATCTTCTGCTTCTTCTTCAGATCGTACAATAGAAAAAGAGAATTGCTTTAATTTCCCATGTAATTGAATAAACAAAGTGCGATAAGCCGACTGATCGTTGTTATACGCAATCGCAATTAGCAAATCTCTAATTTCCTCATTTCCCCCTACTGAATTCGAAGAATGCATCTACGTCTTTTTTAAATTGCACTAGTGATGGTTTGTGAATATAGTACATATGACCTGATTC
>JBMLPQ010000113.1:0-9089 GCA_049242025.1 Sediminibacterium sp.
TGGTAGAACCTTACCCTAAATCTGTACAATGTAAAAATGGGAAGCCGGCTTTAGTGACATCCTCCCAATAATCGGTCTGGTTAATAGTAGAATAATCAGGCTTTTGAGGAACTAATTTGTACTGATGATGAAGGTAAGTTTTTCTGGTTAATTCTTTCACTTTTTGTTGTCTTAATAAACATACTTTCATCATCAGTCGCCTCCGGCAGGATTTCTCCATCAATCATCTTATTTTGATAATACGCTACATATTCTACAGGTGTTAATTCGTTTAAAGAACTGTGTGGTCGATAATGATTGTAATCATTCACCCAATCATTAATCTTTTTATACGCATCGTCTAGAGATAAGAACCAGTGGGTATTTAAGCACTCATCTCTAAAGCTACCATTGAATTATTCAATGAAAGGATTGTCGGTTGGTGTACCTGGTCTTGAGTAATCTAAGGTGACTTTGTTTTCATACGCCCACTTATCAAAATCCTTGCTGATAAATTCACTTCCATTATCCACTTGTATTCGTTTGGGTATTAATTGCTGTTGATTTTTTAGTGCTTCTAACACTTCAACTACATCTATACCTTTTATTGATTTACCAACCCTGATTCCCAAACAAAAACGACTAAAATTATCTACTATAGTTAAGGCCCTAAATTTACGTCCATCAAACAATTGATCCGCAACAAAATCCATACTCCGACAATGATGTAAAGTATTGACTGTACTACGTTCCAGGCGATGTGCTGCACTTTTGCTACGTCTAGGGCGTTTACTTCGAAGATTGAGACCTTCTTACTTATAAATCCTATGCACACGTTTATGATTGTCCTTAAAACCTTCCCGCCTTAATAGTACATAAATCCGCCACATTCCATATCTAACTCGTGTAGCCGCAATTTCTTTTATTCGTTGCCTTAGAGGTCTGTCTTCTCTTCGCCTAGACTTATAGTGCCAAGCCGATCGATGGATGCAAACAACACCACAAGCTCGTGTTATCGATACCCGATAGTCGTTGATTAAACTTGCAGCTAATTCCTTCAATTGTTTTAGCCTTAAAGCTTTTTTTTTAATACATCCTGGAGCATTTGCTTGTCTAAGGTTAAATCAGCAACTATCTGTTTTAACCTCGAATTTTCTTCCTCCATTTGTTTTAATCGCCGTAACTCTGATACACCCAAACCTCCATAACGCTTCTTCCAATTGTAAAAAGTAGCGTCACTAATACCCATCTTCCTACATATCTCATCAATCCGGGTCCCTGTCTCAGCCTGCTTTAACGCAAAGGCAATTTGTTGCTCCGTGTAATGTGACTTTTTCATAAGCAATCTTTCATGTTTAAATCATGAATAATTGCCCGATTTTTCTAATTTACAACAGTCCGTTTTTTCGGGGGGAGGTCAGTAAAAAACAATTCACTTTACCAACCTAATTACTGTTCAACTTTACATTAAAAAGGTACTTTTTTATTTGTTTTTATGCACAGTTCATGTTATGTGCAGTTAATTTAATTTCCTGAAGCAAAGTCGTCCACAATTTCAGTTCGAATATTAGTCACAATACTTGATAATAAAATTTGCTTTAGTATGCCGATGTTCGATTCAAGGAGAATAACGATATGATTCCAGCCAGCACATTCGACAGGGCTGTCTTTAACGAAGATGAAATCTGTTCCATTAATAGTTATATTAAGTGAATTCGTTCTATGGATACCATTGCCATGTAACGAATTTCTAAGATTAGCAAAAGCAGTTAATCTATCTTTTTCTGTTCCAGTTTTTGAGATGGAGCATGTCTCTAATATTTTGTCTGTCAAATTCCAATATCCAACTCTTGTTGGTAATGAATTTAGGTGTTTTAAAACATTATGAAATAAGTTGTCTATTTTAAAATGTACTAAAGTGATAAATCCAAGTCTTAAATGCGTAAACATTATTTCTTCGGTCTGGCTAATATTTACACCACTTCCAACTGAATTTAAAAATTTATTATTGTCAAATTTATTTTCATTGGTGTATTCATTAGCTAAAGAATTACATGCACTTATCCACATACCAACTGCTGAGATTGAAATTTGAATTGAATCTAACGCCACCATTCTTGCGTCTTGACATGTATAACTAATTTTGCTTTGATTTACTATCTCCTTTTTTATTTCTTCGAGCTTTACTATTAGGACTCTGAACTTAGGTAGTACTTCCATGATATGACTCATCTACTTCGATTTTAGTTTTAATTGCTGCTTCACTTTGTTATGTGCTTTTGTTTACTTTACCCTTTTTCAAGTTCAAGAATTCTTTAATAATATCTGAAATCCTTTCTGTTTCGTCATATCTTATTATCAATAATGGAATTCCGTTTTTAACAGCGTAATCTTTTTTTACCTCGTCTCTCTTTTTCACTTCTTCAAATGTGTCATTAGCCTTATTATCAGCTAATCCTCCAAATTTAACGGGTTTATAATGTTGCTCCCCATTAAATTCAATCAATAATTGATTTTCTCCAATTCTGATTAAAAAGTCAAATGGAAGAGGATTTACATATCTGCAATCTGGAAAAGAATATTGTTGTTCAAATTGTATATTTAATTCTTTAAGAGCTTTTTGGATTTTCTGTTCTCCCTTTGGCAACCTACATTTTTGACACCCACTTCCATTTAAATGAACGCTTGACTGTTGTTCAAATTCTCCATGAAATGGACAAATTATTTTCACTTTTGAGTTCATACTTTCATATACGACTTGACTATAGTCATAGTAAAAATCATGTTTCTCATTTGCTCTTAATATAAATTCATCAGTATTTATTGGATAGCGTCCCGAACACTTTGGACAACCTTGTGGAGTTGACTTATGTGTATGATTTGCTGGCGATTGTTCGAAATCTCCATGAATAGGACAGGTTATAGATACTTTTTCATGATTACTGGTATATTTTGTATTGTCATAAGAATACTTTTTTCCATGAATTTCTATTGCTTTGGCAATAAAACTCTCAGTAGTCCCTTTAAAATTAAGTACACATCTTGGGCATTTCTGTCCATTTAAATGTTTATTGGGTGTTTGTGAGAAATCACCGTGTTCCGGACAAGTAATTATTACTTTTCGAACACTATTGATAAAATTTACTTGGTCATATTTGTATTTACCATTATGAACTTCTCTTGCTTTATTTATAAATTTTTCTTGAGTCCAATTTGTTCTTCCAGCACATTCAGGACATCCTTGCGGGCTGGTCTTGTGTGTATGATTTCCAGGTGTTTGAAAAAAATCTCCATGTATTGGGCAATTAATCTTTATGTTTGAGTTGTTATTTTTATACTCAATTCCGTCATAGTTGTATTTGTCTTGGTGTATTGCTTTTGCTTTCTTAATAAAATCAATCACACTTGTACGACATCTATCTCCGGTTGATTCAGAAAAGCATTTTCTACAACCTTGCCCAGCTAAATGTTTGTGTACGGATTGCTGGAACTCTATTTGATGCTTTTTACAAAAAATAGTAATCTTATTTGATTCATACAAATAATTAATTTTACTATACTCGTATTTATCACCATGTATTAATTTTGCTCTTTCTAAAAAGTCCCTTATGGTTATTCGACCTGCCATTATCTATTTTTCATTGAAAGCTGTTTGTATCGTACCGGCTTTTACAATTGCACATAAAACTTAAATATACGCTACTCAAACTTTGAAAGAAAAAAATGGTAGCATTATATATCTTGTGCTTTTTATTCTAGTTTTTGAATTGTTATTGTGTAAATACACTTACAACATTCTTATTGTCGATTATAAATTTGATAGTTATACTCTTTATATCTCTATCCTTTCAAAGCAATGCCACCTGACTCCCAGACAATAGATTGCAAGGGTCAGTAAAGTACTAACAGTAATAATTGGGGGTAATAAGTAACAAATTGGGGTAATGTGAATATAAGAACAAAGGATGATATGACGAAAAAATTGAATTTTTCCCTCTCATCTAGTTTAAGAATTGCCAGCCTCGCTTCGCTCGGCTGTCAGTCCTTGTTGGGGGGCTTTACAAAGCCCCGCGGTTGCAAAGCAACCGCTGCCTTTTACGTCCTTCATCAGCTTACGCGAGCAAGCTCGCGACGCTGCCTTGAACGCAAAAGCCCCAACATCTTGCAATGTCGGGGCTTTGTAGCGAGGATGGGAATTGAACCCATCACCTCAGGGTTATGAATCCTGCGCTCTAACCAACTGAGCTACCTCGCCGGATATTCTTATTCGGGGTGCAAATATAGGGGGTTTCGCTAAAAAGAAAAAGCTAGTAGTTCAACAATTTGCCGATTCTTTCGGCTACTTTGTTTGCGGTGGGTAACATGGCCGACTCTAATGCCACATTAATGGGCACTGCGGGTAGGTTTTTGGCGCCCATTACTTCTACTTTGGCGTCTAAGAAATGGTAGCAATCGTTAGATATTCTTAAGCTCAATGCTTCTGCAAATGAGTTATTCTGCTGTTCTTCGCTTAATACCAATGCTTTTCCGTGGCGCTTTACTGCGTTAAAGATGGCGTCTTCATCCAATGGGAACAAAGTTCTTAAGTCAACTATTTCTACCTGTCCTGGAAAGCGCTCTGCTGCTGCTTTTGCCCAATACACGCCCATTCCGTATGTGATGATGCAAATGGTGTCGCCTTTTCTTACGTGTTCCATTTCGGCGGTCATCACCGTATTGGCTTTGCCCAATGGTAATATATAATCCTTCGATGGTTCGGTGGTTCTTGCTCCGTCTGTGCCTGGTACTTTGCTCCAATACAATCCCTTGTGCTCTAGCATGATCACTGGGTTGGGGTCTAAGAATGCGGCTTTCATCAATCCCTTCATATCTGCTGCATTCGATGGATACACTACTTTGATTCCCTTGATGGTTAACAAAGTACTTTCGATGCTTCCGCTATGATAAGGTCCGCCGCCGCCGTATGCGCCTACGGGTACGCGCAATAACATTTGTACCGGGAACTTTCCGTTCGATAAATAGCATGACTTGGATACTTCGGTTACCAACTGATTAAATCCTGGATAGATATAATCGCCAAACTGCACTTCCACTATGGGTTTCATGCCCATGGCCGATAATCCTACTGTTGATCCAATGATATAAGCTTCTTGTATGGCTGTGTTGAATACGCGGTTGTCGCCATATTTTTCTGCCAATGTTGCGGCTTCTCTAAATACACCTCCTAATCTTCCGCCCACATCTTGTCCGTATAATATGGCTTCTTCGTGTTCTTCTAATATTTCGTCTATCGCATGCAATGCCGCGTCTACCATCAGGATGCGCTCTGCTCCCTTCGGTACTCTTTCTCCTTTCTCTTCTCTTACCGGTGTGGGCACAAATACATGCTCTTCTACCGATCTGATATCTGGTTCTGCTGCGGCTTGCGCTCTTTTAAAATCTTCTAATACCAAATCCAATGCATCTGCTTCTACCTGATTAATCTCTGAATCGGTAAAGCCTACTCCAGTTAATAATAATCTTAGTTTAGGGATGGGATCGTATAAGCCGTGCTTTAATAGGTCTTCGCGGCTGCGGTAAAATTCTTTTCTTACGCCACTGGTATGGTGTCCTAATAATGGCACTTTTGCGTGTACCAATACTGGTCTGCGTTCATTTCTTGCATAGTTCACCGCCTGCTCCATAGTTTCGAAGCATCGCATAAAATCGCTGCCGTCTACTTGCATGCGCTTCAATCCCTTAAAACCACATGCATATTCATATGCATTCATGGTTCTGATTTCCTCGGCTGTTGCACTAATGCTCCACTGATTGTCTTGTACTAAATATACAATGGGCAATTGCTTTAATACAGCAAACTGCAATGCCTCACTCACTTCTCCTTCACTCATGCATCCATCACCTAATGAACATACTACTACTGGTGATTTTCCGTCGGCTGATTTTCTTAAGCGGTCTGGTAAATTCTTTTCTAAATGCTGCACGCCTTGCGCCAATCCCGTGGTGGGTATGGCTTGCATGCCTGTTGCACTGCTCTGATGTATAATGGATGGTCTGCTTGCGTCTTTACTGCTCGGGTGGCAATAATACGAGCGTCCTCCTGAAAATGGATCTTCTTTTTTAGCTAATAATTGAAGCATTAACTCGTAGGGAGTAAAGCCTACTGACAGCATTAAGCTGTCGTCTCTATAATATGGGCTCACCCAGTCGCAGGGCTCTAATTGCAAGCCTGTTGCCAATTGTATGGCTTCGTGTCCTCTAGAAGTGGAATGTACATATTTACAAACCGCTCTATTGGCGTCATAGGTTTCACTCATAGACTTTGCTGTCATCATGAGTTTATAGGCTTGTAATAATATGCTGGGTGTTAACATTACTTAATTTCGAGTTCGAATAATTTTTTTGTTTCCAAGTATCCTTCTAATTGATCGCCTACCACACACTCTCCTACGCCGGCTGGTGTTCCTGTGTAGATCATGTCTCCTATGTTTAACGAAAAATATTGTGATATATGCGAAACAATATGGTCAAATGAAAAAATCATGTCTTTTGTATCGCCCATTTGAACCTGTTCCGCGTTTTTAGTTAAGGAAAAAAGAATTGGTGCAGTAAGCATTTCCTCTGTTAACATCACCCAATCTCCTTTCACTGCAGAATTGTCCCATGCTTTGGCTTTCTCCCATGGCAATCCTTTTTTCTTTAAGTTGGCCTGAACATCTCTTGCTGTAAAATCTATGCCTACCGTTATGGCATCATAATACTTGCTGGCTTGGTTTTCTGGTATATATTTTCCATTCTTCGAAATACGCAATACCAATTCTACTTCGTAATGCAATTCATTGGAAAATGGTGGATAATAAAACGGGGTATTGGGCTGCAATAGTGCAGACTTTGGCTTCATGAAAATAACCGGCTCCTCCGGTACGGCGTTGCCTAGTTCTTTTGCATGATCGGCATAATTACGGCCAACGCAAAATATTTTCATAGTTAAGCTGATTATGTTCCAACACTAATAACTATGAAAGGGTGTATTTTATTATGTAAAGCTTAAATTATTTGCCATATTCATGGTTTTTTCTAACCCAATGGCTGCAAATGATTCAATTATGTTGCCACATTCCACTATTTTTTGGTTCACCATGCCCTGTTCTTCGGCTAACCATCTTCCTAAAACAAAGTCTACTTGCCTGCCTTTAGGAAAATTATTCCCTATCCCAAAACGTAGTTTGGGGTATTGGTCGGTGCCTAAGATGAGTTGGATGTCTTTAAGGCCATTATGCCCTGCATCGCTCCCCGATCCCCTTAGCCTTAACTTATTCAATGGCAATGCTAAGTCGTCTACGATGGTTAATGTTTGTGGGATTTCTATTTTTTCTTTGTCTAACCAGTACTTAAATGCCCGTCCGCTCAGGTTCATATAAGTGGTTGGCTTAATGCAGATAAAGGTTTTACCCTTCCATTTTACTTCGGCTACATCGGCCAGCCGATCATTTTTAAAAAATCCATTGTGCTTGCGTACAAATGCATCCAGCACGTCAAAACCTATATTGTGGCGGGTATGCTTGTACTCCTCCCCTATATTTCCTAAGCCAATGATTAAAAACTTGTTCATGCTTTGCAAAAGTAATGGCTGTTAGCTTCTACGCCAATTTCTAATTGTATATATAATTAGAAATCGGTATGTTTGACTAATTATTAATACCCCTCCTCGTGATTCGTTTTTTAGTTAATCTCTGGAACACCATTGCGAATATTGGTGTGTCTCCAGAGTTGGATTTTTTAGAGAAGAAAAAAACCCAGGTTACCAATTTGGTGATTACACTTGGGTTGCCGCTTTTCTTATATTTTTCAATTATTAATTTAATTGATGCTCGCTATTTAATGGCTTCCTTCAATTTCTCCATGTTTGCAGGAGGCGTTTTTATTATAGTAACACAGTTTAGACAAAAATTTCAAGTAGCTCGTTTTTTTATTGTTATTTCATCCACCATTATTTTTACTGCCCAATGTTTATTGTTTAGGAATGGTAACGAGTTATTACTGTTGATCAATGTTATCGTAGCCATTATTTATTACACCGAAAAGAAATTCATTTTTGCAATCACAGTGATTAATTTGCTTTGTTTCTTTTGGATCAGGTACCACGCAGCTTATCACCCTCCTCTATTCGATAAAGTGCCTGAAGGCAGGATTCTTTTTAATGTAGCCACTGCATTGATTTCTTTTGTGATTGCTTTACAATATTTCAAATTTGAACAAATGGCTGCGCAAAAAGCCATTCAACAAAAAAATGCTGAACTAGAAGCTTTAAATAAAACCAAAGAGAAATTATTTTCTATCATTGCTCATGATTTGCGTTCTCCTATTGGTCAACTAAAAAGTACTTTAGACTTAGTTAATAGAGAATTCATTTCTAAAGAAGAATTTCACGAGCTCTCGCATCATTTTACCAAACAGATTGATCAGTTGCAAGACAATATGAACAACTTACTTACTTGGAGTCAAAGCCAATTAAACGGCATTGTGACCAAGCCGCAAGCAGTTAATGCCACTGCAATTATTCAAGAAGTAATTGATTTATTAAAGCAGCAATGGCAGAGTAAAGAATTGCAAATTGATTTTGAACCTTTTGATGAAATGATTTGGATTGATCCAGACCATTTTAAAGTAGTAATGCGCAATTTGCTCTCTAACGCCATCAAATTCAGCAAGAAAAAACACTCCATAGCAATTAGCCATTCTATAAATAACAAAGAGCTTTCTATTTCTATTAGAGATACAGGAATGGGGATGCCCAAAGAGCAATTGGCTTTATTATTTACCGCTGAGGAAATCAAGTCTACCCATGGTACCGATAAAGAACGGGGTACTGGTTTAGGCCTCAAACTATGCAAAGAATTTCTCGATAAAAACAATGGCGAAATTTGGGCCATTAGCGAACCTGACTTGGGAAGTACATTTTTTATTACCTTACCTCTTTATCAATCTCAGGCATAAAAAAAGTCCCGACTGCAAGCAATCGGGACCGAACTATCGTTAATTGGATAATTATTTCTTCTTCTCGTCTTTAGCAGCTGTTGCTTCTTCTTGCTTCAACTGACGAGTCATCA
>JBMLPQ010000114.1:0-1104 GCA_049242025.1 Sediminibacterium sp.
TTTTTCTGACGTTGTCTGCAATATGTTTAATATGGTCTGGGGTTGTTCCGCAACAGCCTCCTACAATATTCACGAATCCTTGCTTGGCCCACTCTTCTATAAAGTGTGCGGTTTCGTGTGGGGCTTCATCGTATTCTCCCATAGCATTGGGTAATCCTGCATTGGGATAGGCCGATGTATAACAGGCTGCTATTTGTGATAACTCTTCTATATGACTTCTCATTTCTGCGGCACCCAATGCACAGTTTAGTCCAATGCTGATGGGGTTGGCATGCATTACCGATGTGTAAAATGCTTCAAGGGTTTGTCCACTCAGTGTTCTACCTGATGCATCAGTAATGGTACCGCTAATCATGATGGGGAGTTCTGGTATTCCCTTGTCTCTGAAATATTTTTTAGCTGCGTAGATTGCACCCTTTGCATTCAATGTATCAAAGATGGTTTCTATCAATAATAAATCTACTCCTCCATTTACCAATCCATCTATTTGCTCGTAATAAGCATTGGCTACTTCGTCAAAGGTTACGGCTCTGAATCCTGGATTGTTTACGTCTGGTGATAGGCTCAATGTTTTATTCAATGGGCCAATGGCACCTGCTACAAATTTGGGTCCGGTGTCTGGATGTTTTTGTTTGAATTCCGCTACTGCTTCGCGGGCACATTTAGCGGCGGCTACGTTCAACTCATAAGCCAAACTTTGCATATCGTAGTCTGCCATGGCAATGGTAGTACTACTGAATGTATTGGTTTCTATAATATCTGCACCTGCTTCTAAATACAATAAGTGGATGCCCCTAATAATTTGGGGTTGTGTAATGCAGAGTAGATCGTTATTACCCTTTACATCTAAATGCCAGTTGTTGAATTGTTCGCCTCTGTAATCGGCTTCAGTAAGTTTATGCCGCTGTATCATGGTACCCATGGCACCATCAATTACTAGGATTCTTTTCTGTAGTTCTTCTTTTAATAGCATATCTATTGGTTCAAACACTTTTAGTGAGTTAATTAACCAATAAACGCCAGAATGTGGGGTAAATGCACTTCAAACGTTTATTAGTTCTAAAAACTAACCCATAACGGTATAGTACCGTATTGGCTAGGACC
>JBMLPQ010000114.1:1204-3230 GCA_049242025.1 Sediminibacterium sp.
CTATTGATACACTGCATTTATTTCTGCATTCACTTTTTCTGTTACTGCAGATGCATCAATTTTGTAGTCTTTCATTACGATTGGAAACTTTCCTGTTGCAGAAACTTTACCGGCTTTAACAGTGATCAAACCGTTTACTGTTATGGGTTTTGTTACCCCATGTAAAGTTAGATTCCCTTTTACTACGGCTTTATAATTGCCATCTTTCGTAAAATTGATCTCTTTAATATTGCTGATGCTTCCTTTGAATTCTGCTCTTGGAAACTTATTGCTCTCTGCATAATCATTGTTGAACTTTTCTTGCATTTCTGCGTACTCAAACTTAAACCCTTTGATGAGTAAGCTAAAGCTCATTTCCCCATTGTCTGATAATCTACTGGCTACTTCGTTGTTCACTGCTTTTACATCTTCGTCGTTGGTTGCAATAAAACTCACTTTTGCATTGCGGGTGCCAAATTGCTTTTGTGCATTCAGTTGAGTAAAGCCGATGGTTAAAGCGGCGAGTAATAGTATTTTTTTCATATAATCTGATTAGTTGGTAGTATTAATTTATTGCAAAATGGTCAATTAGGGTACAAGCACACCTTCGTTAATCACCACATTGGCGTCTGGTATATAGCCTGTACAGATTCCTTTGAAACGGATGGTACTGCCGGGTTTTAGCTCGCCTGGGTTGGTTTTAAACGTACAATTGATTACAAAAAATGCATCGTCTGTTTTAAAATTCACGACCGATTGTCCATCTTGATTGGTGCTTTGGTCTAATACTTCGCCTTCAATTTCAATGGCTTTGTCTAAGTATTGCGCATTGGCTGCTGCTTCATTATTTTTAAACGCTTCAAACAATTGTTGCGCTTTAATGGCAATGGCTTTTTCAGTGGTTACGTCTCTATGCGGTTTGGTAAAGATTCTATAAACGATGATCCCCCCGGTAACTGCACCTACCAAGACCAAGGTTAATATGATTTTTGTCCATTTTTTCATGTTGACGCTATTTTAATGTTTAAACAACGAAGTTAGTATTTTGTTTGCATTTGGCTTTCAAAACTTACTGTACGTACTGCTGAACGGGTAATCGATTGGCTATACTTCGGGCCAATGTCATTTCATCTGCATATTCTAACTCTCCCCCAAATGCTATGCCACGTGCAATGGTAGTGACTTTGCATTTTAAATGGGCAATCTTTTTCTGTATAAAATAGATAGTCGTATCGCCCTGTATATTGGGGCTTAGCGCAAATACCAGTTCGTCTACCTGTTCATTCGTAATTCGGTTCACGAGTAGCTCAATGCTCAACTGATCGGGGCCTATTCCATCCAAGGGCGATATAATCCCCCCTAACACATGATAGGTTCCATTGAATTGCTGGGTACTTTCTATGGCAATTACATCTCGTATATTTTCGACTACACAAATGATTTGCTGGTTGCGCATGGTATTGGCGCAAATGGAACAAATTTCTCCATCGCTGATATTGTTGCATCGCTTACAAAATTGTATGTCCCTTCTCATTTTTGCAATCGTGTCTCCAAACAATGCTACATCGTTAATGTCTTGTTTTAATAAGTGTAGCACCAGTCTTAATGCTGTTTTCTTTCCTATGCCGGGCAGCTTAGAAAATTGTGCTACCGCATTTTCTAATAAGGTTGATGGGAGTTGCATTATGTAAAGATAATCGGTTTACTTTGTGCTTTAGATTTTGTATATGAAGCTGCATAATTTTAATTCTGGTCCTTCTATTTTACCTCAGCCTGTTTTAACTCAAGCGGCCGAAGCTGTGTTGAATTATAATAATACTGGCTTGTCTTTGTTAGAAATTGGTCATAGAACCAATTGGTTTCAAGAAATTTTACAGGAAGCCAAAGATTCGGTTAAGCAATTGATGGAATTAGACGACTCCTATGAAATCCTTTTTTTACACGGGGGAGCTACAACGCAGTTTATGCAAGTGCCTATGAATTTGTTAGACACCCAAGCTACTGCAGCGTATTGCGACCACGGTGTTTGGGGCAACAAAGCTTGGAA
>JBMLPQ010000115.1:0-10671 GCA_049242025.1 Sediminibacterium sp.
AAATAAGCTTTAAATCCTTTTTTATATGCATTCCACATGATTGATAAAGATAACAGCTATATGATTATATTCGCTTTTAGTCTATTTTAAAAGTACGGCAGTTTTATGCAAGTTAATCTTCGATCATTCAAACAAAAAGTTCATCATCATGCTAAGGGCATGAAAAAGTTTTTAGGTAAACTTGAAAAAAATCCTCCTAAGGGCCTAGATAAAATGGCCGAAAAAATTGATGCCGAAGTTTGGAAAGAAGTAGACTGTTTAAGTTGTGCCAATTGCTGCAAAACGATGAGCCCTACTTTTACAGCAAAAGATTTGAAAAGGATTGCAGCACATGTAGATATGTCTGTAGCGGAATTCAAAGAGAAATGGCTCTATTTTGAAGAAGGAGATGGCGATTGGATGAATAAAAAACAGCCTTGTCAGTTTTTAAACTTGACTACCAATATGTGCAGTATTTATGAAGTAAGACCAGATGATTGCGCAGGGTTCCCGCATTTGAAGAAGAAGAAAATGGTTGAATACATTCATGTACACCAACAAAATATTAGTTACTGCCCGGCAACTTATAAAATGGTAGAAAAGTTTCAGGAATTATTGAAGCCTGCAGGCAAATAAAGTTTTTGAATAATTTGATTTGCTTAACGATCCAACACTAGTTTTGCAATTCTACCACCACCACCTGCTAAATAAATGGCATTCCCTTTTTTAGCTTTTTGGACTACATGGAAACTTTTTTTCGAAATATTTTCCCAGTTAATGCCACCGTCTTTGGAAATATCAACTCCTGATGTGCCACATGCTACCAAGGTTTTGTTGGTTAAGTAAATAACACAAGATCGATATCCAAAGGGTGGTGTTTGTGGTTGATTAAATTGAATACTCGGTTCTAATTGAACTGCTATAGCGTTGCCAGATCTTAAAGTATCTTTTGCAAAATCTCCTCCCACAATAAAGGCATTTTTGCCTGATGGACTAATGGCAATTGAGTTGGCCCCGGTAGACTCTTTACCTTGTAAAAGGGGCAATGGATATTGATCCCGCTGGTCTCTTGCATTGAGTAACCGAGAGACTTTGCCACCTGTTACCATTAGGGTTCCGCCCTTAAAATTAGTTTTGGATTCGCTTATTTGTAAATTGGTACCACTGGATGCAAAGAATGCTTCACCTTCATTTAATACTATCCCATCTATTGGATTGGTCTGCCAAGTTTCGCCTTCATTAGTACTCATTGCAAAAAATGCTTTGCCATTTATTGGATCACCAATTACTTGAACGTTTTTACCAACAGCATGCATTGCGTCTAAAAACATTCCTTTAGTGCTGTCTTCAAAAACTTTATACCAATCTTTGCCACCATTCACCGTTTTTAAAATGACTGCTGGTTCTGCAACAGCCATAATAATTGCTTTTTGATCATCGTATGCTTCTATGTCTCTAAAATCTCTTTTTTCAAATCCTGGAACAACTATCCAATTGAATGTTTTACCCCCATCCATTGATTTTCCTACCGTGCCCCCACTGCCGCTTACCCATATAATTTGATTAGAAACTACGCTTAATCCTCTAAGACTTATTTTTTTTCCTTCTGATAGCATTTCAATTACTTCATTAGATTGACCCGAGGCAATTCCGTAATTATTAAGTGCCAATAAGAACAAAAAGATTTTTATATATGCTTTCATACATTCATTTTTGCGTAAACTAGAACAAGTTAAATCAATTCCTTTTTAACAGAATAATTTTATTAGTATATGATTCCCTATTGGATGAGCCGAACTCAATTGCTTTTAGGTGATGAACCTATTCAATCATTAATGAACAAACATGTATTGGTAGTAGGTCTTGGAGGTGTAGGAGGTATTTGCGCCGAAATGATTGTGCGCTCAGGGGTCGGAAAAATTACCATTGTTGATGCAGACACAGTAGATTTAAGTAATGCCAATCGCCAAATTCCAGCATTGCATTCAACTGCAGGTAAATTGAAGTCTGAAGTAATGGCAGAACGATTAAAAGATATTAATCCTCAGCTAGATATCATTGTTAAGTCAATTTATATTAAAGATGAACTTACCCAAGCATTATTGGATGAAGCGCCATATGATTATGCAGTAGATTGTATTGATACATTGTCTCCCAAAGTGTTTTTTATAAAGGGTTGCCTAGACCGAAAAATTCCTATTGTGAGTTCATTAGGAGCTGGCGGTAAACTAGATCCATCTCAAGTAGTAATTACTGATATTTCGAAAACTTATCAATGTAATTTGGCCAGCTATGTAAGAAAAAAATTACATGGCTTGGGTATCTATAAGGGGTTGACAGTTGTATTTAGTGCCGAAAAAGTAGACCAATCTAAAATTATTGAAACTGAAAAAGCTTACCCTAAAAAGTCAATCATTGGAACCATGTCTTATATGCCCGCCATTTTTGGTTGTATGGCTGCAAGTGTGGTGGTAAGGGGATTGCTCCAAAAAAATTAATAAATCAGATACGTTTTTACCATTGATGCCCATTCTTTAACACTAGTTTGTTTGGTGCATTGATGAATAAATGAATGCATGGGTAATTCAAAGAGTGCTTCTGAATCTTGCATTCCTGAAAGTTTATCTAAATGATGAATGCCGCCAGGATTAACATAGGTTTTATAGGGTGCCCATTTAAATTCATTTGGATGTAATTCCTTAATGAGTTTGATCAACAATAGCCCAAAAAATACTGGTTTAAATTGATTGGGATCTTTTACAATAAAATGAACTCCATTACATTCCTCCCCAGCAAATTTGCTATGTTGTGGTATAAATTGAATAAGCTTGCAGGCTAATTCATCATCCATAAATAATTTTATTTGTTCAGCAAGTGCGGCCGCATTTAACCATGGCGCTGCTACCGATTCAAAGGAAAAATTAGTGGATCGTCCCTCTGATAAATTGGTAGCTTCTAAAAAACATAATCCCGGGTACAATATGGTTGTAGAAGCATATTGGATGGCTGGAGAGGTTGGCACAAAAGGAATCTTCCAATCCACCTGAAACATAGCTCTTTCCCAATGTTGACATGCTATAATTTGAAGAGGAGCATTTATATTCCTTTCTGAATTATAGTATTGTGCCAATTCACCTAAAGTGCATCCATGTCTGATGGGCATAGGCCATCTTCCTATAAAAGAGGAACTAGCATCATTGAGCCAAGGACCTTCGCATAGTTCAAAATTTCCAGAAATAGGATTGGGACGATCGAGTACCACCAATTGAATAGAATGAGTGGCCGAGGTTTCTAAAAGATAACTCAAGGTCCATAAATACGTATAAAAACGAACTCCTACATCGGGTACATCAAATAAGAGTATTTCAATATCTGCTAAGTCTTCTTCAGTGGGGGTTAATTTTTGACCATACAAACTAATAATGGGTAAATCCGTTAATTCGTCAACCCCGTTTAGCATAGGTGCTCCATCTGCGCCTGTTGCGGAAATTCCATGTTCGGGTGAAAATAGTTTGGTTAAATTAAATCCTGCTTTTTGTAATGCTAATCTAGAGGGTTCCATTGATTTCGTAGTGGCTGCCTCATTAGTGATCATTCCAATGCGATGGTTTTTCCATGAAACTGAATCTGATTGTAGCAATACGTCAACGCCAAATAATACAGACATGATAAAAAATTTAATTAACCTTTTTCTTGCTTAAAATTCATTTCTTTTTTTAGTTCTTCTACCACATTAAAAATAATGGGGCATCTATCGTAATGCATAAAAGTGGTAAATACCCGTCTTTTAAAATGGGGTAAATGTAGCGCAGGAAATTCTTTACATCCTTCAAAACGATATTCGTAAACGGTGCATTTATTATCTTGTAAAAAATGGCAAGGCATTTGATTCATAATCATCATTCCATTACTGCCTTTCTCTAAATATTTATGGTCAAAACTTGGTCGGTCCATTTTTAAATGGCTCGATAAATGATCCGCTTCCGCTTCATTTAAACAAACCATTAAACTTTTACAGCAGTTTCCACAATCCGTACAAGAGATGGTTGGGCTAATTAATGCATCCAACTCTTTTACCTTGGCATCTATGGCTTCGTCATTAAATTCCTTGATAAATGTGGCAAACTGGTCATTTTCATCCTGGTGTTCAATTGCAAATGCTGCAATTTGTTGGAGGTCGGTTTGAGGGAAAAAAGGGCTATTCATTGGAGTAAAGGTACTATTCGGCATATAAAATCCACCAAAAACAGCTATTTATCCACATATAATTGGCATTTGTAGAAAAGTAAAATTGGGCTGAGATTTGAGGGACTTAGATTTGCCGTAAGCAAAAAGGATTTTAAAAAGGAAATATGGCAGAAGATAAGAATTTGGTCAGGTACGATGAAGACTCTATCCGGTCATTAGACTGGAAAGAACATATTCGGTTACGCCCAGGAATGTATATTGGAAAATTAGGGGATGGTTCAGCTGCAGACGATGGAATTTACGTACTCATTAAAGAAGTTATTGATAACTGTATTGATGAATACACCATGGGTCACGGTAAGCAAGTTGAACTTACCATTGAAGGTAAAACAGTTTCTGTAAGAGATTATGGACGTGGTATTCCTTTAGGTAAAGTAATTGATGTAGTTAGTAAAATTAATACTGGTGCTAAATACGATAGTAAAGCTTTTCAAAAAAGTGTTGGTTTAAATGGAGTGGGTACCAAGGCGGTCAATGCTTTGAGTAGCCATTTTTTAGTCACTTCATTTAGAGAGGGTAAATGCAAAACAGCTGAGTTTGAAAAAGGGGAATTGGTTAAAGACCATAAAGAAATAAAAACCGATGAACCTAATGGTACTTTGGTAGTATTTACTCCGGATGATACTGTTTTTAGAAATTTTCATTTTATTCATGAGTACTTAGATAATCAGCTTTGGAATTACTGTTATTTAAATGCTGGCCTTGCCATGCATTTTAATGGTAAAAAGTATGTGAGTAAAAATGGGTTATTAGATTTATTGCAGCGCAAAACAAATCCTGATGAATTAAGATATCCGATCATTCATCTAAAAGGAGACGATATCGAAATTGCCCTATCTCATAACAACGATTATGGAGAAGATATTTTTTCTTTTGTAAATGGTCAATACACTACCCAAGGGGGGACCCACCAGCAAGCATTTAGAGAAGCCTATGTTAAAGTAATTAGAGATTATTTTAAAAAGGATTACGATGCATCCGATATTAGAACCAGTATTGTTGCTGCTGTATCTGTTCGGGTTCAAGAACCAGTTTTTGAGAGCCAAACAAAAACTAAGTTAGGATCTCAAAATATTGCTGAAGGTGGACAAAGTATGAAGTCTTTTGTTTTAGACTTTTTGGCAAAGCAACTCGATAACTTCTTACACCGAAATCCTGCCACTGCAGATGCCTTAAAAAAACGAATCGAGCAGAACGAAAGAGAACGTAAAGAATTAGCGGGTATTAAAAAGTTGGCCAATGAAAGAGCCAAGAAAGCCAATTTGCACAATAAGAAATTACGTGATTGTAGGGTGCATTTAAACGATGAACTTCCTGCAAAAAATAAGGAAGCTTTTATTGCAACCCAAAAGGATACAACCATTTTTATCACCGAAGGGGATAGTGCAAGTGGAAGTATTACAAAGAGCAGAAATGTAGATACACAGGCTGTGTTTAGTTTAAGGGGTAAGCCTTTAAATTCATTTGGTGAAACTAAAAAAGTGGTTTACCAAAACGAAGAGTTTAATTTATTGCAACATGCATTAAATATTGAAGATGGATTAGAAGGTCTTCGCTATAACAATATTGTAATTGCTACAGATGCCGATGTAGATGGTATGCATATTCGTTTGTTATTGATGACGTTCTTTTTGCAATTCTTTCCAGACCTTGTTAAAAAAGGGCATGTATACATTTTAGAAACGCCACTTTTCAGGGTGAGAAATAAACAAGAAACGATCTACTGTTACGATGAAACAGAGAAGCAGGCTGCAACAAAAAAATTGGGGAATAAGCCTGAAATTACCCGATTTAAGGGCTTGGGAGAAATTTCGCCAGAAGAATTTGGTCGATTTATTGGTAGGGATATTCGATTGCAGCCAGTTATTCTTGAACAGGGAGACCATATCCAAGAATTCCTTGGTTACTATATGGGAAAAAATACCATGGAGAGACAAGATTTTATAATTAATAACCTTCGGGTTGAACTTGATTTAATAGATTAAAAAAAGAATAGATGATTCATATTGTTTTTGAAACTGCTAATGTTAAAGCTTTGCAGACTGCCATGGAAATGGACGAGTTATTGCAAGGAGAAATATTGGAGATTAAAGATGACTTCGCTGTAGGACCAGTTGAAAAAATTTACGAAACCGAAGGATACCAGCAGCGCCGCGATTGGTGGAAAACGGTTCTTGCGTTTTCTCCTTACGAAAACCAGCTAGATATTGTAGATGATAAATTAACTGTTCATCAATTAGCCAATGCCTTAACCCAAAATGAAGCGGAAGAAGCTTGGATATGGATGGGGCAAAATGCGCATGATGTTGCTGGATATTATTGGCTCATGAGCCAGTTATCTGCATTTGCAGGAAGGATTCAGGTTTTATATTTGAATAACCTGCCTTTTTTTAATGAGAAGGGAAGTATTTTTTATCCGACCCATCTGCACGAAATTCAACCACGAGAGTTTTTAAAAGCTAAGAAGTTAGCAAGACCTATCACACTTAGTGAATTTGAGTTGGATCCTGATGAATGGAAAAAAATATGTGCAGAAAATGCAATGGTTCGTTTTTTAGAAGGGGGGAAAAAAATTTCAGGTAAAGAAGTAAGCTTTTTTGATAAGTCTTTACTGACGCATATTACAAAAGATGCTCAGAAATTAAGTAAAGTTGTTTCATCGGCTCTTAGTAAAATGCCTGTACAAACTGGGGATGCATTTTTGGTTTGGCGATTAAGAGAATTGGCAGATCAAGGAGTATTAAATATTAATGGAGAACTTTCTAAGGGATGGAAAGATTTAACGGTACAATTGGCAATTGCATAAAGTAGAATTAAGTAAAAAGAATGGCTAAAGAGAATATTGATAGAAGGGTTTTTGAAAATGAAACCGGAGTTCAGGGGCAGTATAAAAACTGGTTTCTAGAGTATGCATCTTATGTAATACTTGAAAGAGCTGTGCCAGCACTAGAAGATGGCTTAAAGCCAGTGCAAAGAAGGATTCTTCATTCCATGAAAGAAATGGATGATGGAAGATTCAACAAAGTAGCTAATATAATTGGTCAAAGCATGCAATACCATCCACATGGTGATGCTAGTATTGGCGACGCATTGGTTAATCTTGGGCAAAAGGATTTGTTAATTGAAACCCAAGGAAACTGGGGCGATGTTAGAACCGGGGACTCTGCTGCTGCTTCTCGTTATATTGAAGCTAGATTGTCCAAGTTTGCACTTGAAGTTGCATTCAATGCAAAAACAACCGAGTGGCAGTTAAGCTATGATGGGCGTAAAAATGAGCCTGTTAACCTACCCATGAAGTTTCCTTTGCTATTGGCACAAGGAGCAGATGGAATTGCGGTTGGTTTATCAACAAAAATTTTGCCTCATAATTTTTGTGAACTAATTGATGCTTCTATTAAGTATTTAAGAGGAAAGAAATTTGAGTTATACCCCGATTTCCAAACTGGGGGAATGATTGATATATCAGGTTATAATGAGGGTAAACGAGGCGGCAAAGTAAGAGTAAGGGCGCATGTTGAAGAGTTAGATAAGAAGACTTTGGTAATAAGAGATGTGCCTTATGGTGTTACAACCACTCAGCTGATGGAAAGTATTACTAAAGCAAATGAACAGGGTAAAATCAAGATCAAAAAAGTTACCGATGTTACTGCTAAAGAAGTTGAAATTCATATTGACTTAGCAGCTGGCATTTCACCTGATATTACCATCGATGCATTGTATGCATTTACCGATTGTGAGGTAAGTATTTCTCCTAATGCCTGTGTTATCGAAAATAATAAACCCAGGTTCATGGGTGTACAAGAGTTATTGAGAAGCTCTGTTGATAACACGAAAAATTTATTACAACGTGAATTAGAAATAAGACTTAGTGAGCTAGAAGACAAATGGCATTATACTTCTTTAGAAAAAATATTTTTTGAAGAAAAGATATATAAGGAACTAGAGCAAAAACATGAAACTTGGGAGTACGTTATTGAAGCAATTGATAAAGGATTTACTCCATTTAAAAAGAAGTTGAAAAGAGCAATTGAAAGAGAAGATATTTTAAAGTTAACCGAGAAGCCTGTTAGGAGAATTTATCGTTTAGATATTAATGAACTGAATCAACAAATTAAAGGCATAGAATCTGATATTCAAGAAGTGAACCACCATTTGGAACATTTGACTGATTATGCAGTTGCTTACTTCGATAATTTATTGAAAAAATTTGGAAAAGGTCGGGAACGGAAAACCGAAATAAAAGAGTTTGATACAATTCAGGTAAAACAGGTTGCAATAGCCAATACCAAATTGTACATCAATCGGGCAGAAGGTTTTATAGGAACCGGACTCAAAAAGGATGAATTTTTATGTGAGTGTTCCGATTATGATGATATCATCGCATTTACCAAAGCAGGTGTCATGAAAGTGGTTAAAGTGTCTGATAAAACTTTTATTGGGAAAGACATCATACATGCTGCCATTTTTGAAAAGAATGATGAGCGAACTACTTATAATATGATTTACTTAGATGGTAAGTCGGGAGTTAGTTATGCTAAACGTTTTAATGTAACTGGCGTAACAAGAGAAAAAGAATACGATTTAACGAAGGGTTCCGAAAAAAGTAAAGTACATTATTTAACTGCGAATCCAAATGGAGAAGCCGAAACCTTGAAAATAGTTTTGAGCCCGAATTGTACTGCTCGTATAAAGGAACTTGATTTTTATTTTGAAGAGTTAGAAATCAAAGGCAGAAGCAGTATGGGGAATCAAGTCACTAAATATCCTATTAAAACGGTAAAATTAAAAGAGGCGGGCAAGAGTACATTAGCAGGTAGAAAACTATGGTTTGATGATAAATTTGGAAGGTTAAATACCGATGAGAAAGGCCAATACCTTGGAATGTTTGAAGATGAAAAAATCATTGTAATTTACCATGATGGTTCTTACGAGTTAACAGATACTGAAATTACACAGAGATTTGAGCCAGAGAAAATAGCTTTGGTTGAGCAATTTAATCCTTCAAAAACCATCACTGCAGTTTATTTAGATGCAGATAAAGGGCAATACAATATCAAAAGGTTTAAAATTGAAACAACTACTTTAAAAACTCAGTTTGTTTTTATTAAAGAAGGCAAGGATAACCGATTAGAAGCAGTTACCACAGAACAAGAGCCTATTTTGGTGGTACAAACTGGCAAGGGGCAACAAATCAGAAAAGCCAAGTTTAAAGTGGCCAATATGGTAGAGGTAATGGGATGGAAAGCTGTTGGGGCTAAATTGACCGACTTTAATAAGAGTATTGAAATGGAATGGGAAGTAAGACCTCCTGCTGACACTGCACAAACAGAATTATTCTAAATTTGAATTATGGAACCAGTTAAAGTGGGGCAATACAATACATTGCGAGTGAATAGAAAAGTAGAGTTTGGATTTTATCTTGAAGATGGAGGAGAGGGGATTCTTTTGCCCAAAAGATTTGCACCCGATCAACTGAGAATTGATGATGAAATTGAAGTATTTGTTTACCACGATTCAGATAATCGATTAATTGCAACTACCCAAAAACCTAAAGCTACAGTAGGGGAAATTGCCAAAATGAAAGTAGTTTCTGTAACAAAGCAAGGCGCTTTTTTAGATTGGGGACTCATGAAAGATTTATTTGTGCCTGCTTCTAAGCAGGTTTCAGGTATGAGGCTGGGTGGCGAATATTTAGTGATGCTGTATATAGATGAAATGACCGGCCGGGTAGCTGCTACTGAAAAAGTAGAGAATCTGATGCGAAATGAAGAGTTATCGGTTAAAGAAATGGAGCAAGTAGACTTATTGGTTTATCGTACTTCGGAGCTTGGATATGTAATGATCATCAATAATAAGCATATTGGCATTTTACATGGTAATGAAGTGTTTCAACCACTTGAAATTGGAGATAAAGTAAAAGGCTTTATCAAAAAAATTAGGCCCGATAATAAAATTGATTTGGTTTTAGGTAAACCAGGATATGCAAAAGTGGAAGATGAAACAGCCAAAATTCTACGTCTTCTCCAAGAAAATAATGGCTATCTCCCGTACAACGACAAGTCTGATCCCACTGATATCTATTCTTTTTTTGGAATGAGTAAGAAAGCTTTCAAAATGACTACGGGAAACTTATATAAGCAAAAAAAGATTGCTTTTACCCAAACTGGAATTCAATTGATTGAACAATAATTTAACTAACGTGTGTTAGTTAAATTATTAACTTTGCGCTTCAAAATCATTTACTATGTCTACTAAAGTTGTTTACATTGTCTCTGCTGTTAGAACTCCACTAGGAAGTTTTGGAGGTAGTTTGAAAGATTTTTCTGCCACTCAATTAGGTGCTGTTGCCATTAAAGGTGCTATAGCAAAAGCAGGAATAGATGGTGCTTTAGTAAATGAAGTGTTGATGGGTTGTGTTATACAAGCCAATACTGGTCAAGCTCC
>JBMLPQ010000116.1:0-8927 GCA_049242025.1 Sediminibacterium sp.
CTGAATCATTAAGAAATGATGGTAGAATTTGGGTTCCTAAAAAACAAAACGATACCAGAAAAGCAACAGATATTCCTGAAGAAGAAAGAGATTATTATTTAGAGAGAAGATACCCGGCTTTTGGTAACCTAGTACCAAGAGACGTTGCTTCAAGAGCTGCTAAAGAGCGTTGCGATGCAGGATACGGAGTAGGTAGCAGCAAACAAGCTGTTTATTTGGATTATGCAGACGCTATTTTGAGATATGGTAAAATTGAAGCAGGTAAGCAAGGTAGAAGTAATGTTTCAGAAGAAGAGATTATTGCAATGGGTAAAGAAGTGGTAAAAGCCAAATATGGTAACCTCTTCGATATGTACGAAAAGATTACTGGTGAAAATCCATACGAGGTACCAATGCGTATTTACCCAGCAGTTCACTATACCATGGGTGGTTTATGGGTAGACTATGAACTACAAACAACCGTTCCCGGCTTGTATGCATTGGGTGAAGCAAACTTTAGTGATCACGGCGCCAACCGTTTAGGGGCTTCTGCATTAATGCAGGGTTTGGCTGATGGATATTTTGTAATCCCTTATACCCTTGGAAACAACTTAGCCGACGAAATTTATAGCAAAGCAATCGAAACTTCACACCCTGCATTTGAAGAAGCAGAAAAAAGTGTAAGTGATCGGATCAATCAACTGATGAATATCGAAGGAAAGCAATCAGTTGAAAGTTTTCATAAGCGTCTAGGTAAAATCATGTGGGATAAATGTGGAATGGCTAGAAACAAAGAAGGATTAGAACAAGCCATTAGAGATATTCAAGCATTAAAGAAAGAGTTTTGGAGCGATGTTAGAATTCCTGGAGAAGTAAACGAAATGAATACCGAATTAGATAAAGCAAACCGTGTTGCAGACTTTATTGAATTAGGTGAATTAATGTGCGTAGATGCTTTAGCTCGCGAAGAAAGTTGCGGCGGACATTTTAGAGAAGAGTATCAAACTCCAGAAGGTGAAGCCTTAAGAGACGATGCTGGTCATATGTATGTTTCTGCTTGGGAATTAAAAGGAGAGCATCAATGGGAATTACACAAAGAAGCATTAAACTACGAAGTAATTAAACCAACCCAACGTAACTACAAATAGGAGTTCTTTAAAAAGCATTGTTTAACTGAATTAATTTTACAAAATGGAACATTATCATATGAATCTGAACCTAAAAGTTTGGAGACAAAAAAATACCAATACCAAAGGAGATTTTAAAACATATCAAGTAAAAAATATTTCCTCTGAAATGAGTTTCTTGGAAATGTTTGATGTGTTAAACGAACAGCTAATTGTTGAAGGGGAAGAACCTGTTGCGTTTGACCATGATTGTAGAGAAGGTATCTGCGGAATGTGTTCTATGTATATCAACGGAAAGCCACATGGACCATGGCAAGCCAACACTACTTGTCAATTGCATATGCGTGCGTTTAAAGATGGAGATACCATTGTGGTAGAACCTTGGAGAGCCAATGCATTCCCAGTAATTAAAGACTTAACAGTAGACAGAACTTCTTTTGACAGAATCATTCAAGCGGGTGGGTACATCAGTGTAAATACAGGTAATGCGGTTGATGGTAATGCATTACCAATTAATAAAGATAACGCAGACAATAGCTTTGCAGCAGCAATGTGTATTGGATGCGGCGCCTGTGTTGCAGCTTGTAAAAACAGTTCCGCAATGCTTTTCTTAAGTGCCAAAGTAAGTCATTTGGCTTTATTACCACAAGGAGAACCTGAGCGTAAATCCCGTGTAATGAATATGGTGGCTCAAATGGATAAGGAAGGCTTTGGTGCATGTACCAATACAGGTGCTTGCGAAGCTACCTGTCCTAAAGAAATTTCATTAACGAATATTGCTCGTTTAAACTCAGAATATCTAAGTGCTAGTTTAAGTGCAGACAAATAAACATGAATAAAAACTTTCTTAGTTTTTATTAAAATAAAAGAGTCCCGGTTGCAACAAAGCAAGCCGGGACTTTTGGTTTAAATATATCCCGTTTTAATTATCCATTTGAAATATGATTATTAGATGGGCTAATTAAGAATAGTTTTTCATGTGGTTTTCTGATTGATTTTAATTATTTTCCATGTGAAAATGAACCATTTATGAAAACAATCATCCAGGTTTGTGTTATTATTTTAATGATAACCAGTTGTTCAGAAAGTACGAATATGAAAAAAGAAGCATATAGTTGGCCAGTTGAAAAAGCACCTGTTGCAATACAAAAAGAACATATTAGGGTATTACATGGAGATACAGTTCCTGACCCTTATTATTGGATGATAGACTATTTTAAAAAAGGACCTGATAGTACTGAAGTTGTTAACTACCTAAAGGCAGAAAATGATTATACTGAAAAAATGATGGCAGGCACAAAAGAGCTGCAAACCAAGCTATTTAATGAAATGAAAGCGAGGATTAAAGAAAAAGATGAATCAGTGCCGGTCTATAAAAATGGTTATTTCTATTATACCAGAGCAGAGGAAGGCAAACAGTATTATAAATATTGTAGAAAGAAAGGCAGTTTAACTGCAAAAGAAGAAATTTTATTAGACGTAGATAAAATGGCAGAGGGTAAAGCTTATTACAATGTTACAGGCATGAGTGTAAGCCCGAATAATAACCTCTTGGTTTTTGGAATAGATGAATTATCTAGAAGACAGTATACCTTGAAAATAAAAAATATTGCTACCGGAGAAATTCTACCCGATCATATTGAAGGAACCAATGGATACGGTGTTTGGGCAAACGACAACAACACTATTTTTTACACATTAAATCATCCTGTCACTTTACTTTCCGAAAAAATAATGCGTCATCAAATTCAGGGTGGCCAAAAGGATGTAATGGTATATCAAGAAAAAGACAATAGTAACTATATTGGAGTGAGCAAATCTAAAAATGGACGCTATATTTTTATCAGTTCACAAGCAACGCTTTCATCTGAACAATTTTACATTAATGCAGATGAGCCTGAATCTGCTTTCCAATCATTTCAGCCCCGAATAAAGAACGTACTATATGATGTAGTAGCATTAAATGATAAGTTCCTTATTAGAACCAATGAAAATGCTTTGAACTTTAAAGTAATGGAATGTCCTTTAGATAAAACCGACCACACTAATTGGAAAGAACTGATTTCTCATAGACCAGATGTACTTGTACAAAACATAGAAGCATTTAAAGATTATACTGTTATTACAGAAAGAAAAAATGGACTAATTCAGCTCAGGATTAAACAAAATAGTGGGCCTGCTGAACATTATATCCAATTTGATGAGCCTGCCTATTCTGCTAATTTAGGTTCGAATCCAGAATTTAATAGTACTTCATTGCGTTATACGTACACATCATTAACTACTCCTTTTTCAGTATTCGATTATGATTTGTCTACTAAATCCAAAACACTTAAAAAGCAACAAGAAGTAGTTGGGGGATATAATTCAAAAGATTATACTACAGAACGTATTTATGCAATTGCAAATGATGGAACTAAAATTCCGATTTCGCTGGTATATAAGAAGGGCTTTAAAAAAGATGGCTCTGCTCCCCTATTATTGTATGCTTATGGTTCATATGGATATAGTACTGATGCCGATTTCAGTAGTACTACACTCAGCCTACTCAACAGAGGATTTGTTTATGCATTAGCGCATATTAGAGGTGGGGAAGATTTGGGCAGACAATGGTATGAAGATGGGAAATTATTAAAGAAGAAAAACTCATTCACCGACTTCATTAATTGTGGTGAATTCTTGGTAAAAAATCAATACACCAGCAAAGCTCATTTATACGCAAATGGAGGAAGTGCAGGAGGATTATTAATGGGTGCAGTTGTCAATATGGCGCCTGAACTTTGGAAAGGAGTCATTGCTGAAGTACCCTTCGTAGATGTTGTTAACACTATGCTCGATGAAAGTATCCCTTTAACCACCAACGAATTTGACGAATGGGGAAATCCAAAAGAAAAGGTTTATTATGACTATCAAAAAAGTTACTCGCCTTATGAAAATGTTCAAAAGAAAAACTATCCACATCTTTTAGTTACAACTGGTTTACACGATAGCCAGGTTCAATATTTTGAACCAGCAAAGTGGGTAGCAAGACTTAGAACAATGAAAACCGATCAGAATGTTTTATTACTGAAAACCAATATGGATTATGGGCATGGAGGAGCATCGGGCAGATTTGATTACTTAAAAGAGACGGCACTCAACTTTGCATTCTTGCTTGCTTTAGAAGGAATTTCGGAATAAACTTTAGCAATCAAGTGCATGCGTAATAGCTTTTTCAAGTTTAAGGAATTTACTGTTCATCAAGATAAAACGGCCATGAAAGTGTGCACCGATGCTTGTTTATTTGGAGCATGGGTTGCTAAACAAATAGAAATATTTGATTTAAAAAATATCCTAGATATTGGGACAGGTACTGGTTTACTCTCATTAATGTTGGCTCAAACTAGTAGGGCAAAAATTGACGCAGTAGAGATCAATGAACAAGCTGCAGAGCAAGCAGCGGCTAATTTTTACAATAGTCCATGGAATAATCAGTTGCAAGTACACCAAATGTCTATTCTTTATTTTACGAAAGAACAGAACAAATCTTACGACTTAATTATATCAAATCCGCCATTTTTTGAAAACCAATTAAAAAGTCAAACACAGGAAAGAAATTTAGCCATGCATAGCGACAGCCTAAGTTTAAAAGAATTGGCAAGTTGTATTTCTAAACTATTAGCAGATACAGGAAATGCAGCTATTCTGCTACCTTGGAACAGAGCTGAAGAGTGGAGAACCATTGCTGAAAAAATGGGGCTTTTCTGCATCAAAGAAACTGCGGTAAAACAAAGTACTTCCCATTCCTTTTTTAGAATAATGTTTTTAATGCAAAAAAAAGCAGTCCCTAATAGTTTCGACTCTATCACTATCAAAGAAGGAAATAACTATAGTGCAGCGTTTAACCAATTATTGGCCCCTTATTATTTAGCATTATAATGCTTAATTATTCATAACCAGCATAATTAACTAACTTAGCTTATATGAAATTGATGACCGTTTTGATGAGTTTATTGGTACTTGGTTTTTATTCTTGTAGTAGCCCAGCAAAAGATTATTTACCAGCAGAGAATGGACTTGATGCTGGAAGAGAATTTATAGATGCCTGCCTCAAAGGAGATTTTGCCAAAGCTTCATTTTATATGATTGCTGATGAAAAAAATAAAACCTTATTGTTGCAAGTTGAATCAAACTATAGGGAAAAAGACAAGGAAGGGAGACAAGAGTTAAGATTAGCTTCTATCAATATTAAAGAAGTTGCCGAACCAAATGATAGTACGGTAATCATTTCTCATAGCACTTCATTGGATACAACCACAAAGCAAACATTTATTCTAAAAAAAGGAAATCTATGGCAAGTAGATTTTAAACAAACCAATCAATAAAATATTGTAAAGATGAATCAACTAACTGTTTTACACCCATGGCATGGAGTACATTTTGGAGAAAATGCACCTCGCATTGTTAATGCTGTTATTGAAATTCCGCAAGGATCTAGATGTAAATATGAAATTGACAAACCCAGTGGTTTATTAAAACTAGATCGGGTTATATTCTCCTCTTTTTATTACCCAATTAACTATGGTTTTATTCCACAAACTTATGGTGGAGATAAAGACCCTTTAGATATTTTAGTAATTACTTCATTACCAGTTCAGCCATTAACCTTGATGGAAGCAAAAGTGATTGGTGTAATGCAGATGATTGATGGAGGCGAGCCAGATGACAAAATCATTGCGGTTGCAGCAACTGATCCAGGCGTGAACCATTATAATAATATTGAGGAGCTTCCAAGACACTTTTTTGATGAACTAAGGCACTTTTTTCAAGAATACAAAAGACTAGAGAAAAAAGAGGTTTTAGTGGAAGACTTTGGCGACAAAGCAAAAGCTTTAACCATTGTTGAAGAAGCTATTGCCTTTTATAAAGAAACATTCGTTAAATAACCATTATGAGCGCCACTACCCTGCTTTTATTAATCCTAATAGGCATAGCTGCTGGCTTTTTAAGCGGATTAGTGGGAATTGGGGGTGGAATTATTATGGTACCTGCTTTGGTGTTTTTCCTTGGGCTAACTCAAAAACAAGCCCAAGGAACTTCACTAGGGGTTTTAATGCTTCCAGTTGTTGCACTAGCGGTTTGGCAATACCATAAGCAAGGTCAAATCAATTTCAGTTATGTCTTTTTAATTGCAATTGCTTTCATTATTGGAGGTTTATTAGGAAGCAAACTAGCTTTGAGCTTAACAGATGACAAAGTCAAAAAAATATTTGCCGTTGTGATGCTTTTATTAAGCATTAAAATGTTGTTTTTTGATAAGAAAAAAAATGATTTATCAAAAGATTCAATAAAAATTGAACAATCTGATACTCATTAGCGGCTGATTTGATTTTGCTCCTTATCTTTGCTAAAAATTACTCATAATGGAAGCAAAACAATCCACTGGTAAATATTGGGCACTATTTTTTTTCTGGTTTGCAGCGATGATTGTACTCCTATTTGTATATCGTGAATTCTTTTGGTTAGCATTACCAGGAACAGTTACCTATTTTGCTAAAGGAATGGATTTAATGTAGTTAAAGCGTTAAATTAAACTAAGCGTTTTACTATTCTTAACTGATGGGTTCTTTCGCCCGTTTGTTTATTCAAAATTCCCGCTTGATCGATATAATCAATACGTACTCTCCCTGATGCGTGTATGATGCTGTTTTCGTTTAACATGATGCCAACATGTGTAATTCTACCTTCTTTATTATCAAAGTAGGCTAAATCGCCACATTTTGCCTCTGCGAGGAATCCTATATCTGTTCCCATTTCAGCTTGCTGATAGGCATCCCTTGGCAACTGAAGATTGAAATACCCGAATACCTGTTGAGCAAAACCACTACAATCAATTCCGTATAAGGATCTACCTCCCCACAAATAAGGGGTATTCATGAAATTTTCTACAATTCGTTTAACTACATTTGGCTCAAAAGCTATGTCACCAGGATTAAAAACATTGCCTTCATATTTAAATGATAGCCCAGGAAGATTTAGTTCTTGGTTTTGAAAAATGGATAATGAACATCCAAATGGCAGTTGCATTTCTGAATCGTTTAGCTGCATTTTATTGGAGTAATCAGGCATAATTGCATTAGATTTCCTCATAACTAACTCATCAGGAATAATCGACAATTGAGCACTTTGACACCAACCTTCATAGCCATCATGTAAACATTTGACTTTAGTAAATGTACCCGTTTGTAGAAGTTGGCCACCGTCCAAAATTTGGGCAGTTTCTCCAAACAATAGTTGACTAACCATCTCACTTTGGTGAGATGGTTCTGCTCTTAAGGGAACAATCGCTACAATTGCTACAACAAATGCCATGCAATATTTTTAATGAAAGATATGGAAATTTACGAAGCTTGCATCTTATCAAAAATGCATTAATTTAACAAGTGATTCAACAAGCATTTAAACATATCACAGACAATGAACTTCTAAAGAAGTATCAATCTGACCAAAATAAAGAATGGTTGGGTATTTTACTTCAGCGATATACCATGTTATTGCTTGGGGTATGTATGAAATATCTAAAAAACGAAGAGGAAGCAAAAGATGCAGTGCAACAAATCTTTTTAAAAGCCCTTAATGAATTAGGGAAATATCCAGTTGAATATCCTAAGAGCTGGTTGTATAAAATAGCCTGCAATTTTTGTTTAATGAAACTAAGAGACAAGAAAGAATATATTGCTATTGAAAATATTCCTGCTCTATCAGATATGCAAGAATCAGGAATTGAAGAAAATATTGAAAGGGAGCTTAATTTAGACTTATTAGAAGCAGCAATGGGGGAACTGAATAAAGAGCAAAAAACTTGCATAACTTTATTTTATCTTCAAAAGAAAAGTTATCAGCAAATAAGCACGCTAACCGGATTTAGCTTATTACAAGTAAAAAGTAATATTCAGAATGGGAAAAGGAATTTAAAAATTATCATGGAGAAAAAACAATCTTTTTAATGACCAATTGGAAAGACATATTTAAAAAGAATAATGAAATATCTAACGAGGAATTGTTAAAATACCTTGACAAAGATATTTCTGAAGATGAAATGCATAGCATCGAACAAAAAATGTCTGATTCAGATTTCGAGAATGATGCCCTTGAAGGATTAACACAATTCAAGTCAAGAGAAAAGATTATTGCAACAACCAATACCATCAATCAACAATTAAAAAAACAGATTGCAAAAAGCAATAAGAGAAAAAAGAAACGTAAAATAGAAGACCAACAATGGCTTATTGCTGCAATACTGATGATTTTACTATTTAGTATTGGTGGCTATTTCCTAATTCACTTCAATCGTTAAGACCTACAAAAAGATTTAATTAACGAAACCTGTGCCGGAAACAGGCTGGCCAATTCTAGCGCATTAGCAAGTTCAAAATCTGCAAAATCGAACCCAGGTGAAACGGTACAACCCACTAATGAGTAGTTACCATTTGTTTTAGAGGCAAACCAAGCACCAGCTGGAACAACTGCCTGATATTGCTCTCCTATCCCAATATTGTTGCCTAATTTAATTAGTTCATAATTTCCATTAGGATGCAATACATGAATATCAACTGAGTCACCAGTATAAAAATGCCAACACTCATCCGATTGAATGCGGTGAAAAGCAGAAAAAGCGTTTTCTACCAATAGAAAATAAATGGCAGTTGAGAAATTTCGTTCACCAATAAATCTTTCAGGTAAACTATTTAAAGGAATAAGCTCCGATGATCTGTATGTTTCTTTGTAATAGCCTCCCTCGGGATGTGGCAATAATTGATAAAATTGAATAAGCTGTTGAAC
>JBMLPQ010000117.1:0-3417 GCA_049242025.1 Sediminibacterium sp.
GCCATTGGTAAAATTTCCACGGCGCAAAGGTAAAGGAAAAAATGAAAAGGATTTAGTTGAAGATCAGATCTTAGCAACCCAAATGATACAAAATATCGATAAACAAATAACAATGTTACAACGCCGAATGAGATAGTAGCTACAACAGCAGCAATTTCAGTAGACGCAAAAGCCAATAATATGGTGAGCGGTAGCAGAATAACTCCCATGATTCTATTGACAACTGATACCAAAAACAAATAGGATGAAGCAGAACTTGTATTGTTAAACACCCAACCTGCAAATGAAATAAATAGGTATTTACCCAAATAGATAAGGGCTAAAATAACAGTAACATAAGCGTATAATAGCCAAAAATAAAGGGTAGACCAATGGTTATACTGTATCACAAGTGTGATGTATAATCCAGCTGTTAGTAAGAAAAGAAGATTTATTAATAATGATGCAAAGCTGTCTTGTGCAAGCTGCTCCTTGGTCTGCTTTTGTCTTAATGAGGTTTGAAAAAAAAGTTTAAATAAATTTTGAAAATATTTCGGAAAAGCTGTTTTTATAAAGCCCAATAAAAAAACCAAAGTCACCAAAGTGTAGAAAAGCAGGTCTTTCGACTCTTTTTGATGATAATCTATCACCATATAAATAGCTGGCTTTTTCAGTGACAGATACGGATGTGGTGGCAAGAAGCTGCTATCCTGCTGCGCAGAAACCAAATGCACCCCAATTGTAAAAAGTAAAGTGAATAAAATACGAGTACGCATCAACGCAAAATTATTGATTGATCATGATTAAACGTTCAGGTTAACAGAACAATGCTAATTTTAATTTTTAAACTGCTAATGGCCGGAATTTATATTCATATCCCTTTTTGTAGAAAAGCTTGTACTTATTGCAATTTTCATTTTTCTACCAATCACCAATTGATCAATCAAGTTATTGATTCCATTGGTAAAGAAATCAGCTTACAAGGCAAGTATTTATCGGCCCCTATTGAAACTGTTTATTTGGGTGGTGGAACCCCTTCATTACTGAATCAATCTCAATTAGAAACTTTATTTAATAAAGTAAGGTCCAATTTCACCGTTTTGCCCAATGCAGAAGTCACTTTAGAAGCCAATCCCGATGATATTGATGAAGCACAATTAAATGGATGGGTTGAATTAGGTATCAATCGCTTGAGTATTGGTATTCAATCTTTCAGAGATCTAGATTTACAGTGGATGGGTAGAGCGCACAATGCAAACCAAGCACTTAATTGTATCAAACTGGCTCAACAAGCAGGAATTGAAAATATTTCAATTGACTTAATTTACGGGATACCCGGCCTATCCGATGCAGATTGGTCTAAAAATATTGATTATGCTATTTCAAGCGGTGTCACACACCTTTCTTGTTATGCATTAACTGTTGAACCAAAAACCGCTTTAGCGCATAAAATTAATCAACAATCAATACCCGATGTTGATGCTGCTCATCAAGCAAACCATTTTCAAATTTTACAAGAAAAAATTGATGCGGCAGGCTTTGAACAATATGAAATTTCTAATTTTTCATTGCCGGGTAAAAGAAGTAAACATAATTCGAACTATTGGTCTGGCAAACACTATCTAGGTTTGGGCCCTTCTGCACATTCATTTAACGGATTAAGTAGGCAATGGAATATCAGTAACAATGCATTGTATATTCAATCATTGTCTAAAGGGATCATACCTTTTGAGTTAGAAAACCTTACGCTTACGCAACAAATTAATGAATACATCATGACTGCGCTCAGAACCATAGAAGGTATTCAAGCAAATAAAATCAATGCCATTGCGGGCAAGCTGATTTTTGATGAAATTCTTCTAGATGCTTTACCCTATATAAAAGAGGGACTAATCAATCTGCAAAATGACCGAATATGTCTTTCCCCAAATGGAAAATTCATGGCAGATGGTATTGCCGCAAACTTATTTAGAGACGAACCAATGAATCATTAATGTATATTATCAATGGTAGTATCAATGGTTCTTAATAAACTCATAATTACTGGATAAAAATCATGTTTTTGTGGATGCTTTACATTAATTTTTTCCGATATATGAGCTATCGACATCAGCAGATTCTCTTTATTGATACTTTCGGTATGTATATTATTGGGCTTATGTATTTCTAAATCATCACGCAACAATTCCAACAGAGAAACTTCTAGAATCTTTGATAGATCCTTAATATGTTTTACTGTTAACTGAGTATAGCCATTCTCAATTTTACTATACGCATTTTGCGATATACCCATTTGTTTGGCTACAAATTCTTGGGTGTAGTTTCTTTGTTCCCTTACTTTTCTAATGATTGTTTCTGGCACTTTAAACGATTTAGATATTTAATACATATTTAAGGTAGGAATTGTTTAAATCTAAACCAAAAAACTTTCAATTTTCTTAAACCCGTCTTCTGCAGGTAGCTGTTCCCATAAAATATCATAGATGGCACTTGCAATTGGCATATCAGCTTGTACAGTTAGATTTGTTTTATACACGCATTTACTTGCAAAATATCCTTCAGGCAACATATTTAGTTCTAATTGTGCCGATTTTACCGAATATCCCTTACCCAGCATATTACCAAAAGTTCTGTTTCTGCTGTATAAAGAATAACATGTTACGAGCAAATCGCCTAAATAAACAGAAGCGGTATAATTGTGATCAGTACAACTTCCAGGAGCTACTTTTTCTAGAAAAGTCCCCATTTCATTAGCCGAATTGGCTATATAAACGCTTAAGAAATTATCTCCATACTCTAATCCATGGGCTATCCCCGCACCTAAAGCATAAATATTTTTCATGACTGCCGCATACTGCACTCCTACCACGTCAGCATTCACAACGGTGTTTATATAATCTGTTTTAAAACAAGCGGCAATCGCTTTGGCTTTATCTTGATCAATACCAGAAAAAGTGAGATATGATAATTTTTCAGCTGCAACTTCCTCAGCATGACAAGGACCCAATAAAGTAAAATAATCGTTGAGTGGAAACTGTACGGTTTCAGCCAAATATTCGTGTAACAATTGGTTTTTGGTGGGTGTAATCCCTTTAACCGCAGAAACAATTTTTTTATTCTGCCAGTTTTCTGCTGGAACTTGAGCTAATGCCTCTTCTACATAAGCCGATGGCACTGCAATAACCAATACATCCGATGCTTCAATCACTGCATTAATATCGGTAGTTAATTGTAATTGTGCAGGATCAAAATAAGCGGTTCTTAAATAATGAGGATTGTGTTTTCGTTTCCTAAAATAGTGAATACTGTCCTCATTTCTAATAAACCAATGTATCGTATTGCCGCTATCGGTGAGTATTTTTGCTAAAGCAGTTGCCCAGCTACCACCTCCAATAATTCCAAACTGCATATGGCTGTTTTATCGCTAATAATTCAGCA
>JBMLPQ010000118.1:0-3506 GCA_049242025.1 Sediminibacterium sp.
CCATCTTTTATACTTCCCTGTTGGTTGCTCAAAAAGAATCGTCCAATCATCAGCCTTCTGTGTTATTGTATAAGTGGTTGCTTTGCTTGTTTTTTTAAAGCCTACTGATACACTATTATCCCCCATCACTACATTATCTAATTTGCCATGAGTTAACGCCGTTGGTAATGAGGGAGATAGTTTTAATTGTTTTTTATACGCTTGTGGTTTAATTCCAAAAAACTGTTTTACAATTGGCTCTCCATATGCATATACATTCCAAGCCTGCGTCATCATACCATAATCAGGCGATACTTCATACATAGAACCGGGCAACGCATACCCAAAAGTTTTATTGACTCTTTTCAATAAATCAAATGCTTCATTGGGTCTTCCATAATTATTCTCCGCTATAATTTGCACTGCCGTTGGCAATGTCATTACTGTACCTGTATAGGTGAACTCATTTTTGCCCACACTTGCAGCATAAGAATATTCATGCTGGTCTCTTTTTTCATTTTTATCTATGCCCGTAACATACATTCCAAATCCATTTGTAAATCGTTTTGCAGTATTTAATGCTTTAATGGCTCTTTCTTTATCTGCAATACCTGTTTCCAATGGCGTATTCACTACCCAGTTATGGTGCATTACAAATCCTCTGTTTAAATTGAAGGAATCAGACAAAGTCTTTTGTTTTTTTTGGTTTAAGGTTTTCACTGCCCAATCATTCTTTAATGTATCAGCCCTTACTATGGCATCTTCAATCAAATGTAAAGCCTGAACTTTGGTAGAAATAAAATCAGCATATGAATGCTCTTCCTCAACCCAGAATTGTCTATTTATTTTATCTTTTAATTGATCTGCTCTTGCTTGATAATCTTCAGCTAATTTCGGTTTCTTAAGCCATTTAGCCATTTTCGCAGCATCTGCAAACGCTTTCTGGGTATAAGCAGCCACGTCAATCATTTCAGAAGTTAGTCCGTGAATTTCCATCATACCTGCTCCATCAGGTAATAAATTTTTATCTGCATCATTTTCATTTAATACCCAATTCAACCCTTTAACAACTGAAGGAAAATATTTTTTCAAAAAGACTTGATCACCTGTCCAACAAAAAACCTCCCAAATTAAAGAGATAAATTGAGGTGTTTCATTCACATTCCCAGGATTAAAAACTGCACCATTAGTAGATACTTCGTGTACAATTCTACCATTCCCATTGTGCTTTTCAGAAATACGATGAACTAAATCAATAGAGCTATAGACCAGATCCTTTCTACCCATAGCAATTAAACTCTTTAAAGTATAGGCCATATCACCTCCAAACCACCAAGGATAATCTGGGAGACCTGCAACTATTCCTTTCCCTACACCAGCAACATTTAAGGTTAACCAATCACTATTATACTTTAACCATTCGAAAGTATTAGCAATTGACTTATCACTTAATGTTAGCATTGATTTATATTTCAAATTATTTAACCGCTCCTTCTTTTTCGCTAATAAAAAAACTGCTGAATTTTGTAAGGTTTGATAAGCAGCAAAAGCATTTTCTTTAGATTTAGCAGAGCCAGTTATAATGAAAGGGAAACGATATACTTGATTAGGGTTGAGCAAAATCTCGAAATCGGTGCTTGTAATACTTGTATTTGGTTTATTGGGCTTAACTAAAATTTGATCATTTTCATTTCCTTTAATATTTGTACCATATACTACATACCAAGGATTCAACGAATCTTTAACCAACCAGCGATTATATTTAGGGCTATAATAAGGTATGTCTTTGCCATTCACCATTCCAGTCCTCTCTCCTAACCAAACGGGCATTAAGTTAGAAATGGCTTTAATATTTAACTTAACACGTCGATGTAGTTTACTATTATTTTTGATGGCATATTCAATATAAATACCACTAATTTGATCTGGCACAAATTGAAAGCGCTCTATGCTAATTGGCGCCAAATCGGTTTTAAACACATGTTTATTCCCAAATGGATAATTTACAAACAGATCCGCTTTATTAAGAGGATATGTTTTATCACCAATTGTAATACTTACTTCAAATCCATCCATCAATTTAATGGGATGATGCCATATACCCCCCATTTCATCTTTAACGTGCCAGCCTAAATCAGGAAAACTTCCATCTTGATGACCAATCATGTAAACTTTCTCTCCGGCTGTATTATAAGGTGTATTTAAAAATGTAGGTTTCCCTTTTAAGGATGGAGCATTGTTAAATAAAGGGCTAATTGTAGTTTGAGAAAAGCTTTGTATACCTAGCATACTACTGCTCAATAAGATGGTACATAGCAATAGCAGATTTTTAAAAACTGTCATGAATTAATTTTTTTATGATACCGTTTAGACGGTATGCCTTAAAGTTAAATGAAGTTTATTTTGCTTTCTAATTATTTTCTCATGATTACAAGAAATACACCCTCTATCATTCTATTTTTTTTATTCATAGGGCTTAGTAAGATTACCCTATCTAAAATAACCGAAGTATATATCAGCGATATGTATAAATATCGAATATTAAGTGCAAAAGGTATCATAATAGATGCACCGATGGTGAAAGATAAAGCAACAAAAAATAGCGTTAGTAAAAGCTTGCAAGATGGTTGGGGCTATTCAGGATCAGAAGCAAAAAGAATACTGAACGGTTTAGAAAAAGACGGTCAGCCAGAATGGATTCAAGATGGGATTAGTGCCGAAGATGAAAAAGTAATTCAAACCTTAAATGGGTTTAATATATTGGCATTATCCTATGAAAACAGAGTGTTGGAGTTTTTTCCTAGTGTGAATGAACATGTGCCGGCTGAATATAAATTTAAGAAACCATTTTGTTTAGTAGTTCAGAACTACTTTGTTGTATTAAGAAGTGATTTCAATAAAATTCAACAAACAGCAGATACCAGTAAGCAAACAAAAAACATACAAGCATATACAAATTATCCTATTCAACTAAATAAATTAAACACTTATAAAGAATCAACTATCTACTACGTATCAAGACCTCCTGATTTGCAAATAAAAGCTGCAAGGATGAAAAGACTTTTTAAAGCGGATTCAACAGAATTCTTAAGGTCAGAAAATGCCAACATTTGGCCTAAAGGGGTAACCACTTTATCGACTGAAAATTTAGCTAAACTAAAAGCTTATTATCTTTTTAGTTATTGGGTAAATAAAACTGAGTACTTGTATATCAGAATTCCTGGCAAGGAGAATTCAGTCATCTTTCCTGAAATAGGATTCTTACCCAACCATGACCTATATTATACAGTTGAAAATAATAGGAATTATATCACATGGATAGAATCGAAGCCACCTAAAGACTTTAGAATTAAAAATATTATAGAAGTTATGCAAAAAGCCTTGGTTGCCTATGTAAATCATAGTGATTATAGAGACTTATATAAGAAAGGAAGTAGTTGGGACGTAAATACTGGCGGATCAATGATTCCGACCGAATTGTATGTATTGGAACCTAGAGCAGCAGGACAAGTAATATTTAAAAAAAG
>JBMLPQ010000119.1:0-1150 GCA_049242025.1 Sediminibacterium sp.
GCCAACAAACATTTGAGCATTAACAAAAATGGAATACTCTTCCCTAAATGGGAGGGGAAGGAATTGGAGATTATTAAAACTTAAATCACTTCACCAAACTTAACCGGTACTCTTGAATCAATGCAGGGTTCTCCGGTGTAAGTGTAAAGAAGATTTTCATTTTCCCTTTTTCTCCATTGATGATGAATGAACCGCGTAATTGATTCTCTGGAATCAGTTCTTCAATAGATGTAACTTTTCCAATGGTTTGAAAAGCAGCAGTGGCTTGCTTTACCAAAGAATCGGTATAGTAGTCATCAAAAAAGTTTTCTGCAAATATGCCCGATTGTTTTGCGTTAGTAAAATTCGGTAACTGTTTTATCAATTCACTTTTACGCTGATTCAATATTGTAGAAACAGGAATGTTTCTTGGTTTTAATCCTGCTAGCTTAATGACACTATCCAATACTTTTAAATTGATGGATGTGGTGGGTGCATACGTAACATTGGCTAACAACACTACACCAATGCCGTATTCTGGCATAATGCGCCAGTTACTACCAAATCCTGGTAATCCGCCACTATGCCCTACAAATACTTTGTTATTACAGTCTCTAAAAATATTCAGTCCATATCCATAAGCTGAAACGGCAGGGCATGCAATACCATTACCATAATTAAAATAAGGGTTCATGGATGCAAAGCGCCAGGGTTGGTGCATTTCGCGGATGCTGCTTCTATTGATGATAATATTCTCTGGTTCATTTCGTGCTGGCCAAGCCTGCTGGTGCAATGCCATGTACTTGCTGAACGATTCAACGGAGGTGATTAATCCACCCATTGCGCCATAAATTCCATCATGCAATAATGCTTCTTCTTTAAAATTATTGTTTACATAGCGATAGCCTTTTGCTAATTGATCTGCTGGCACTTTCGAGTATTCCCATGCAGCTTGCATCCCCAGTCTTTTAAAAAAATGCTGGTTGATGTATTCACTATAAGGAAGGCCAGTCACTTTTTTAATGATTAAACCCAATGTGGCAAATCCTACATTGCTGTATTCGTATTCTGTGCCATTTACATTGGAGAAACTTATTTGCTTTTTAAATAGCTCAATCAATTCTTCGTCGGTGTCGGCCAATTGACGGTCGCCCCATGGATTGTCTTCGGG
>JBMLPQ010000120.1:0-17855 GCA_049242025.1 Sediminibacterium sp.
GTATTTATTTTAGCCATCCCTTTGCTTTTCAATAGAATTGGCGTTAAGAATATGCTGATTTTTGGCATGTTGGCTTGGGTATTGCGTTATGTATTCTTTGCTTATGGAAACACTGGAGACGCCAATTGGATGTTGTATGCAGGTATTGTATTACATGGCATTTGTTATGATTTCTTCTTTGTAACAGGCTATATGTACACCGAGAAAAAAGCGGGAGAAAAAATTAAGAATGCTGCTCAGGGCTTATTCACATTTGCTACATATGGATTAGGCATGGTGATAGGTACTGGCTATTCTGGTTATGTAGTAGATGGAGCTAAAACCGCTACTGGTCATGAATGGATGAGTATCTGGATGGTACCTGCTTATATAGCTGCAGCCGTTTTAGTATTCTTTATTATTTTCTTTAAAGAGAAAAAAGCTATAGCAACTACTTAATTATAAAAACTCAATTTCATGCAGCGTATTGCCATGTTAGGTTCCGGCTTTATTGGCCGTTTTTATGCAGACTCTTTGCAAGGATACAGAAGCAGAGATACCATTGTAAGTATTTATTCCAGAAGGGAGGAGAGTGCACGCAAATTTGCAGAAGACTATCAGTGTCATCATTACACCACTGTAATGGAAGAAGCAATTGCGAGAGAAGATGTAGATATTGTTTGTATTGCACTTCCTAATAATTTACATGAAGCTGCAGTGATGCTTTGTTGCAAACACAAGAAAGCAGTAATGACAACCAAACCCTTAGGCAGAAATGCAGCAGAAGCCAAGCGAATGTTAGAAGCAGTAGAAGCAGCTGGCATTTTCAATGGCTATTTAGAAGATTTGGTATACACCCCAAAATTCATCAAAGCAAGTCAAAGTGTTCATGAAGGAGCGTTAGGTAGAATTTTGTGGGCAAAAAGTAGGGAAACACATCCTGGCCCCCACAGCGAATGGTTCTGGGATATAGAGCAAGCCGGTGGTGGTTGTATATTAGACTTGGGCTGTCATTGCGTAGAAATCACCCGCAGTTATATTGGAAAAGATATTAAGCCAGTAGAAGTAATGTGTTGGGCTGATACCCAAGTAAAACCGATTGATGCAGAAGACCATGCCATTGGTTTAGTGAAGTATGAAAACGGAGCCATTGGTCAGTTTGAAGTAAGTTGGACTTTTAGAGGCGGTTTAGATTTACGTGATGAAGTAATGGGGACAGAAGGCACTATTTGGATCAACTCTTTTTTGAGAACAGGGTTTGACATGTTCACTACAGGAAAGGGGGGAGATTATATTGCAGAGAAGGCAGAAAGCAACAGCGGTTGGTTGTTCCCAGTGGGCGACGAACTAAATGAATTGGGCTACAACCATATGTTCATGGATATGTTCAACGCGCTAGAAAAAGGAGTTGCACCCAAAGAAACTTTTTATGATGGTTATGTAGTAAATGCGATACTGGATGCTGCTTACAAAAGTGCAAAGTCGAAAATATGGGAACCGGTACAACTAGATATTTGGAGAGGTCAAACAGGTCTTTCTAAAGAATCTCATTTGGTTTCTTATGATCAAGATCATTACCTAGTAAAAGAAGAGATGACGCATTATGGCGCTAAAAAACTCATCTTAAAACATAAGACAACAGGAAAAATTACAGAACAGTTACTGAATTGATTTTTTCGTTTACCCATTGGAGAGCGGTTTTCAACTGCTCTTCTCTGGTTAAATGAGTATTGTCTAACACCACAGCATCTGCTGCTTTTCTTAAAGGACTAAACGCTCTTGTACTATCAATTTCATCGCGCATAGCTAAATTAGCTTGCACTTCTTCTTTGGTGATGCCAGGATTCTTTGCAGATAATTCTAGATACCTTCTAGCAACACGAATTGCAGGATCAGCAGTCACAAATATTTTCAATTCAGCATTTGGGAAAACAGTTGTACCAATATCTCTCCCATCCATTACAATTCCTTTTTGCAAGCCCATTTTTTGTTGCTGCGCCACACCAAACTCGCGAACATATTGATTGGCCGCTACATCACTAACCAAATTGCTTATCCGCATTTCACGAATTTCATTTTCAACATTCACCCCATTCAATAAAATATCACTACTTCCAGTTGATTCATTATAATCAAATGCAAGATTAATATTTTTTAACGCCTCCTGAACTACAGTATCATTGGTATAATCAATCCCATGATCTATAAAATATAAAGTGATGGCTCTATACATAGCTCCACTGTCTATAAAAACATAATTCAGTGCCCTGGCCATTTGTTTAGCCAAAGTGCTCTTTCCACAAGAAGAATATCCATCAAGGGTGATAATAATTTTTTTCATAAAAGCTTCTTGCTGTAAAGTTAATTAAGGAAAATAAAAAAGATTGGGATAGTCTGAAATGATTCCATCAACCCCTAATGCACGCAATCTTTTCATAGTAGCTAAATCGTTTACGGTCCATGGAACCAATTTCATTTTTTTTGCCTTACACGCTTTTACTAAGGCTTCATTTACCAAACTATGATGAGGGCTATACGTTGTAGGAGTAAAACCCAATTCTTGTAATTGCTCAGCTAAAGTTTTTTGATCATCATCTTCAATTAATAATACAGTTGGAATAGAAGGATACTGTTGATGTAAGTATTGTAATGTTCTAATGTCAAAAGACTGAACGGTAACTCTATCAGCTATTTTTTTATGCTTGATTACAGCCACTAACAAATCAACAAATACTTTTGGATTCGGATGATATTGGTCATCAGTTGCAGCTTGAGACTTTGTTTCGATATTATAAAAAGGTAAGGGCTTGTTTTTTGATAAAGCATATTGATCAGATGCTTCAATCACATCTAATAACAATGGTTTCGTAACGGCCATTTTTTGTTGTTGAGGAAATCGAGGATTTCCTTTTAACCCAACATCATAACGCTGTGTAGCAGCATAACTCATTGTATAAATATTCAACTGCTTTTCTTCTGCTTTACTTACCGATGAGCCATCTGGCTTGGTAGTAATTTCATGATTAAAAAAAGGTTCATGACTTAAAATAACTTGTTTATCTGAAGTAATTACTACATCCATTTCTAATGTAACCGCACCCAAATCAAGCGCTTTATGCATCGCAGGAATAGTATTTTCTGGAACTAATCCTCGAGCACCTCTATGGCCTTGCCAATCAAACTGATTTAAATTGTTTTGTTGATTCATCTTAGCACTATTGCAGCTGAATAAGCCGATAATACATCCTATTAGAAAAATATTTTTCATTAATTCTTATTTATTCAATCTAAATCTCATTTCGTTTGCAGCCATCTGATCTTCTATACTTCCATTGGCTAAGCTTTGCACTATTTTATCTTGGATATGAGACGGTTTATTTTGGCTCCATTTAAAAACATGATGCAAATAAGTCACTTCTATTTCAAATGCAACGATGGCTTTCATATTTGATTGAATGTAGTCATCATTCATATGCTGCATTTGCGATGGAGATAAAGGATCTTTCTCAAATTTAGCAGTTAAGTTTTTCAACATTTCAAATAATTGAGCATCCCCAAGAAACCGAATATTACCAGTAGCATGAACAGCCGAATAGTTCCAAGTACTGGCAGTATTTTGTGGTTCATAATGTTGCGCACTTATATAAGCATGAGGACCATTAAATATCGCCAACACTTTTTCATTTTGCTCAAAAGCAATCGTATGTGCTTGTTTACGCATAATATGAGCCTGCAAATACAATTGATTATCACGCATTTCAATCATTACTGGCACATGGGTTGCAACAGGAAATCCATCAGACCCTATGCCACAAATTGTTGCAAATGAATTGGCTTCTATGAACGCCAAAATATCTGCTTGTTCTGCTGGTGAAAAATGATTGGTTAAGTACATACTATCTGCAATGTAGGATTTATTTGAAAACTTAAAAGCTAACTGCTAACGCGGTAATAGCCGCAAATATATTTTGAGTGGGTTGATTGGTTTGCTTTGTAAATATTGCATCCCTACTTTGCAAATGCTTGACTTCTACTCTCCACAACAAATGCTTATTTATTGCCCAATCTGTATTTAAAGAAAGACCACTCACTCTAAACCCGTTTGGAGTGCCCGTAAAAATCATAACTCCATTTGGATCTTGATAAGATTCTGTTCTTAACGCAAACTTTATATTTTCTGTAGCTGCATATTGGGCCATTAAGATAGGTGTATACCAAACTTGGCTCTGGTTAATACCTTTTGCTTTCTGCAAGCCTATATCAAATCCTGCTATTACCCCTAGCCGATTACTCCATTGATAAATCGCATAGAAATTATGAAAATAGCGGGTTACCCCATCAATACCTGCAGTTGGATTCCCTATGTACGAACTGCTATTAATGGTCCATTTGCTATTGGGCTTATATTGCACTTGGTGCCCAAATGATGGGCTAGTATTGCCTTTCAGCATTTGAATACGCTGCCATCCTGTTAATATCAATGCGCTCAAGAACCATTTTTCATTAGGAGAAGTATAAGATATTTTTGCGCCCGTTTCAAAATAGGGGGAATTATCTGCAGCTATACTTCTACTTAATGTCCAGCAATCTTTACCTATTGCACTTTCAAATCCAATATGTGAAGTAAATACCCCAGCATCAAGCCACCAATTAGCTTTCTTACTAAGCTTCCAACCAATATTGGCTTCTAGAATTTGCTTGTAAATTCCCTCTTCGCCAGCATAATTGGAGCGCATATAAGAGCCAAATCCTATAGCCAAATTAGCCCTAACGCGATTTTTATTATAAGCTGCTTTTACAAAAGCCAAATTGATGCTAAGCGCTTTGTTTTCATCATGGCTATATGCAAAAGTTGCATCATTATTGGCTGCGGGACCATTGGAATTATGCTGATAATATACCTCTGCATAACCACTTAATTGAATAGGAGCTTTTTTTTGGTTGAAAGCTGAGTCACTAGGTTGGGCAACAACTGTTAAACAGATGCACCAAACAATTATAGTGAATACGCATTTCATTTAAACCACTTCAATTAATGAAGTTTGTGGCAGATTTGCATTACGCATTGCAATATTTCGAACTGCTTGTGCGGTAAAATGCCTAAATGCATCTTTGGTTAAATCATCGTTTCCTACCATTGCTGGAACCCCTTCATCACCCCCTTCGCGAATAGTTTGAACCAAGGGAATCTGGCCTAAGAAAGAGAGATCATATTCCTCCGCCAGTTTCCTTCCCCCCTCTTTACCAAATAAATAATACTTATTGTTTGGTAATTCTGCAGGGGTAAAATAAGCCATATTTTCTACTAGTCCTATGATGGGCACGTTTATTTGGGCTTGGCTAAACATAGCAATTCCCTTTTTTGCATCTGCTAATGCAACATTTTGTGGAGTGGTTACAATTACCGCACCTGTTACTGGTACAGTTTGCATTAAGGTTAAATGTATATCACCCGTTCCTGGTGGCATGTCAATCACTAAATAATCTAGCTCACCCCAATCTACTTCTGTAACAAATTGCCTAATGGCTGAGCTGGCCATTGGTCCTCTCCAAACCACTGCATTCTTTTCATCTACTAACAAACCAATACTCATCAATTTAATCCCAAACTTATCCAAAGGCACAATCATTCCTTTTCCATTCACTTCTTTCATCATAGGTCTGGCGCCTCTCACACCAAACATAATAGGCACACTTGGCCCATAAATATCTGCATCCATTAATCCAACGGATGCCCCACCTTCCGCCAAAGCCAATGCTAAATTTGCCGAAATGGTGCTTTTGCCTACTCCCCCTTTACCACTCACTACAGCTATAATATTTTTTACACCCCCTAGCACTTTCTGGTCGTCTTTTCTGGTTGAAGTGGTATTAGCAGTAAAGTTTACGGTTACTTTAGCATTTTTATTAACCAATAACTTAATCGCATTTTCACTTGCCCTGCTCATCAAATCCTTCATTGGGCAGGCCGGGGTAGTCAAAACAATGGTAAAACTTACCGCATCCCCGTCAATCACTATGTCTTTTACCATGTTTAGGGTCACCAAATCCTTACCTAAATCTGGTTCCTGCACATTACTCAATGCTTGTAAGATCGATTCCTTTGTCATTGTTGCTCAAGTTTTTGTTAAAATAACCGTTGGGTTGCAAAGTTAACAACCTAGGACTTTACTTTGTTATGAAATACGGAGAACAAAGCAAATTAGTACCTTTGCCCTCTTTTAAACTGCAACTGCCTTTATGAAAAGATTGATTTTACCTTTTTTGATCATATTTATGGGCATCGGATTGCTGCAAAAGGCAAATGCGCAACAAAACAATCCGTACAGAGATTCCATCGTTCAATTATATGGCGTAATCATGACTGCGGATAGTTTAAGAGGTATTCCATCAGCTTCTGTTATTGTTGAAGGAAAAGGTCGTGGTACTATTACCAGTTTTGATGGGGTATTCTCTATTGCAGTAATGAAGGGAGACAGAATTACATTCAGTAGCGTAGGATTCAAAAACAATAGCATTCAAATTCCAATCAATTTAGAGAGCAATCAATACAGTGTGATTCAGTTATTGATTAGTGACACTGCTTATTTGCCTGCTACAATCTTAAAGCCAAGACCAACTAGAGAGCAATTTGAACGCGATTTTTTAAATAATCGATTCCCAGACGATGCTTACGAAATTGCCCGTAAAAATACAGATGAAGCTACTCGTAGAATTTTATTGAACAGTTTACCTGCTGATGGCAGAGAGGCAGTTAATTTTCAATTAAGACAACAAACCAATAAATATTATTATGCGGGTCAAGTGCCCCCTATGAATATTATGAATCCTGCTGCATGGGCAGATTTTATTACTGCCTGGAAACGTGGAGATTTCAAAAGAAAAAAATAATTCAATATGTCTATATTTAATGTTTCTGTAATTGGAGCAGGCACCATGGGTAATGGTATTGCACATGTATTTGCACAAAAAGGGTGTAAGGTTATATTGATAGATGTACAGCCTGTGCAATTAGAAAAAGCTTTGGCTACTATTGGCAAGAATTTAGATAGAATGGTTGCCAAAGGAACAATCAGTCCCGAAGAAAAAAATGATACCCTCGCAAATATAAGCACTCATACTTCTATAGGTGGAGGTGTTGCTACTGCTGATTTAGTAGTGGAAGCTGCTACGGAAAACGTTGAATTGAAATTAAAAATATTTGGTGAGATAGATGCTGCTGCTCCGGCTAATGCCATCCTAGCTAGTAATACTTCTTCTATTTCCATTACTAAAATTGCTGCGGCTACCAATCGCCCAAATAAAGTAATAGGAATGCATTTTATGAACCCGGTTCCAGTGATGAAATTAGTAGAAATCATCAATGGATATGCTACAGATGCTACTGTTACTGAAACAATTGTTGATTTAAGCAAGCAGTTGGGTAAAGTGCCTTCTGTAGTAAATGATTATCCAGGATTTATTGCTAATAAAGTATTGATGCCCATGATTAATGAAGCCATCTATTCTTTATACGAAGGCATTGCAGATGTTGAATCCATTGATACGATCATGAAACTTGGTATGGCTCATCCAATGGGACCTTTACAATTAGCAGACTTTATTGGATTAGACGTTTGCTTGAGCATCATGAATGTATTGTATAATGGTTACGGCAACCCCAAATATGCCCCTTGTCCATTATTGGTAAACATGGTTACTGCGCGAAAATTAGGAGTAAAATCTGGTGAAGGATTTTACGTTTACACCCCTGGTTCAAAGGATTTGGTTGTAAGCCCTAACTTTAAAAAGTAGTACAATTTTATAGCGAGTTCCCAAATGCAATTAGGTAAATGGCAATGGCAGATAATGCTATTCCAGTCCAATTGATAATAGATAGTTTTTCTTTAAAAAGAAGGGCTGCTACTAGCGTACTGAATAATACAATACCCATATTATTCACAGGTAAACTTGCACTGGTTTCCCATGGACTATCTTGAAGAAAATGAACCAAACACCATATTGAAAAATAATTGGGAATTCCTATACAAATACCAGCAATTACTTGATTGAATTTAAAAGACAATTGTTTTTTCCAATATTGAAAAATTAACACCAAGGAACCAATAGATGCTGCAGAGAAAAATCCTGAAATTAAAAAAGCATTATTGGTTTCTTTAGTCACATACGTTTGTTGCACATGATTAATTAATGCGTCTAAAAATCCACTTCCAATAAATACCAACAAAGGCAAAAGTATTTTTTGAAACATAGGAATAGGGAGCGTATTTCCCGATTGATTTTTTTGTGGGTAGCAGGTAAATATAACTGCAATTAAGGCTAATGAAATACCTACTATTTCCCAACCCACCACTTGTTCGTTGTACAAAACAATAGTTAGTATAACTGGAATAATTAGAGACAATTTATTTGCAACAGATGCCACCGCTACGCCCAGTTTTTGAGCAGTCATCCCAATCAAATTAAAACTAGTAATAAAGAGTAATCCCATAATCATTGCCCACCTAAACCAAGGTGTAGTAAGCGATTCAGCTTGAATAGGGAATGCACCGTTTACGATAGAACCGGTAATAACACAAGTTATATAATTGAATACGATAGCAGGGAATACCGGAATATTTAATTTGCCACAAACCTTAAATGAGAGTAATAAATAGCTGGTTAAAACTATGCTACCAATTAAAAAAATCATAATAAATTCCGATTGTAATATTGAATAAAATCTGTTCCTAGTTTTGCTTTGTTCATCAACTTCGCACTAAATAAATGGGGTGCTCTAATTACACGTTCATTATTGGCTCCTATTGCATGACTTGCTTTTATCACTCTTGCTTCATCCCATAATTCTTGACTAATAAAGCTTTGCAACAGCTTTGCTCCACCCTCAACTAAAATACTTTGCACTTGATGTTCATATGCGTATTGTAAAATGGGTTTTAATAAGCTAGGCTGTTCAATTAATTGTATATACCTAACTGAATTTTGAATTTCACACTTAACGGTATTAAATACCCAGGTTGGTTGATGATCATTGAGCAGTTGGAAACTTTGGTTGAGTTGCAATGATTTATCTATCACCATTCTCAAAGGATTAGGTTTTAACCCAAAACGAGTATTCAACTTTGGGTTATCGGTAATAGCTGTTTGAGTACCCACTAAGATTGCTGCTTCTTCTGAACGCCAAGTATGCACTAATCTTTGCGTGAATGGGTTACTGATCTTTATTTCCTGTCCTTCAACCCCAATCATTTCATCAGCAGTTTGCGCCCATTTTAATATGATATAAGGGCGTTTATTCAAATGAAAATGAAAAAATCGTTTATTCAACTCCTTGCATTCCTTTTCTAAAACAGGTCCAATTACTTCAACCCCTTCCTGCATTAACTTTATTGCTCCCTTCCCATTTACTGCATCAAAAGGATCCATACATCCAATCACCACTTTCTTTATTTGATGGGCAATGATAAGATTCGTGCATGGGGGCGTTTTGCCAAAATGCACACAGGGTTCTAAGCTTACATATAAGATTGAATCTTTTATTTTCTCTCGATTTTTTTCTTCAACACTATTGATGCAATTCACTTCTGCATGCGCTTGTCCGAACTGTGCATGATAACCTTCTCCAATAATTTGATCTTGATAAACCAACACTGCACCTACCATTGGATTAGGAGCAACCCATCCAGCCCCTTTTTGAGCCAGCTGCAAACATCTTTGCATGTATAATTCTTGATTGATGGGCATAAGCTTGCAAAAATAAACAAATGATAGCTACATTGCAGCATGACCATCAGAGATGCTAAACAGGCCATCATTGAAGCCATTGAGCCCATTTATGACAATAGGGAAGCAGTTAATATTGCCACTTTATTGCTTGAGGAACTTACTGGCTATAGCAAAATGAATCAATTTCTACAAAAACAATCTTTGGTTTCGGAAGCAATAGCCAACAAGCTGAATCATTCTATTGAGCGACTGAGTAAGGGAGAACCTATTCAATATATCATTGGGAAAGCTTGGTTTATGGAATTACAACTACTAGTTAATTCAAACACCCTAATTCCGCGCCCAGAAACAGAAGAATTGGTTGATCATTTAATTAAATACTTAAAGGCAAAAGGAAATAAAAATGTTCAAATTCTAGAGATTGGTGCTGGCTCTGGCTGCATTCCTATTGCTATCGCTAAATATTATCCAAGTGCTACCATTACTAGTATCGATATTAGTTCCGATGCGTTAGACATTGCAAAAAAAAATGCTGAAACTAATCATGTAACAATCAATTGGAAACAATTCAACTTTTTAGACCATCAGCAATGGGATACATTAGGCACTTACGATATTATTGTTAGTAATCCGCCCTATATAAGAAAAGCAGAAGCTGCTACTATGCATACCAATGTATTAGCATATGAACCACATACTGCACTATTTGTAGATGATAATGACCCCTTGATTTTTTATAAAGCTATTCAGAATTTTTGCGAAGATCATCTGAATAAAAATGGGGCTGTATTTTTAGAAATCAACGAAGGATTGGGTAAAGAAACAGCAGCACTATTTAACAACAACTATACGGTTGAGATTAAAAAAGATATGCAGAATAAAGAGAGAATGGTGATGGCTTATCAATTTTGATCAACTGCCATTACTGGTGTAGCTCCTAATTTTTTTATCACTTGCATGATTTTGATGGAAGTTCCTAAGTGAGAGGTACTATCCCCATTAATCACCACGGTTGGTTTCTCAGTTTCTTTTGATAAGTATTCCTTTAATTTAGTCTCCAAATTTTCAAAGGCAATAGGCTCTGCTCCTATAAATAATTGTTGGTCTTTGTTTACACTTATGACTACAGTTTGTTTAGCCTTAGTATCTGCCTTGGCCTTAGGATTCGAAACCTTAATTACATTGGGATTCGCCAAGGTAGAAACGATTAGAAAAAACAGTAGCAAAATGAATAAAATATCATTCAGCGCACCTGTATGCATTTCAGGATGTGTCCTAAATCTTTTTCGGATGTTCATATTATCTAGTTGGCTCCTGTAAAATATCCATGAAATCTGCACTAGCAGCTTCCATTTTATTTGCCGTTTTATCTATTTGTGTGCTTAAAAAATTATGACCTACATAAGCAATCAATCCAATAATCAAACCAGTTGCAGAAGTAATCATTTTGGTATAAATACCTCCTGCGATAGTGTTCAATGTATATTCTCCTGTTGACGCAATTCCATAGAATAATTGAACCATCCCTATAATTGTACCTAAGAACCCAAACATGGGTGCTATACCTGCTATCAATGACAATATATTCAAATTCTTCTCCATATTGTACATTTCGAGCTTACCTACATTTTCCATGCTCTTTTCAATAGCGTCAATGGGCTTACCAATTCTTTGCAATCCCTTATCAATCATTTTAGCAACAGGACTACTATTATTTTTTGCATAGCTTTTAGCCGCCTGAACATTTCCAGATAATATATGGTCTCGAATGATCACCATAAAATTTTGGTCAATTTTCCCTGCTTTTTTTATGGCAAACAAACGCTCGGTAAAAACATATATGGCTGCAATCAATAATGCATACAAAGGATACATAATCCAGCCGCCTTTTTCTAACAAAGTCCATAAAGACACTTTTTCTGCCGTAGTAACCGCAGCAGTTGCCACTTTTTGTAATGAATCAGATTGTAATAAGTAGAACATGTATTTATTTTATTTTGCTAATGTAGAAGGTTCTACAAAAGAACAATTATTCGTGCATAAATAATCATACACATCGTTAATTAAGAAAGCTTTTACACATATCAATTATTTGCTAGGCCTTTCGATTTCTTTCATTTTCATCATCGCCATAATCTGACGCATATTATCCTGCATTCCCTCTGGGCTTCCGTCTAAGAAAATAACATTCCCCTTACCAATTTCAGCGAAGTTCTTTATGGCTTCTGTCCACATACTGAACAAGATTACATTAGTATCCAAATTGGCCTGCTTCATTTCTTCAGCAGCCTGGCTCATCCCCTTTGCTACTTCTTGTCTAAACAATGCCACACCCATCCCACGCAAACGAGCTGCTTCTCTTTCTGCTTCAGCAGCAATTTTAATAGCATTACCCTCTGCTTCAGCTCCCTTGGTTTTAGTAATTAATAAAGCTTGCCCTTCATTTTCAGCAGCTGCTTTTAAATTATTACTAGCTACTACCCTACTCATACTTTCCATAATCACCTGATCAAAAGTGATATCATTAATTTGCAAATCTTGCAAATGATAGCCCCATTCTTCTAATGATTTATCAATTTGTTGTTTTACATCTTCAACTATTTCTCTACGCAACAATAATATTTCAGCTTGTTTTTTAGTTGCAACAAATGCACGTATTGATCCTTCAACAGTTCTAATTAAAGCCTGCATTAAATCCTTTTCTGAAATAAATTTAAATGCAACATTTTTGATGGTTTGTTCGTCTTGGTTAATTACCGAATACAATAACATGCTTTTAAAGTATACATTAGCCTGATCTACCGTTACAGCCTGAAACTCTAATTCAACTGATCGGTTTTGGATACTAACCGTTTTATATACCTGCTCTAGAATAGGAATTTTAAAATTCAATCCTGGCATTAAGATCCTTCTATACTTGCCAAACATCGTAATCACTGCAATCGTTCCTTGGTTCACTGTAACCAATCCAGTAAACAAAATAATCAAGGCAACAATTAGCCACCAATAATTCATTAAGAATTGCATAGAAATTTATTTTTAATAAAGATAATATCTATTTAGTCAGATTAGCCCCCTTTTCTTCCCACACTTTTACTAACTGAACTAATACATCTACTGCGCGCTCCATATCAGAAACACCTACCCACTCACGTTTGCTGTGAATGGCTTGCATACCTGTAAAAATATTGGGACAAGGCAGACCCATAAAACTCAGTCTGCTACCATCCGTTCCTCCGCGAATGGGCTCTTTAATAAATGGTAATCCACAGTTACGATACGCTTCCTCCGCAAATGAACTGATGAAAGGATATAGGTCAATAACTTCCTTCATATTCCTATATTGTTCTACTTCCAAAAAAGAAACAATTGCACCAGGAAATTGACTAATTACACTATGTGCAATTTGTATGATACAAGCTTGGTGTTCCGCTAATTTGGCTGTTTCAAAATCACGAATGATAAATTCAATTGTTGCTTTCTCCGCCAATCCTTCTACCCTTACGGGGTGAACAAACCCCTGTTTCTTTTCAGTTACTTCAGGAGCTAAAATGGTTTTAGGCAATTGGTCTAAAATGGCTGCAGCAATTTTTAAGGCATTGACCATTTTACCTTTTGCATAACCTGGGTGTGCAATAACACCATCAATATTTACAGTGAACCCGTTGGCACTAAATGTTTCATCCTCAAATGTGCCTAATTCTCCCCCATCTAATGTATAGGCAAAATCTGCTCCCAACTTATTCAAATCTAATTGATTGGTTCCCCTTCCGACTTCTTCATCGGGAGTAAATAAAATTTTAATGGTACCATGAGGAATACTTGGATTTTGGACCAAAAATTCAATGAAATTCATGATTATTGAAACACCGGCTTTATCGTCTGAGCCCAATAAAGTTTTGCCACTGGCTGTAATAATATCTTTGCCTATATGTTGAATTAAGTATGGAAAGTCTTTTGGATCAATCACTATAGAAGGATCATCAGGTAACACAATGGAGGATCCATCATAAGCTTTATGCAAAATTGGCTTTACATTCGTTCCACTACAATCTGGAGCGGTATCTATATGTGCACAAAAACAGATGACTGGTATTGGCTTGGAAGTATTTGCAGGAATGGTAGCATATACATATCCATATTCATCCATATGAGCATCCGCAACTTGTAATGCTTGTAATTCTTGTACTAATAATTGGCTTAGATTCTTTTGTTTTTGGGTGGATGGGAAACTACTACTGAGTGGATCACTCTGTGTATCTATTTGCACGTAACGCATTAATCTTTCCGCAACACTATAACTAGCTAATGCACTCATTTTTTTATCGCAAGATAATATTTGTTGCTTCATCTATTGCATTTATACATTTCAGTTTTTATATTGTAGAAACTAAAAAAAATCAAATGAAAAAAACAATTATTGCTGCGCTAGTAGGGGGCATAGTGTTATTCATGTGGCAGTTCTTATCTTGGACTGCATTAAACTTACACAGCCCTTCACAACAATACACACCTAAACAAGATAGCATTATGCAGATGCTTAAAAACAATCTAGATAAAGAAGGTGGCTATTATTTGCCTTCTGCACCTGCAGGGACTTCATTTGAGGATATGGAAAAAATAGCTAATGGAAATATAGGAAAGCCTTGGGCTAGTATTCAATACCATGCTTCTTTAAAATACAATATGGGAATGAATATGGCAAGGGGTTTAGTAGCAAATATTTTTATCATTTGGCTATTGTGCTGGATTCTTGGAAAACTAGCGAGTAATAATTTCACCACCACTTTTACAGCTTCTCTTTTTATTGGATTAATTGTTTATTTAAACAGCAGTTATACGGGTCATATTTGGTATCCGATGTTCGATATCCGAGCTTATCTAATTGATGCAGTAGTAAGCTGGGGATTAGTCGGTATTTGGTTGGGTTGGTGGATGAACAGAAGACCTAAGTAATAGGATTTCACTTTAAAATATAATGAAACAAAATAGACCGGCTAGCCGGTCTATTTTTATAAAAGTTCCTACTAAAACTAGAAGTCTTAAATAGTGTTCAGAAAAGTATTAAGGGGTAATTATGATAGACTTAGGTCCATCTATAGCTACTAACTCTAAATCGAATACCAATTCTTCACCTGCTAAAGGATGGTTGGCATCTAAAACAACAACCGCATCTTTTACTTCTACTATGATTACAGGGAAATTTTGACCAGATCCATTGCTCATATTCAATTGCATACCAACTTCTGGTACCATATCTGCAGGAAATCTATCTTTAGGAAATTCCATAATCATTTCTTCTTGCTTAGGACCATAAGCTTGGTCAGCAGGGATATTGATGGTTTTCTTTTCACCAATTACCATTCCTGTTACACCATCATCAAAACCGGCAATGACCATACCGCTTCCAATTTCAAACTCCAATGGTTCTCTTCCTTCTGATGAATCAAAAGTATTGCCGTTGGTTAACTTTCCGTGATAATGTACTTTTACCTTATCACCTTTTTTTGCTTGTTGCATAAATTATTATTAAGGGGCAAAAGTACTATCCTTCCCGCTTAATATTACCTTTGCAGCCAAATATTTTGGTCATGCGTATTGTTTTTATGGGCACCCCTGATTTTGCCGTGGCATCGCTGGATGCATTGGTTTCCAATGGCTTCAATGTAGTCTCCGTAGTTACAGCACCTGACAAACCTGCTGGTAGAGGGCTTAAATTAACAGAAAGTGCAGTCAAAAAATATGCAATTGAGAAGGGTATTCCAGTTCTACAGCCAATAAAATTAAAAGATCCTCACTTTATTGAATCATTAATGGAGCTAAAAGCAGATATTCAAATTGTAGTGGCGTTTAGAATGTTACCAGAAATAGTGTGGAATATGCCAATGATGGGAACCTTAAATGTACATGGTTCATTATTACCTCAATATCGTGGTGCTGCTCCTATTAACTGGGCTGTAATAAATGGAGAAAAACAAACAGGGGTAACTACTTTTAAATTAAAACATGAAATTGACACAGGCGATATTTTATTACAAGAATCCATGCCAATTGGCGATAATGAAACAGCAACAGAAGTTCATGATAGAATGAAAATAATTGGGGCTAATTTATTGGTAAAAACATTGCAGCAATTAAATGCAGGTACTATTCATGAAACCCCTCAAGTAATATCAGCAGATACTAAGCATGCACCTAAAATTTTTACCAAAGACTGTACAATAGAATGGAATCAGGAGGTTGAACAAATTTATAATTTGGTAAGGGGGTTAGCAGAATTCCCGGGTGCCCTTACTCATTTAGATGGAAAGATTTTGAAAATTTACAAAAGCAAAAAAGAGATTGCCCCACACGCATACGAATTAGGAAAGCCCTTTACTGACCACAAAACTTTTTTGAAGTTTAGTTGCTTAAATGGTTACTTACATATTTTAGACCTCCAACTAGAAGGCAAAAAAAGAATGCCTGTTGCCGATTTTCTTAGAGGCTATAAGTTAGCTTAATACTAAAGTTTATTGAATAGCAGCAGCCAATGTAGCATAGTCTACAATTCCTTGTTTGCGCCAAGTCTCTTTTCCATTTTTGAAGACAATGAATGTAGGCAATCCTTCAGAACGCAATTGCTTCATTACTTCAATATCAATTCCTCCATCTACTTTTACCAAGTTAAATTGGGCACTTTTTTCTTTTTGTAATTGTTGTAATACTGGTTCCATCTTCACACATGGTGGGCACCATTCCGCACCAATGTCTACTAAAATAGTTCCAGATTTAATACTAGCATTAAATGCAGCCAAACTCATTTCTGCACGAGTTGGTTTTGATTCTAGAGGCTTGCCTTCCATTCGCCATGCAGAAATTCCTCCTTTTAAATTACTTACATCTTTAAACCCATTTTCCTTCATCCAATTCATTGCTTCTGCACTCCTTACCCCTGATGCGCAATAAACCAATACAGGCTTTGCTTTATCAATATGTTGCACCCTGTCTGCAAACTCACGTTCATCTAGCCAATTGGCTTGTAAAGCGTTATTAAAATGCCCTCCTTGGTATTCTCCGGCAGTTCTAACATCCAATATTTGAATACCGGGCAGTTTCATTTTTTGTTCAAAAGCAGTTACTGAAATAGATCCGCCCAATTGAGTTACTTCTTTCGACTCAGCAGAAACGGCCGATTCACTAGGTGCTGAATTACATGCAATGACTGTAAAAAAAAGTGCAAGACTAAAAAAAGTGATTTTCATATTATTGTAAATAAGTTATGTTAACTGAGAAAGGGGTATCTGTTTTACCCAACGCAGCGGCTGTTGCATTACTTACCCGCATCATTAATGCAGGTGCACCTTTTATTTCAGGAACAGGACCTAGCACTCTAGCACATACAGTTTTATTATCTGATGTTGTTATCCTTACAATGGTTCCAGGCAAAACATCATTTAACAAAGCATAAAATTTTCGATCAGCAAAGCCACTAGTCGATTTAAAAATCCCTACATCGCCTGCTTTATTAATTTTGTTTTTTGCTGATTGTTCCATTGCATAAATCAACCCAAAATATCCTTCATCATTCGTTTTTGCAATATAATTCACATTATCATCATTAATGCGATACTCAGTTGGAGGAGGTTGATTTAATTGTTTAAATTGATCAACTGGAACCGGTGGGGGTACAATATTAGCAGCAGCTTCTGCTGCTTTTTTTTCTTTATCTGCAGCTACTTTTGCAAAAAATTTATCTGATTCTGTCAAAGGCTTCATGATGCCATTTTTTATCTCCCTAGCCCCATCCACAGCAGCATCCATAATATTAGGATCTTTTAAAGGTGGCGTCGTTTCAAGCCGTTTACCAACAACAGGAGGCTTTATGAATACTTGAGCTTCAGGAGACGTAGCATCTGCATTCATTGCAGCCAGTTTTGATCCTCCAATAAAACCTACTATCAATTCCTGACCATTTGCAACTGCGTCTGTACTTAAACTATTCCATTCGCGCAATTGAGCAAACGGAACTTTAAAATATCGTTGACTTATTCTAAATAAGTTTTCGCCCCTTCCAGCAATATGATAAACTGGAACACTAGAGGAAGACTCTTGATGTTGCACAAGGTTTTCTTGAGACAAAGGTATTTTTAGTGTAACGAACATTGATA
>JBMLPQ010000121.1:0-4551 GCA_049242025.1 Sediminibacterium sp.
TAACGTTTCCTATGAAAGTGAAGTCTTTTAATTTATCACTTACAAAGTCCATTCCCTTGCGGATTTCAACCTCTGCTCCTACTAATGTAGCTGATGCTGCATTGGTATAGCTGAACAACCAACGGTCTCCGTTACTTCCTCCGTCCATTCTTAATTCAATTGGATCGGTGAATCGCTTAGTGAACACACCCACTGAAATCATTTCTCCAGACTTTGGATAATATTCGTAACGGAAGTCTACGTTGAAAATTTTGGTTCTTCTTAATGATGTATCTCCACCAATACCCCAGATGCTTTCGTAATCGAAGAACTGGAATGGTGCAATTTCACGGAACTCAGGACGAGCCACTGTTTGTGATACTGCAAAACGAATTTGGTGTTGGTTATTAAATGAGTTGGTGATATTGATTGATGGTAAGAAATCCCACTTCTCTGTATTTACTCTTACTCTATTTAAAGCTAAGTCGCGGCTACTTAAGAATTGTTCAAAAAATTCTGCTCTTGCTCCCCAGATTACTCTTAAGCTGTTAGACAATTTATTGTCGAACATTAAGTATCCACTGTTTAATACTGAAATTCCAAAATAACGATCGGTGTTTTGTGTTTGCTCTTCTATCACCAATCCATTGTTATTCATATTGCTGCTCAAGAACATTTGATCGTATGGCTTAGACAAGTCTACTCCATTTGTTACTGGTCTGTATCTAAATACTCTTGCATTGAAATCACGGAAACGTAATAAAGTAGATCCACCAATTTTCATGGTTTGCTTTTGGCTACCCATATTAAATGGAATAATCAATGTGCTGTTTAAGCCTGTTGCATAATCCTTTAAGTCTGAAAAGAATCTTCTTGAATCGTCTTCATCCAATGTAAATGGAGAGTTGGGTGCAAAAGAACTTTTTACAAATTGAGCTGTTCTAAAATCTGGTTGCGTTTTGCTATTAAATGACCCATTCGCATTCCAAATAAATTTGATTCCACGGCTCTTACTTAATAAATGCTCTCCTTCTAATTGGCTGCTCAACAATAAACGCTGATTCGCAAAATTTGATCTTAGTGAAATGGTTTGTAAACGACCTACGTTGTCTAAGGTTCTGTTTAAATAATTTTCATCGTATACTTGGTTCACTAAATTTCTGAAAGAAATTTTAGTATTTCCCTTTACGTAAGTGAAGTTCGCCATCAAACCCACATTTACAGAATACCTATTTTGTACTTCTGATCCACTGAAGATGGGCTCTCTAGTTTTTTCAAAACGTCCTCTTTCTACATCATCATAAATGATAGATGCATTTCTATAGTACACTGAAATAATAGAACCTAGTTTTCCTTGGTTTTTAAATGTCTTGGAATTAGACCAGGCCATATTTACTGTCGTGATTGGAGCCGCTGTGCTTACGCGCTCTCTGTATCCATTTCCGTTAAAGTCTTTGCTGATGGCAATTTTATCTGCATCTGGCAAGCCTCTATAAGTAACCGTATTAGGCATGCTTGCTGGTAAGTTACGATCACCCCCGTCAAAACCTAACCATGCGGTGCTGCTGCGTTCGTTGCTGGTAAAGCTTTTGAAAGTACTCTGTGAGTTGTATCCTAATGAAACGGTTACATTTAATTGATTCTTGGTTGGGATATCTCTGGTATTAACTTGTACCAATCCTCCTGCAAACTCTCCTGGTAAATCTGGTGTAGCAGTTTTATTGATAACAATATTATCAATCATTGCTGCTGGAATAATATCGAAGCTGAATGCTTTTTTATCAGGCTCTGAACTCGGCATTAATGCATTGTTCAATAAGGCTTGGTTGTAACGATCGCTTAATCCACGTACTACTACAAACTTGTTATCTTGTATTGAAGCACCACTCACACGCTTTAATACATCTGATGTATTTCTATCGGGTGTTCTTCTGATAAAATCTGCTGCTAATCCACTTGACATGGCGGTGTTCGTTTTTTGAAACACAATCATGGCATTTGAACTTTCTTTACGGGCAGAAGAACGTACAACTACTTCTGTTGTAGTGGTTTTTACTTCTAATACTACATTTAGGTCGTTGGCTTCTATACCTGCTTTTACTTCTATATCTTCTAACACTTTGGTTTGGTATCCTACGCGAGAAAATGTAAGTGTGTACTTACCTGCTTTTACTGGAATGCTAAAACGTCCTTCTAAGTCTGCTGCTACGGTGCTAGTGGTTGGACCCACTACTTTAATAGACGTTCCTGATAAATTTTCGTTATTAGTCGAGATTACTTTACCATTTATTTTGGCTTGCGCAAATACTACTGTTGCGGCGATAGTGAATAAAAAAGTAAAAAATAATCTGATAGCTGGGGGTTGTTGCATCACTTGAATATTTTTCATGGTGCAAAACTACCAGCGCAGTGTTACCTCAATGTTAAGGCACTGTTACGCAATTGTTATGGGAATGTTACCAAATTGTTACCTCTTTATTTTTTGCGACTAATCATTAGGTATGGTACGGTTTTCATATTATATAGGCCGCGGGTCCTAAAATCGGGGTTGGCATGGTCGCCAATGATTAGGATGCGGTCAAAATCGTTGGTTTCCTCTACCCGCTTAAACGTATGATTTATAATGGACGCTATTCTATAAAACTGATCATATGCCTGTTGGTTATCTTTAAAGGACTTGAACAATTCGCGTTTGATTTTATAATAGTACTTGCCGTCTATATTGTTCTTTGTATCAAATCTAAACGGCGTATGGGTATTAATAGTAAGGGCATACGCAAATACTTTTTCGTAGCGTTTACTTTCATTGAGAATACTATCAATTAAATTTTCATCAAATACCGCTTGATAGGTATTCTCCTTATTGTCTTTGTAATGCTTGCTAAGTTCTTCGTAGTAAAATCTGCTTTTGAATCCCAATGCTCTTCTAAACCCTTCTGCATTGCTCATATTGCTGCCATATTGTTTAGAAGCGGTAAAGCCTGCAATGGTATGATATCCGTTTTGGTTTTTATATTGAGTGATATTATGAGGCGGGGCCACGTTTCGCTCTAGGAAAGCCCTGTATGATTCTTCGTCGTTCATATTGAGTAACTCACGTCCTTCGGCTGAACTGGTATTTCCATGAAAGCAAGTGCGCCCGAATGTTAAGTTGTAATTTTTGGTGAGGTTAGGGCCCTGTTGTTTAAATAGCGTCTTGATATGATTGATGAGTTTTTCTTGCTCCTTGGGTTCGGCTAATTCTCCCCAGCTTTCCATCAACACTAAAAAGTCTTTCTTGGTACTAGTATCTTGTAAATATTGTATGGTTGGCGCTAGCGTTGTTGCGTTTTCGTCGTCGGTAGTATTGCATGCATAGGGCGTAATGGCGGTTTTTCCTTTTGAGAATTTTTGATAGTCTTTTTGAATTGCTACTAATCCATTGTTGCCAATATAATCAATGAGCAGTTTTCGCCAAGGAACCATAATTGTTGATTCCGATGCTGATTCATTTGATCGTTTTGTATAAATGGCTCGCGCCGAAAGTATTTCCAAACTGGGCACTACGAACTCTGCAATCATGAGTACAATTGCAAAAATCGGTACTACATAAATTTGCCTCCCCATACTTCGCATCAACTTTACCTGCAACCACACCACTCCCCATATGGCGGCGGCTGCAATCAACAAGTAAACAAATGCGATGATGAAATTGCCGGGACTCAAAAATATATAATTCATGCGCGCATAAAAGTTGAACATATTAAAGAAGAACAACTGCGGCACTAACACAATCGCATAAATAGACAATGAAATAAATTGCAGTATATAAAACCACTTGTAATGGCTCGTAAATAAGAGCAACAAACAATTGATGATAAAGATGAAACTTAGATTGATAACAATATCAGGATGCCCCAAAATGAGCTGTGGAGCTTGTTCAATCAACAGTTGAATCGTAACTAGTAATATTAATTTGAGTATAGCAGTAAGGAGTTGCATATTAATTATTTATAAATGCCGACTCCATTCTATTCTGTTCGGCTTTTGGTATTTTATAATATGTTGCAACTTTACGCCAATCTTTTACAACAGTTGTAATTTTATTAATGATTTTATTGGCTTTTTCATTGGACAATTTAAAATAGGGAACTACTTCAAGTGCCAAATCTAGATCTAATGCATTGTTATTTTCAGTGATATTTATGCTTAAGCCAGTACCAAATTCATTTGGATTCAAATCATATGCAGGCGAAAGTTTCCAACCAGTATTTGTGAGCAAAAAACCATGATTCCTTAAATGATCATCTGTATTTCTTACGCAAATATTAAATACAATTCGTTTCCACAATTCTTCTAAATCATTTTCTACCGCTGCCCCATTTCTGAAAATAAATTCCATTAATTCTAAATAACTTGCTCCTGCTGCCTGCTCTCCATCGGTATACCCAAGCATAGTCATTGCTGAGGCAAAATGAATTCTTTTATTGTTCTTTGTTCGATCAAACCGCTTAGAACAATAAGTGTGGTACTTATTATTAAACTTTACTAATAGGCCTTCTGCAACATCAATACCTGCTGATTTAGCCATTT
>JBMLPQ010000122.1:0-7593 GCA_049242025.1 Sediminibacterium sp.
GCTTTCACCAATTCTTCAATAGACTTGCCTTCGTTGGGGGTACCAGCAATGGCTTTGTTTAGGTTGTCTACATAAGCTTGATGGTGCTTACCATGGTGGATTTGCATGGTAGTTGTATCAATATGCGGCTCTAGTGCATCGTGTGCGTAGGGTAAAGGTGCTAGTGTAAATGACATGATTAATCTGTTTAAAATGTATAATAATCTATTACAAATTTAAGTAGCATTGGTTTAACTAGGTGTTAAAGCGGGGATTTGTTTCGGAATTCGACATAGTCAAGTGCATGAGGTGAGTAAAATGCCACGTTCGCGGCCGATTATTGCATGAACTAAACTCGTGAACGGCTGATATGCATGCAATAATCGAATGCTCACTTTAGCATTTTACTCACCTCATGCATTCTGCCCAATTGCTTATTGCGGCAAAATCGAATGCTTATGCTTTAGTTTCCTTTTTCAATATTGTCATAATAATTAAAAATGTCTATGCACCGTTTTACAACAAGGTCTGCATAAGCTCCTGCTACTATATTTGACTGAATAGTGCCTCCTCCGGTGTATGCATCTTTTGAGAGGGTTCTAATCAATTTAGATTCTGTATCTCTGAATTGCAACCAAGCTTTTTGTGCGGTCACCAGTGCTGTTTTATCTTGAGGCTGTAATATTTTTAAAAGCTTGGTATAATATTTATTTAGCAATCGGTCATAATTAGACGACATTTCATTTATTGATATGTTCATGCCAACTGTGGTATAATCTAAGTCTATCCTTTTTGATAAAACCTGTCCAATGTAAAATGTATCTATTGAAAACTCAATTGCCGCCGAACTCAATTCTTTTAATGCAAGGGTTTTCTTATAAGCTGGGATTAATTCATTCACGGCTGTTTTTATTTGTTGTAAAACGGGAGGAGTTATTTCTTTGGGTCTTTCACTTTGTCCAAATGAGACACTACTAATCAAAGTAAATAATGCTATAATTAATGTTCTACTCATAAAATAAAATTTAGTCGATTGTTAGATAACTATGCTTTATAAAGTGATTCTTTAAAATAAATATAATTTATATATATTCGACTATGTTATTTTCTTTAATTGTTAATGAGACGAAAAAAATTATTAGAAGCAGACATTCTGGAGCAAGTTTGTTTGGACAAATTTTTCTAGGCTTACTGATTGTATATCTTTTATCTTCTGCCATTTTACTCGGCGCAATATTGGATTCAATTTTATATAAATTGACTCCAGGAAAAGAGTTTGATACTTTTTGTGGAATTTTATTTTATTACTTTTTAATAGATATACCTATTCGATATTGGTTTCAAGAATTACCAACTTTATCTGTTAAGCCCTATTTGATTCAGAATGTAAAGAAAAGTCAACTAATTCGTTTTTTAAATCTTCGCTCTTTACTGAGCCTTTTTAATTTAATTCCATTGGTATTATTTATACCATTTATGGTGGGAACTGTTTTAGCAAAATTTGGTGCAAGTGTATTCATAGCTTTTTTAGTTTGTCTATTTTTTTTGATGCTTGCTAATCATTTTATGGTCATTTATTTAAAACGAAAATCAATTATCAATTCAAAATGGTTATTTGGTTTTGTGCTTCTTATTGTAACTATAATCTTGTGTAATGCCAATAATGTTTTTTCAATTTCTGCGATATCAAAATATTTTTTTCCGCAGATACTCGCCAATTATTGGCTTGCAGTGATTCCTTTTTTACTTTTTCTTTGGGCATTTTTCCTCAATCAATCCTTATTAAAGGCTAATTTTTATCTCGATATTGATGCTAATAGCAAAACAAATAGTAATCTTTCCTTAAAATGGACAGATAGTTTTGGTGATTTAATTTCAAATGAATTAAAACTAATATATAGAAATAAGCGTCCTCGAAATACCATTTTAATGAGCTTCATATTTCTATTATATGGTTTTATGATTTATGATAAAGATTTATTTAATGAACAATCGCTCAAGATGATAATCATCCTTTTGCCGTATATGATTACCTGTTTGATTAGCTTGAATTATCTACAATTTTTATTTTCTTGGCAAACAGCACATATAGAACAATTGATGATTTCCAAACACGGCCTCACCAATTATGTTAAGAGTAAACTCAGTTTGTTGAGAATTCTAAATACTATTCCATTTATTCTCAGTTTGTTTTACGGGATAATCGATTGGAGAATCATCCCTTTGCATATTGCTTTATTTCTATTTAATATTGGGCTTATTTTGCCAATTGGCGTACTAATCAACATTTATAATTCAAAAGGAATTGATATCAGTAAAAGCGCCAACTTCAATTATCAAGGCGTAGGAATCAATAGCTTCTTAAGTACACTAATTCCATTGCTTTTACTAATGGGGATTTATTCCATAGTAAACCTATTTTTTGGATTTTGGCCCGCTGTTGTTGCCATTGGATTTGCAGGTTTTATTCCCTTATTTCTTCAAAATTGGTGGATTAATCAAATAGTACTGCGCTTAAAAAAACAAAAATATTCAATCATTGCAGGCTTCAGACAAAAATAACTTAATGATGATATCTATACAAAATCTTACAAAAAAATTCAGCGGCGTTGTTTGTGCTAATATTCCTGAATTAAGTATTAATAAGGGTGAATTAATAGGATTAGTTGGCAATAATGGGGCGGGTAAAACAACGTTGTTTAGATTGATGCTAGATTTAATTAAAGCTGATTCAGGCTCAGTTTCTATAAATAACAATCAAGTTCAAGAAACCGAAGAGTGGAAAAACTATACAGCAGCTTATCTTGATGATGGTTTTTTAATAGATTATTTAAGCTCCAGTGAGTATTTTTATTTTGTTGGTAAACTGCATGGTCTAAATAAACAAGAAGTTGATGACCGAGTTTCTTCTTATTCTTATTTTTTTGATGGCGGAGTAGATTTCAAAAAATACATTCGCGATTTATCAAAAGGGAATCAATTTAAGGTGGGGATTGTAGCTTGCTTATTACAGAAACCTGAATTATTAATTCTAGACGAACCATTTGCAAACTTGGACCCAAGTTCTCAAATTAGATTAATTAAAATATTGCAAGAATTGAATACTACTAATAGAACTACCATCATAGTTAGTAGTCACGATCTCAATCATATTGCAAAATTGAGTAACAGAATTCTACTCATGCACAAGGGAGAGATGATAAAAGACATTTCTGTAAGTACAGAAACACTAGATGAATTAGTTGATTATTTCAATGTCTAGTTAATGCTTATCCGACCAATTAATAGTTTAAAATCTTCTTCTTGTTTATTGGAAATTAGAAAACTAATCTGCTCTATATTTTTATAATTAAAGTTTGGTCTATTTAATTTTTGACCAAAATACTGTGGGTAAAATTCGTTAATTGCCAATTGTATATTTTGCCATTCACCAGTTGTTTTAAATTGATGTACATAAGAAACAGACTGATATATATTGTTTTTTATACGAAACTCGTATTGCTTTCCATCGCCTTTAACTCTTAAGACAATATATTTCATTTCTTCAGATAACTGGAATGTTTTGTTTAATTGAATAGAAGCAAAGCCGCCATTATTTGCCAATGATACATGGCCAGAAAAAAGACCATTTCCATCATTTGTAAGTATAAGTGTGCTATTGGAAATACCTCCCATTACTCCATCATTAACTATTCTCCATTCTTTTAAATTCGTTTCATTTGAAAAAGAATACAGATCTGTCATACCAAACTTTGGGGTAATAAAAAGTGTGAGTAGTAGAAGAAACCAATTCATAGATACAATTTCTAGTTGTATAATTACGATTTTTCTAGTGACTCACACTATTAGACTGACTTATTTCCAGTTTGTGGGCTTCAAATAATAGTTAAGGTAAATATCAATTAATTGTTCACCACCATAAAGAGGATATTTTTTAAGCATCGTTTGTTTAAATTCCTCTTTGTTTTTTGAATCCTTAATAGTTCGATTGGCATCTGATAAGTAGTTAAGATTATTGTATAACAAATCAATTCCTCCCTCTTTACCATGCCCAGATAAAATGGTTTTATATTTTGTGTCACCAATTATTTTCTTAAGAGCAGATTCCCATCCTTTTGTGTCACCTTCTATAAAAAGATGAATATTGTTATATACTATATCCTGTGCAATGTATACGCCAAGCTCTGGAATTTTTATAATAAGTGATACGGCAGATTCATTATTGAGTGATTTTTCAAAAATAAATTTCACATTATTAATTGTTTCCGTTCCTGATTTTTGAATGATTGATGGTTTATTGAGTTTTTTTGCAATCATTGGTCCAAATTGAGCCTGTCTTTGTTCAAGCACACTTTGACCATTTTTTTCAATAGAGGCCATCGTTTCTGATAAAGCATATACTTTAACATCTGGAAAAGCATCTCCAAAGCCTATATAATGGTCTGGGTGATCATGGCTTATATAAAATCTCGATACGGGCTTTCCAATTGAGTCTGTAATTTTCTTTAATTCAAATGCATAAGGTGTAAAGAATTGTCCATCCACAATGATGAGTTCATTTTGAAGTTCAATTACATGGCTAGTATTTGCAAACATGGAAACTGGGCTCATGTATGTATGTACTTTTGCATGTTTATTTTGTACAACTGTCCAAAATTGGCCAGTAGGTAAATTTTGTGCTCGAGCTTTGTTCACTAAGCATGCCAAAAAAATCAAAAAAGCTATTGTCAATTTTTTCATTATGTTTTTTATTAATTATAAATAGTTGCTAAATATTGCTTAGCAGTTATTGGTTTCCTACCTAATAATCTTTCTAAATCGGTGTTACTTACTTCAAATTCACCTTGTTTAATTGCTTCTGAAAAGCCAGCAAACATTCCAATAAATTCTGAAGGCACATTGGCTTTGCTTAGTGTTTCTACATACAATTGAGTTGTAGGATTGGTGTAAGTGATTGTTTTCCCAACAATCTCACTTAGGCTTTTTGCAATATCAATCATCGATACATTTTCATGATTACTTAGGGAATAGGTTTGATTCTCGTGTCCCTCATTCATTAGAACATTTGCAATAGCTTCTGCCATATCTTCTCTTAAGGTTAGTGCTGCTTTTGTTTCTCCAGCTGGTAAAAACACGCCAGTTTCTAAAACATTTTCACCAAAAAACCAAGGTAAAATATCTAAGTACAGATTATTTCTAAAAATGGTATAGACTAATCCACTTTGCTTAATGAACGCTTCGGTTGCAATATGTGAAGCGGCAACGAAATGGATAGGTGATGTGTCCGTTTCGTTTTTGCGTTCAAAACTGGTGTATAGAATATGTTTAACACCTGCTTCTTTTGCCGCTTTTACAGCATTCTCTTGTTGTTTTAATCGGTTTAAAATATCTGAACCAGAAATTAATAGCAGTTTGTCTATTCCTGAGAATGCTTCAACCAATTGTTGATAGTTGTCATAATCCCCAATCCGAATTGTAATGCCTTTTTCTTTTAAATCAATCGCTTTGTCTTCATTCCTAACTAATGCAGCAATATTATTAGGTGCTACGCCCTTTTTTAATAGGAATTCAATGGTTGACTTTCCTAAATTTCCTGTTGCGCCGGTTACTAAAATCATGTTTTTATTTTTTAGAATGCAAACTTAATGTACATTTACTTCCTAAAGTATAGTGCTATACTAAAGTATACTAACAAAACATGGAACAAATACAAAAGCTAAAAGATATAAAAGCCTGTCCAATTCAGTTTGTCTTGTCGATTAATGACACGCTCAATGTCATTAGTGGCAAATGGAAATTACCAATTATTGGATCTATTTTATTTGGCAAAAGAAGGTTTACCGATATTCAAAAAAATATTCCAAAAATCACTCCAAGAATGTTAAGCAAGGAATTAAAGGAATTAGAATTGAATGGAGTTTTAATTAGAACGGTATATGATACAACCCCTGTGACTGTTGAATATGAGTTATCGCAATCTGGTCAATCAATCACTGATGTCTTAGATAAAATGATTGAATGGGGCTTGCAACATCGTTCAACTGTGATTAAACGAAAGTCTAAATCTGTGATTTAAAAAAACAATGCTAGATTAAAATAATTGTTTAATAGCTTGAATTATTTAAAAATAAAATATAAATTCAATGATATTTTAAACATAAAATCATGAAGGTAAAATTCATCTTTCTTTTAGTATTCGTATTTTTATTTTTAGGCACTATCAATGCACAACAAAAACCGGATATTATACTGAAAATAAACGGGGAAGAAAATGTAGGAAAAGTGCTAGAAATAAATGATACAGCAGTGAAGTTTACTTTTCAAGGGGAAACACTTGTTTATACCATCAAAAAACAAGATATACTAAAGATTACTTACAGTAGTGGAAGAATAGAATTTATCAATAAACCTAAATTACCATCCGAATCTAACACTTCAAATACTGCTGCACCACAATCAGACAAGGCAGGAGTGAATAATGATGCATTAGCAAGCCATCATAACAAAGTAGCCATCCTACCATTTAAGTATTTGATAGATAAATTAGATGCAGGAGAAGAAATGACCTATAAAGTACAAGAAGAAGCTTTCTCATTCTTAAGCAAGCATATTGGTAATCTAGAATTACAAGCTCCTAATACAACGAACGCATTACTTATAAAAGCAGGCGTTTCTAATAATAATATTCGTGGATTTACTACTGGAGAATTATGCAATATTCTTGGTGTTGAATATATTATTCAAGGCACAATCACTCAAAATAAAACCACTGCTAGTAATATTCAAACCACCAATGGTAGTTACAAGAATAATAGTGACAATAATAAAGGGAATATTGGATCAATTTTTGGAAGTTCTGGTAGAGCTAATTCTTCTACCTTTTCTACATCAACACAAAATTATAAAACAAGTGTAACTATGAACGTGTTCAATGATAAAGGCGAAAGCACATTCAGCCAAAATCATGATTCGTTTTGGAGTTCTACCGACGCGTATAAAATAACGCTTCAATATTTACTTAAACGCACACCTATTTACAGAAAGTAAATTTGAATCATATTTAAGGCTGTTTCAAAATAAACACTTCGCTCGCTGCCGAGCCTTGCATGTACTTAACGTTAGGCTTACTTATGCATGCAATCCTCGAATGCTCGCTTCCGTGTTTATTTTGAAACAGCCCTATTATGAGTTTTCAATGCAGATGTAACCAAGCCTTTCAAAATCACTGGACTGTTTAACTAAATGTGTTTTACCATTTGTTATTACATGATTGGTATCACTAATGTCTAAGATATGTTTGTATAAATGGTTCGTCTAATAGCGCAAACTTTGCAGTTGATTCTACAATAATATAGATTTCAATCAATCGTTTTTCTCCTCCTGATAAGTTTCTGAATGTTTGATTAATATGTATCTGTAACAATGGAAACTGATGCTCAAATATTGAATAGTCTAATCTATAATGTTTGAAGATATCTTTCAGTGATAAGCTATTTGGAATAAAGTGAAACTGAGGTAGATAACTGATTAAACTTGGGTCTTTATAAGCTTCATTATATGAAACCCTATTGATCCGAATTGATTTTTCGCATGATTGCGTTCCAAAAATGGCTT
>JBMLPQ010000123.1:0-6272 GCA_049242025.1 Sediminibacterium sp.
CTAATTTTAGTTGGGATAGCAAAACCATTTATTTTACTTCTAGTAGGTATGGTCCCGCTTCAGCATATACAGTAAGCATTAATGGGGGAACGCCCAAGCGTTTATTTGCAGATCATTATTTTTTAATGGATCACTTAATTGCTGAACATCCTACAACCGGAGATATTTATTTTAATGATACTTGGGAAAGCAATAATCAAGTTGCAAGAAAAAGATATAAAGGACCATTTAATCCAGATATTCAATCGTATAATTTAAAAACAAAAGCGTATCAAAAACATACCGATTGGATGGGTAAAGATTTTGCAACCACCATTGATCAGAAGGGTTCAATCTATTTTATTTCAGATGAAGTAAATGGGGAGTATAACTTATATACATTTAGCAATGGCAAAAAAATTCCTCTTACTGAGTTCAATAGCTCAATCAAAACACCTTTAGTTAGTGCAAATGGCGCTTATATTGTTTTTGAAAAAGATTATCAATTATGGTGGTATAATGTGGCTAGTAAAAAAGCAAGCCCGTTGAATATCCAATTGTATAGAAACCAAATTTTACCAGCACAAAAAGAGTATGAAATACGTGGAAAGATTGACGCTATGGATGTTTCACCAGATGGTAAAAAATTGGCTTTTATTTCAAGAGGAGAATTATTTGTAAGTGATGTAGAAGGAAAATTTGTAAAGAAAATCAATAAAGGAAATACAGAAAGAGCTCGCGAAGTAAAATGGTTAGCTGATAATAATACTTTATTGTTTAATGAAACAGTAGATGGTTATTTAAATATTTTTTCAGTATCAGCAGATGCTACCAGTTCCCCTAAAAAAATTACGAACCTGACTAAGGACAATCGCTCTTTAGTATTAAATAAATCTAAAACCAAAATGGTTTATTTAAGCGGAAGAGATGAAGTAGTATTAATGGATACTAAAACTTTTGAAACCAAAACCGTTGTGAAAGATGAAATATGGGCAATGCAAAATTCGAATCCAGGATTTTCACCTAACGAGGAATATTTGGTTTTTACCGTGGTAAAAAATTTTGAGCAAGACATCATGATTCATCATATCAAGGAAAACAAAACCTATAATTTAACCAATTCGGGTATAACTGAAGCTGATCCTATTTGGTCGCCTGATGGTAAGTATATTTATTTTGTGAGCAATAGAATCAAGCCTTCCTACCCATTTGGCATGGCTAATCCAAGAATTTATCGAATGGCTTTAGAAAAATTAGACGAGCCATTTAGATTAGATAAGTTCAATGAATTGTTCAAAGTTGAAAAGAAAGACACGGCTAAACCTTCTATGGTAATTAATATTGATTTTAATGGATTGATGGAAAGATTAGAACAGGTAGGTCCTAGTTTTGGTTCGCAATATTTATTGAATGTAATAAAGAAAGGCGACAAGACAACTTTACTTTATCTCAGTGATCACGCAGAAGGTAAAACAGCACTTTGGAAAACTGTTCTCGATCCATTTGAACCTAGTAAAACAGAAAAGGTAAATGGAATTGAAGCCAATAGCATTGATTATGCAGAAGCAGGAGATAAAAGCTTTTTATTAGGCAATGGCAATATTTATAAGTTTAATTTGGACGCTAATAAAGCAGACCTAATTAATCTATCCCAAACTTTTCAAAGAAGTTTAGCAGCAGAATTTAAACAGATTTTTCAGGAAACATGGGCCCAAGTAGAGCAGAATTTCTATGACGAAAAATTTCATGGAGTAGACTGGCGCGCAATGAAAAAGAAGTATGAAGCGTACTTGCCCGCACTTAATACTAGGGCAGATTTACGTGTCTTATTGAATGATTTATTGGGCGAATTAAATTCTTCTCACCAAGGATTTTCTTCTAGTGGGGAAGAAGAAACCATTCGTTTGGTGAATCGTACTATGGAAACAGGAATTCGATTTGATAACGAACAACCATACACTGTTAAAAACGTAATAGTCAATACAGCTGCTGATAAAAAAACAATTGATATTTTACCAGGTGATGTATTGGTAAAAGTGAATGACGAAACGGTAGATATGGCTAAAGATAGAAACAGCTATTTTAGTAAGCCAAGTTTTGATAGAGAAATACAGCTGGTATTTAATCGAAATGGTAAAATGATTACAGTGAATATTCATCCTCAAAGAGCTATTGGACCTAATTTATACGATGAATGGATTAAACAAAATCAATCAATTGTAGATGCTAAAACCAATAATAAAGTAGCTTATCACACTATGAAAGATATGGGCTTGGGTGAGCTTGAGAAATTTTTTATTGATATGACCCAAGACCTGTATCAAAAAGATGCGTTGATATTAGACCTTCGTTATAATACGGGTGGAAATGTACATGATGAAGTATTAAAGTTCTTGAGTCAAAAAACTTATTTACGTTGGAAGTACCGCGAGGGCAAACTAACTCCACAATCTAATTTTGGTCCATCAGATAAACCCATTGTACTATTGATTAATGAACAGTCTTTAAGCGATGCAGAAATGACCGCTGCCGGGTTTAAAGCACTGAAGCTGGGCAAAATTATTGGCATGCCTACTTATCGCTGGATTATTTTTACTAGTGGAGCAGGATTAGTAGATGGTTCATTTGTGCGTTTACCTAGTTGGGGCTGTTATAGTTTAGATGGAAACGATTTAGAACTAACTGGCGTGGCTCCTGATATCTTGGTGCCCTTAAATTTTAATGATAAAGTCAATAAAAGGGATCCACAGTTAGACAAAGCAATTGAAGAAGTTTTAAAGCAATTGAAATAATATATATTGAGTAATGTATTTTGATTTTAACTGGCGCAGTAGTCTATTACTAATCTTCTTTTTTCATGGATTAGTGTATGCTTTCTTATTTTTTAGGAAAGCTTACCAAAAAGAACACCCATCTGATAATTGGTTGGGTTTCTTTTTAATCATGTGTATTCTTTATATCTGTCCTTGGATGCTAGGTTATGCAGGCTGGTATTGGGGTACAGAATGTTTGGAATGTAGGAACTTTATGTTCTATGTTCCCATGAATCATACATTGTTAATGGGCCCAGTTATTTTCATGTATATCCGTACGCTACTAAATCCTGGATTTAAGTTTACCAAATTAGATCGATGGCATTTTGTTCCTGGCATCACTTATATCATTTGGACCATTATTGTGGCAGTGACTGATTTATTGGTTTTAAAAAGATATTATTTGATGGATGGCCAAAATGATCCTGATTTTGATACTTGGTACCAAGCAATTGGTTTTTTCAGTCTGCTCATATACCTTTTACTGAGTTTAAGGTATTACTTAATGTATCGTGCATTTATTGTTCAGGAATTGTCGTTTGCTGATAATCTTCAGTTTAAATGGGTGAGAAATTTTTTAATTGCCTGTTTTCTTTATTTCTTCTCTACCGTTTTATTAGATATACTTAGATTAGCGGGGGTTGATATTGGCTATCAAGATACTTGGTGGTATTACTTATTATTTGCTTTTATCTTTTACTATATCGCCATTTCGGGCTATGCCAACTCTATTGAGCAGAAAAAAAATTTTGAATTAGACTTTTTGCGTTATCAAATGCCTTCTCTTATTGGTGGATTGGTGTCAAATACTGAAGCTGTAAATGAAGAAGAAGCTTCTTTTGAAGTGCTAAAGACTGTTGAACCGAAGGAGACTCTTGAATCTACAGAAGGCAATATTTCGTCCATTTGGAAAGATAAAGTTGAGCATGCTATTACAATAGAAAAAATGTATCGAAATCCAGAACTTACTTTGACCGACTTGGCCAATTATTTGGGTACCAATCCATCCTTGTTGTCTAAAATAATCAATCGAAGTTTTAGTAAAAATTTTAATGATTATGTAAATCAATACCGGGTATTAGAAGTAAAGGAAAACCTAGCTAATCCTGCAAATGCACATTTAACGATTATGAGTTTGGCATATGATGCGGGCTTTAATAGTAAAGCAACCTTCAATAGGGCCTTCAAAAAGTTTACTGGTGACAGTCCTAAAACGTATCAAATTAAGTAATTCCATTTACTAACTAGTTCATTATCAATGCATCATTATTTGATACTTGTTTACTGGGTCTCAAATAATGATTTGAGGCGGTAAACTTTGTTTGCTGGGGCATTTTGCACCCACAAACGAAAATCATGCAAAAATTTCTGGCTTCTTGTTTACTGATGATTGGCACTGTTGCTCAAGGTCAATCTGAAACATTATCAGACACGTTAAAATCTAGAACCACCACTGAAGTAACAGTGGTAGCAAATAAGCAGTTTATCAAGACGATGGTAGATAAAACTGTCTTGAATATTGCTGCAAAGCCTTCCACAGCAGGACAAAATGCCTTAGAGCTTTTGAAAATAGCTCCTGGGGTAGTGGTTGACCCCAACGAGAATATTCAAATGGGAGGTAAAAATGGAGTGACCGTGTTAATTGATAATCAAAATACTCAATTGTCTGCCCAAGACCTTGCTCAATTACTCAAGAGCATTGAGTCGGAGAATATTAAAGAAATAGAAATTATTAGCAACCCATCTGCTAAGTATGATGCTGCTGGTAATGCAGGCATTATCAATATTATTTTGAAAAAAAGTTTGACCAATGGATTCAATGGATCGGTAACAGGAAATTTTACCCAGAGCACCCACAATCGATCTAGCGTTTCTGCTAACTTAAATTTCAGGAAAAACAAATGGAATTGGTTCGGCAACTTCGGTATTAATAAGGGCTACCAAGAAACGATTGCGAATAATGATAGAAAACTAGTGAATCAGGAACTCGTTCAGCGTGGCATTGAAAAAGATCAATTTGGTGGAGATAATATTAGGGCAGGAATAGATTATGCAATCAATAAAAAAACAACTATTGGATTTTTATGGTTGCGTAATACTCGGTTCACAAATATGGATAATACCAACCTTACGGCTATTCAGCAGCAGGGAATATTAGATACCAATGTACTTACAAATAGTATTGCTCCAAACCGTTTTAATCGAAACAATTATAATATAAATTATCGCTGGGTAAATGGGAATAAGCAAAGTCTAAATATTGATGCAGACCATACCCGATTTTTTTCAGGATTAAATAATCAGGTAACTATCCTAACCATACCATCTAATGGGCAAATATCATCAGTTAATGGCGTAAATAATGAAGCAGGTGTAAATATTCGAATCAGTAGTATTAGAGCAGACTATACTCAAAAACTTACTGATCAACTAAAACTAGAAACTGGATTCAAGTCTGTTTATTCTTTGGCCAATAATGAATTATTGGTTTCTCAAGATCTAAACGGTTTTTGGAAAGCAGATACTGGTAAATCAAACAAGTTTCAGTTTAAAGAATATATTCATGCTGCTTATGTAAGTGTTCAGGCCAATTATCAAAAATGGTCATTTCAAGCAGGATTAAGGGCAGAACAAACCACCGTAAATGGACTTTCAACTAGTTTACTTAAGCAAGGGACCATTAAGCCCGATACTACTTATTTAAATTTATTCCCCAGTCTTTTTGTACAATATCAATTAAAGCAAAATCATCAATTGGGATTTACTATTACCAAAAGAATTGATAGGCCCAATTATCAAGATCAAAATCCCTTTATTTATCAGTTAGATGCATTTAATAGTGAACAAGGAAATCCTTATTTAATACCTCAAATTACTTACGGAGCAGAGTTGAGTTATACGTATAAATATGCTACTAATGTTAAAATTCAATATGGAATTACCAATAATTATATTGAGCAATTAACCTATCAAGTGGGTAAAAATACCATTCAAACGCCGCAGAATGCAGGCACTAGAAAAATGCTCAATATCAGTATTAGCAGTCCTATACCAGTAAGCAATTGGTGGAATATGTACGTTAGTCTTTCTCCTTTTTATCAGTCTTACCAAGTAACACTTAATGGTTTTGGCACCACCGAAAATCGTTCACAAAGTAGTTGGGGGATTAATGGCTATATGAGTCAAAATTTTTCTTTAGGAAAAAACTGGAATGCAGATGTTAGTGGTTGGTATAATTTTCAAAATGCAACCACCATTTATCAATCAAAAGCACTAGGTAGTATTAATCTAGGGCTTAGTAAAAAAATCTTGAAAGAAAAAGCAACCATAAAATTTGCTATTTCCGACTTGTTAAACACACAACGTTGGGAACAAACTGCTACTACCAATACGTTAAACTTAAGAACCTATCGCAAATGGGAAAGCAGGAATATCGCTATAAGTTTTAGCTATCGATTTGGCAACAATAAGATAAAAACT
>JBMLPQ010000123.1:6372-9310 GCA_049242025.1 Sediminibacterium sp.
GGTTGGAACAAAATTGTATTTAGCAAATTCAAAACAAGTGGGTGTAGTGATGAGTGGAAAAAGAATTGATGCAGACAAACCTTTTTGGGTTGTAAGTGCTAATGATGCCAATAAAATAATAAAGGTCAATTAAGTTAAATAGTACTTGATGGTTACTATTATTATTGCGGTAATTTTACCCAAATGAATGCCATGGACTCAAACAGTTTTTATTTCTGGTTAAGCCAACAACAGCAGTTGGATATTCATCCTGTAGTGGCGTTTAATCCCCAAAGGGATAAATTATTGGCCATGGATTTTACCGAGCAAAACAAGGCCTTAACAACTGCTTTAATAGAAGATACATCAACGTTTTCTCAGTATATCAATGAAACATTGGAAGCTGCCAATGCACTGTATGGTATTGGTGGATATGATGAACATAGAACAGTATACGCAAGAAGTCGGGTATTTGATGGTGTTAAAGAAGAAGACGCAAGATGCATTCATTTAGGCATTGATATTTGGGGTAAAGCAGGCACAGCAGTATATGCACCATTAGATGGTGTTGTTCATAGTTTCGCATTTAATGATGCCTATGGCGATTATGGTGCTACCATTATATTGTCACATCAAATTTCAGGCGCACAGTTTTATAGCCTATATGGTCATTTAGCACTAAAGGATATCAAAAATTTAACTGAAGGAAAGTTTATCAATGCGGGTGAACTGTTTGCGCATTTTGGAGCACCTGCTGAAAACGGACAATGGCCTCCACACTTGCATTTTCAAATGATCTTAGATATGGAAGGGCAAACAGGAGATTATCCTGGTGTTTGCAGTTTAGTGAATAGAGCAAAATACTTAGCAAATTGCCCCGACCCAGATGCATTGATAAACCTAATTCAATGGGCTAAGTAGTCGGGTTAAAATCAGGTTTCTCCCATTGTTTGATAATATGCGAAGGAATGGTATAAATGCCTGTTTTAGAGTTTGTGGCTTGATAAACCATACTTCTTGCAATGGCTTTTGCATGAACGGGTATATATTTTTTAAATTTCCCCCTCATGATTGGAATTGCTTTGAGTGCTATAAAAATTCCAATCTCTTCTAACCATCTTGATTCCTTTCTAGGGCCCAAAATAAAGGAAGGTTGAAATATGTATATGGAGCTATAGTTTAATTGCTTTAAAGCATCTTCTAGTTTCCCCTTGGTTCTATTATAAAAAATACTTGATCTTGCATTGGCACCTGTAGCACTTACTACTAAGAATCGTTTACTCCCTGCTAGTAGTTGCAATTGAGCAATTCTTAAAGGTGCTTCAAAGTCTACCAATGTAAAAGCCTCTCTTGTTTTGACACTTTTTATGGTAGCCCCTAAGCAACAATAAACATCGTCCACATCCACCCAGGTTTGTATTGTTTCAAAATTAACAATCTCTTCAACCAGTTTTGGATGAGATATACCTAGTGGTCTACGAACATAGACAGTAACCTGACTGTATTGTTCAGAATCTAGTAATATTTCGAGTAGGTATGACCCTGTTAAACCACTTGCGCCTAATACCAATGCTTTTCTTTGCACCATCCTGTAATTTTACCAAAGATAAGGACTGCTTTATTTGTACTTTTGAATAGTTATGTCAAATAATAATCTAAATAACGATTTAAACGCATTAAACCCTGCCGAAAAGGAGTTTGAAAACACAATTCGGCCTCGGGAAATTGATGATTTCTCGGGCCAGCCTCAATTGATAGAGAATCTGGTCATATTTATTAAAGCGGCTAAATTAAGAGGGGAAGCCTTAGATCATATTTTATTTCATGGCCCCCCAGGATTAGGTAAAACTACCTTAAGCCGAATTGTGGCCAATGAATTAGGGGTAAGCATCAAAGAAACATCTGGCCCTGTGATTGAAAAGCCAGGAGATTTGGCAGGATTATTAACCAATTTACAGCCCAATGATGTCTTGTTTATAGATGAAATTCATCGCCTAAGTACAGTAGTAGAGGAATACCTCTATTCGGCCATGGAAGACTTTAAAATTGATATCATGATTGATACTGGGCCTAATGCCAGAAGCATTCAAATCAATTTAAATCCTTTCACGTTGGTGGGTGCAACTACAAGAAGTGGATTATTAACCGCTCCCTTGTTGTCTCGTTTCGGAATTAAATCTAGACTAGAATATTATGGTGCATCGGTTTTGCAAAAAATCATCGAAAGAAGTGCTGCTATTTTAGGCACTAAAATTACGATTGAAGCAGCTGCAGAAATTGCTGGCAGAAGCCGGGGTACTCCAAGAATTGCAAATGGATTATTAAGAAGGGTAAGGGACTTTGCTCAGGTATTGAATGATGGGAAAATCGATTTAGGCATTACGCAACATGCTTTGAAAGCATTGAATGTAGACGCCCATGGTTTAGATGAAATGGACAATAGAATTTTATCTGCAATCATTAATAAATTTAAAGGTGGTCCTGTTGGTATTACTACTATTGCAACCGCAGTAGGGGAAGAGCCAGGCACTATTGAAGAGGTTTATGAACCATTCCTTATTCAAGAGGGCTTCTTACAAAGAACCCCTAGAGGAAGGGAAGCTACTTTAAAAGCTTACAATCACCTAGGGGTTGTAATGAAAAGAGGAGAGGCTGGGGAGCTCTTTACCTAAAGGCTTTAAGCCTAAGGAGCAACCAGTCTGAATCCATTTCCATGAATATTTACAATTTCAATATTGGTATCTTCTTTTAAATACTTGCGCAACTTAGCAATGTAAACATCCATGCTGCGGCCATTGAAATAAGTATCACTGCCCCATATTTTTTTCAAAGCACGTTCACGTGGCAACAAATCATTTTTATGTTCAGCCAACATCTTTAATAATTCATTTTCTTTAGGAGAAAGCGTTTGCATGGTAGTGCCAATCTTCAACTCCCTCAATTTTGGATTAAAATGGTA
>JBMLPQ010000124.1:0-16536 GCA_049242025.1 Sediminibacterium sp.
AATTCATTGTGCTCTGGAAAAAAGTAAATGGACAATGGAAAGCATTTAGAGATATTGCTAATTCAGATTTACCAATGCAACCTAGTAATTAACGAAGGATATAGGCTTTATTAATTTTATCTAATCGAGGAAAACGTTCCAAAAATAATGCTCTATTTTTTTGGAGTGTGTCGAGCGCGCGCATGGTTTTTCCTTCGTATCCAGCATATAAGGAATCAACCACTTCCATTCCTTTGATGACTTTACCAAAAGGAGGATAACCTTTAACACCATTGGCTACCACCGTATCTAATCGTGCGTTGTCATTTAAATTGATGAAAAGCGTGCTACCCCTGGTTTCTTTTCCACTCCTTGCATAACTCATATAGCTTCTTAAATTACTTTGGATAACAGGCTCATCGGCTAATTTATATGGGCTCCATTTTTTAAAAACTGCAGTGTCATTATTGCCCCATTGTACTACAAATTTGGGGACTACTCTATAGAAAAGTGTATTATTATAAAAACGATGTTTTACTGTTTGATAAAATCGATCAGCAGCCAAAGGTGACCATTCCCTATTTATTTCAACATCAAAATTCCCCTTGGTAGTTTCAAATCTTGTGATAAAACTAGATGGGGCTTTTTCGTTTAACCACTTTGATTTAAAAACAGGTTTAGCACATCCTATAAAAAAAATACTAAGTAGTATAACATAGAAATATAAAGCAACCTTATTCTGATACAACTTCATATCCAATACTTCGTTTAACAATTGCATGTATTACTTTGTCAAGTTGCATGGTTTCATTCATTAAATTGTCTATTTGTATTTGCCTTTCATCTTCACACATCAAGTCTTTGTTTTTGATTAAATCATATAACCCTAAAATATTTACTATATGCCTGCGTACTTCATGTGAATGTTGCCAAGTAATTTGTTTTAACCTTTCATTCTGTTGAACAATTTTGATTTCATTCTCTTTCCTTTCTGTAATATCTCTAACATTCATTGCTATCCCTACAGTGGTTCCATTGGAATCATAAACAGGAAATAAAGAGAATATCCACCAAAAACCCGCGTTATCCACTTTTTCAACTTTAATAGACTCCCCCTTTAATACCCGCTCAAAATAATCTTTGAATTCTGCTTGATAACTAGAATAAAAAAAATCAAAAATATCGTCCCCAAGTTTCGGAATTCGATTAAAAACTTGCAAACAATTATCTTTTGCCAATTGATTGAGAAACAAAAATTTAAGATTGGGATCAAGAAAAGTACAAGCATCTGAAGTACTATCGTACATTGCTCTGAGCAATGTTTCTGTTTGAGCTAATTTTTGACTGGCTTTTTCCTCAAGAGATGCTTCGTACCCGAAACATACAATTCCTGCTGGATTCTGTTGAGCATCTTTAAATTGCGAGAATTCCCATTGTGTCCAATAAAATTTATCTCCATCTTCGCTTGGCTTTCTAATTTGAATAGGGAAAGATTGATCTGGATTTAACATGCAAAGCTGAACCACTTCAACACATTTTGCTAAATCATCTGGATGAATTGCAATCGAAACAGGGTCACCAATAAATTGAGTTTGTAAAAATGAGAAGCGTTCTTTAAACAAATCATTTACATAAATATATCTTCCTTCTAAATCAGTGACAATTAATGAAAATATTTTTGAATTTAATAGAAATTTTGGCAGCAATTTGATAATATCGGATTCGCGCATATATTTATATTAAATGCTTGATAAACATAATCAATTCAAGTTAAAATTTAAATTAAAATGAGATTAAAAAGCCTTAAATTCTGCTTAGCTTATACCACTCCCATTTTAGTGGCTTGGTCCATCTATTCGGAAAACTTATGGTCTTTCTCTGCAATTATTTTCATTTTTGCAATTGTTCCTTTTTTTGAATTATTCACCAAAGGAAGCACCCAAAACTTGACTAAAATAGAAGAAGAAATAGCCAAAGAAGATCCCCTATACGATTGGATTTTATTTGGTCTGGTGCCTGCTCAATATTTTATTTTAGGATATTTTCTTTACCAAATTAGCAACGAAGCACTCCCCCTTTACTATAAGATTGGGGCAACATTGGCATTTGGAATTTCTTGTGGCATTTTAGGCATTAATGCGGCTCATGAGCTAGGACATAGAACCAGTAAGCATGAGCAATTCATGAGTAAAATGCTTTTATTGACCACCCTTTATATGCACTTTTTTATTGAACACAATCGAGGGCATCACAAAAATGTTTCCACTGATGAAGACCCTGCTTCAAGTAGAATGGGTGAAGGAGTATATCAATTTTATTGTAGGTCAATCATTGACGGATGGCGCTCTGCTTGGCATTTAGAAGCCGAGCGATTAAAGAAGAAAAAACTGAATTTTTGGAGCATCCACAATGAAATGTTGTTGTATCAATTTATTCAGGGTTTACTCATCATTTTAATAGGACTTTTTTTTGGCACTACCACTTTACACTTTTTTCTTTCTGGAGCACTCATGGGAATCTTACTACTTGAAACAGTAAACTATATTGAGCACTATGGGTTACGTAGAAAAAAGAATGGAACAAACTACGAAAGAACTATGCCCATTCATTCTTGGAATTCCAATCATCCTATCGGCAGACTTTTATTATTAGAATTATCTAGGCATTCAGATCACCATTATTTGGCCAGTAGAAAATACCAAACCCTTCGGCATTTTGATGAGAGCCCCCAAATGCCCACTGGTTATCCCGGAATGATGGTGCTTTCATTGATACCACCCTTATGGTTCAAAGTCATGAACAAAACATTGAAAAAATACATATAAAAAAGCCCCGAGTAAACTCGAGGCTTTCCAGAATAAGACAACTTAAATTTATTTTAAATCAAAACGGTCTAGGTTCATTACTTTATTCCAAGCGGCTACAAAGTCTTTTACAAATTTCTCCTGTCCGCCAGTATAAGTGTACAATTCAGCCAAAGCCCTTAATTCAGAATTAGATCCGAATACTAAGTCTACTCTTGTACCAGTCCACTTAACAGCGCCAGTTTTACGATCTTTTGCTTCAAACAAATCTTTGTGATCATTCACAGGAGTCCATGTTTGACTCATATCTAATAAATTCACAAAGAAATCATTGGTTAATACTTCAGGCTGATGAGTAAATACGCCATGTTGGCTTTGGTTTGAATTCGCATTCAATACACGCAAGCCTCCTACTAACACAGTCATTTCAGGAGCAGTTAGTGTAAACAATTGTGCTTTATCTACCAATAAATCTTCCGCAGAAACGGTATAACGTTTTTTAGCATAGTTGCGGAATCCATCTGCGATAGGTTCTAAAACTGCAAATGACTCAACATCTGTTTGTTCTTGAGAAGCATCGGTTCTACCTGCAGTAAATGGAACAGTGATAGTATGTCCAGCAGCTTTTTCAATAGCCGCACAACCACCTAAAACAATCAAATCTGCCATAGAAACTTGCTTATCGCCACCAGCAGCATTGAATGCTTTTTGTACCCCTTCTAATGCATCTAATACTTTAGACAATTGAGCAGGGTTATTTGATTCCCAATATTTCTGGGGTGTTAAGCGAATACGACCACCATTGGCACCACCACGCTTGTCTGATCCACGGAAAGTAGAAGCAGAAGCCCAAGCAGTTGATACTAATTCGGACACTGATAAACCTGTTGCTAAAATTTGTGCCTTTAATGCTTCAATATCAGCAGCATCAATGGTTTTATAGTTTGCAGTAGGAATTGGATCTTGCCAGATTAATTCTTCAGCAGGAACTTCTGATCCTAAATACAAAGACTTAGGACCCATATCACGGTGGGTTAGCTTAAACCAAGCTTTTGCAAATGCATCTGCAAATAAATCAGGGTTCTCATAAAACTTACGAGAAACTTTCTCATACGCAGGATCTACTCTTAAAGCAATATCAGAAGTAAGCATAAATGGCGCATGCTTCTTATTTGGATTATGCGCATCAGGTACAGTACCAGCTCCCGCATTGTTCTTAGGTTGCCATTGGTGTGCACCAGCTGGGCTTTTGGTTAGTTCCCACTCAAAGCCAAACAAGTTTTCGAAATAATTATTGCTCCATTTTGTTGGAGTAGTTGTCCAAGCACCTTCTAATCCACTGGTGATAGTATATTCACCGTTACCTGTACCAAAACTATTTTTCCAACCAAGGCCTTGCTCTTCTAATCCTGCTGCAGCAGGCTCAACACCAACAAATTTACCAGGATCAGCAGCACCATGTGTTTTACCAAATGTATGCCCACCTGCAATTAATGCTACAGTTTCTTCATCATTCATTGCCATACGCGCAAAGGTTTCGCGGATATCACGTGCAGAAGCCAATGGATCAGGATTACCATTTGGTCCTTCTGGGTTTACATAAATCAAACCCATTTGTACAGCAGCCAAAGGATTTTCTAAATCACGATCACCACTGTAACGCTTATCTCCTAACCACTCACGCTCTGAACCCCAATAAATATCTTCTTCTGGTTCCCATACATCTGCACGACCTCCACCAAAACCAAAGGTTTTGAAGCCCATTGATTCCAATGCAACATTACCAGTTAGCACCATTAAATCGGCCCAAGATAATTTGTTGCCATATTTCTGTTTGATGGGCAATAACAACAAACGTGCTTTGTCTAAGTTGGTATTATCAGGCCAACTATTCAAAGGCGCAAAACGTAATGTTCCAGCACCTGCACCACCTCTACCATCACCAGTTCTATAAGTACCAGCAGCATGCCATGCCATACGAATAAAGAATGGACCATAATGGCCATAATCGGCAGGCCACCAATCTTGAGAATCGGTCATTAAATCAGTTAGATCTTTTTTTACAGCTGCTAAATCCAGTGTTTTGAATTCCTCCGCATAATTAAAGGAAGCATCCATAGGATTAGACAACATTGAATTTTGACGTAGAATATTCAACTTTAGTTGATTCGGCCACCAGTCACGATTTCTGGTACCACCACCAGCAGTTTGTGTAGCTTTTGCAGTTGCGCCAGTAAAAGGACACTTTGCTTCGCCACCTGCATTCATTGGGTTATTTTCCATATATTGATTTGGTTTTTTACGGTTTAAAATGAGAGTGCAAAATTACACTGAATCTTGCATTAACGGTATTTATTTTAATTCAAAAATCAGGCTCAAAATGCATCATTTATTTTTATCATTTCTGCTAACTTTTGGGGCTTATTACAGTACAAATTCTCAACAAAAAACAACGAAAATTGTTTTTGTAATTGCAGATGGTATTCCAGCAGACTTAATAGAAAAATCGGCTAAGCCCAATCTTCATAAAATTATAGCCAGCGGTTTTTATAAAAGAGCCTTTGTTGGGGGGATTAAAAACGCCTATAATCAAACCCCCACTATTTCTGCACCAGGGTACAATAATTTACTAACGGGTACTTGGGCCAATAAACACCAAGTGTTAGACAACAATATCAAGAACCCTAATTATAACTATTACACCATCTTCCGATATTTAAAAGAACAATATCCTCAAAAAACAACAGCAGTCTTTTCTACTTGGCAAGACAACCGCACAAAACTAATTGGAGACCAATTACCAGAAACTGGAGGCTTTAAAATAGACTATGCATTTGACGGCTACGAATTAGACACTTTACAATTTCCACACGACAAAGCAGCCAACTATACCCATTTAATAGACCAACATGTGATCGAAAAAGCAGACAGTACTATTCGCAAAACTGCACCTGATTTATCATGGATTTATTTACAACATACAGACGATATAGGTCATCGGTTTGGGAATAGTCCAGAAATGGAAAAAGCCATTCTTCAGTTAGATCATCAGATGGGGATTATTTGGAATGCTATAGAATTCAGAGAAAAAAAATACAATGAAAAGTGGATCATCATTATTACAACCGATCATGGTAGAGATGCCATAACTGGTAAAAACCATGGTGGACAATCCGATGCAGAAAGAACCACTTGGATGATTGCAAATTTCAAAAACACCAATACTTATTTCCATCAAAATACACCTGCGATTGTAGACATTCTTCCAACTATAACAAGGTTTCAAAAAATGAATGTTCCGAAAGCAAATGAATATGAATTAGATGGAGTTCCAATGATTGGCGATGTATCATTATCACACCCTTCAGTTGAAAGAAATAAGGACAGCTTGATTGTACAATGGAAATCGTATCAGAAAAATACCCCAGTCAAGATTTTGATGAGCTATACCAACTTGTTTAAAATTGGACAGTTAGACCAATATCAATTACTTGCAACTACATCCATTGAACAAGGACGTTTTGCCTTTCAATTAGATGCTGAACAACCATTCATTAAATTGATATTAGTGGGTAAAAACAATACCGTTCAAACACAATGGTTGAATACTGCTAAACCCAAATAAAAAAAGCTGCATTGCTGCAGCTTTTTAAAGTATTGATAAGGTTCTTATTTAAGATAAATTCTATCTGGATTTCTAAAGCCTGAACCACTATTTGAATACCAGTCTTTAACATTGGTTCCACCAGACTTAGCCCACTCAAAAAAGCGTAGATAAGCCGTATTAATAGCAGACCCTTCTGTAGGATACAAGAAGCCATCAGCAAAATGTAAAGCCCATGGGTAGTTTTCTTTAGATACATAGTATCTATTCGAACTTGGCTTAGAGTCGTCATTTCCTGTTCCAAATAATTTTAGGTCAGCCAAATCAGTAGGAGCAAAACCTGGCAAATGCACTTCGTGTGTTCTACGCTGATTGCTAATCAAGAAAGGATTCATATTAGCAATATTCAAGGTACTTGGAGAAATAGGCGAATTAAATTGAATTAATACTGAAACTGGTGCAGCGTTTGCCTTTTCCATATCGGTACGAGTATTCACAAAGAATGCTCCATTAGAATATTTTAAGACCGAATAAATATTATCAATTGGAATAATTACAGCTCTGCTTTGCCCTGCTTCAGTTCCATTCGGATTCAATTTTGCTAACCCTGTGGCTACATTTTGCCCGGTTGCAGATTTGATTAAGCTTGGCGCAAAAGGGAACTGAACACCAAATGCATTTTGAAACGCAGCACCATTTGCAAGCGCTTTGTATTCTGCATTCATTTCAACAATATTATTCTGTGCATTAGAAATCATGGTATATCTATAAGATATCACCAAGTCATTCATATCATAATCACCTGCACTAGGAAATAAATCTTCAAAAGCTAAGGTTCCCCAATTTTTTTCAGAAGGAAAATAAGAAGTATAAGCTTTTGTAGGATCAGTTGGGAATTGATCTAAATCATCAATCACACCATCCCCATCAGCATCTTTCGTTACTTCTGCTTCTTTTACTCCATCAGTATCAATTGCTGTGATTGGATTAGATGTTGCGTATAAAACTAAGTCATTAAAATCTTGATCACAATTTGGTGCATCTCTGCGAATATCTTCGAATCCAATCAAGAAAAATTCTTTGTACTTCAATAAAACATTGTGTTTTTTCAAATCATCCTTTGGTTCAGGATTAAGATGCTCATCAGAGAAAAAAGCAGTTGCACCAACTGAAACATCTTTCCCATTCCATGCATTTTGGAACAATACCAATCCAATAGAAGTTCCTGCTGAGAATTTTCCAATTTTCACTTTATCGCCAGACAACATTTCACCACTACTGCCTCTTAAACTTGCATTGGGGAAAACGAATTGAATTTCTTTAATATCTTCTAGTGTTTTTGGAGGGGTTTTAGTATTGTAAGTATAAAACCCTAAAGCATTTCTAAAACCAGCCCCTTCATGCACAAAAGTGAGCCATACTTCCGCATCTTCAATAACGTTAATGCTAGTCATGGTACTATTGGTGATGTATTCAGGATGTAGTTCTGGAACTTTTTTCTGCTCAGGTAAAGAAGCATTAATGGTGTTCAACATATCTAAACTGATCTCGTCTCCAGGCACTTCTAAATTATTCGGTCTACCATTACTGTTGTAATTACTTAAATAAGTGAACTTGGTATCTGTTTTTACCCCATTAATATCCATACTTACCATTCCGCCATTTAAAGCGCTAGCAGAGCGAATAATATTGGCTGCTTCTGCTGGTCCACCATTTGATTGTAATACCCCAACAACATTACCAGCATAAGCGTTTGAACCACCAATGGTACAATTCAAAGAATTATTACTTACGCTTACCAACAGGTTTTGAATTAGTCCTAAATAATTGGCATCAACAACCACTGTATCCATATACGCTGGCAAGCTGGTCTTTGAAACAATCAACCCTTGTGAGTTGGTTACTCCTTTAAATAATAAAGACCCTTTCACTCCATTTTGAAGACTGAACACTTGAACTGGCACACCCGCAATAGGCTTATTACGATTGGTCAATGCTGTGATGGTTACTGAAAGTTCTTTTGTTGTTTGATAATTGAACCCATCAGGTGCAATTTTATTCACCGTTGTTGGTGGAGGATTTACTGGATCTGTTTCAGCTGCTTTCTTGCAAGCAACGAAACTGAATGCTGTCAGTAAAATGATAGAGAAGCCGATTTTGTTTATCATATAGATACGTTTGAGTTGTACAATTGATAGGTTATTTCTTGGGCACCATTTTGATTAAAAAAGGCACGAAATAGATAACTTTTATTTGCCATACAAAAATACGCAGCTTTATCGAATACTGAGCAAATATTCACTTCCGACCTTCCCGTAATTATCGTTTAAATGGAGCGTAATTAATGCATTAATTACACGAGGTTCTTTTTGAGAACTATACTTCCGAATCAGCGTAATCTGTTGATTTATCTCGCTTAGCGGGGCAATCACTGGAACAAATTCTGCTAGTACATCATTCTTTAAAGCACCATATTCATAGTGCTGATAACAAAATTTTACTTTTTGCCCATTTACAAACTCGTTGGTATCCCCAAACACCGAAGAATTGAAATAAATGCCCCGATCGGATGCTGGAATTTTACGAACAATCTGCTCTCCATTTTTCTCCCAGGATAAGTAGAAAAAATTTTGATAATCCAACTTGTAAAAAGGAATAATTTTTAGGGGAACTCCTGTTACTATTAAAACACGATAATTGGTTTCAGGCGAATGAAAATAAGTACGTGGATTATAGCCTTCGTATTTTAATGGCCTCGAAATAATTCTAGACTCACTTTGTATTGAAGTAATTTGATCTTTCACCGTTAACCCCTTACCTGCAGATTTAGGAGTAATTTCCACTCTTCCTTTATTAGGATGTATCAACACCAATTTGGAATTGGCGTCTTTTAATACGATTTTGTCTGAGGGTTTAAGCATATCACCCATCCGTACAGTTCGATTGCTTATTGCATTGTTGGCACTTCCCTTTATGTATATAACATAATAATTGTCTTCTTGCATAAAACTCATGCCCAATAGCAGGATTATTAATCCTATAGAAATATGCTTTAATTTACTCAGGTTCATTGCAATTAATTTTTACAAATTTGATTGATTTACACTTCTTCCAAAGCCATTTATCGCATGGTTGCATTACCTCCTCTATGAGGTTGACCAAACTGGAATGCATCCACGGTTGTTTTAGCATCTGCTCCAATGACTACTTTAAAGATATAATCATAATCGTCATCGTTCAATACTTTAACAGGCCGTTGTGCTCCCAAAGCTTCAATTGTTTCTAAAACAGTATTAGAATGACCTACCAGCAAAATGGTTTTCCCATTCGCTTTCTCTTGAACCTGCGTTCTTAATACAGCTAGATTTTTTGGATTATATATTTCCATGGGTGCTGTAAAATGTGCGGCTGTTTGTTTGGTTCGCTTTGTGTCGGTTGAATAAATCAAGGCAATTTTTTCCATTTTTAAATACGCTGCCAAATCCAACGCTCGTTGCTTGCCCATTTCACTTAAATCTGGATTGGCCAGTGTTGCCTTTGCCGTATCTTTTTCGGCATGCCTAACTACCCAGAGGGTGGTGCTTTGTGCTATAGCTATACTCCCCCAGAAAAATAAAAAAAGTCCAATAATGCTTTTCTTTATCATATATGCAATTTTCATTTTTATTGTGCTTTTATTCCCGCAAAAGTCCGCAAAGTAAAATGTTATTTTTTTTGTTTCCCGCAAGTTCTTGCAAAACAGTCATTTATTCATTAAATATAATTAAACTTGCAGCTAAACAAGTCATTTATTATGTGTGGAATTGTTGGTTACATAGGGCCAAGAGCCGCTTACCCTATTGTGTTAAAAGGGCTAAAAAGATTGGAATACCGTGGTTATGATAGTTCTGGGGTTGCATTATTACACAATCATCATATTAACGTTTACAAGAAAAAAGGTAAAGTTGCTGAATTAGAAGAAGCTACGATTGGCAAAGACGTGCAAGCGCATATTGGAATTGGTCATACCCGCTGGGCTACCCATGGTGAACCGAGCGATAGAAATGCCCATCCGCATCAATCGCAAAGTGGTGAATTGGCAATGATTCACAATGGCATTATTGAGAACTATACCCAAATTAAAAAGGAATTAGAGTCTAAGGGCTATCATTTCAAAAGTGACACCGATACGGAAGTTTTGCTGAATTTTATTGAAGACATTAAAATCAACAATAACTGTACTTTAGAAGAAGCATTGCGCATTGCTCTAAAACGTATAGTTGGGGCTTATTGTATTCTATTAATTTCTAAAGACGAACCTGATACCATCATTGCTGCGCGCAAGGGCAGTCCTTTGGTTATTGGCATTGGCAAAGGCGAACATTTTTTGGCAAGCGACGCTTCTCCTATTATTGAATACACCAAAGAAGTGGTGTATGTAAATGATTATGAAATTGCGATTGTTAAGCCAGACGAATTAATTCTGAAGAATTTAGGTAACGAAAAGCAAACGCCCTTCATTACTAAGCTAGACATGGAATTAGCAGCCATTGAAAAAGGTGGCTATGATCATTTCATGCTTAAAGAAATTCACGAACAACCTAGTACCATTCATGATTGCTTGAGAGGTCGTTTATTGCCGCAGAGTTTGCAAATCATGATGGGAGGTATCGAGAATAATATGGATGCATTTATTAATGCCAACCGTATTATGATTGTTGCTTGCGGAACCAGCTGGCACGCGGGTTTGGTGGCTGAATATTTAATTGAAGAATTTTGTAGAATTCCGGTTGAAGTTGAATATGCTTCCGAATTCCGTTACAGAAATCCTGTGATTCATAAAGGCGATGTGATTATTGCCATTTCTCAAAGTGGCGAAACGGCAGATACCTTAGTTGCTTTAGAAAGTGCCAAAGAAAAAGGCGCATTCATTTTTGGTGTTGTTAACGCGGTTGGCAGCAGTATTGCTCGCTTAAGCCATGCGGGTGCTTATACCCATAGTGGTCCTGAAATTGGCGTTGCTAGTACAAAAGCGTTCACTGGTCAATTGGCCGTTTTAATGATGATGGCATTGAAAATTGGTTATGCAAAAGGAACCCTTTCTAAAGATCGTTATGTTCAATTGATGCACGATTTAGAATCCATCCCTGAAAAAATTAAAGAGATTTTAGCAGATACTTCTAATATTGAACGCATAGCGGAAAAATATAAAGATGCTGCAGACTTTTTATTCTTAGGTAGAGGATATAATTTCCCTGTGGCATTAGAAGGTGCCCTTAAATTAAAAGAGATTTCTTACATACATGCAGAAGGCTATCCTGCTGCTGAAATGAAACATGGTCCTATTGCATTGGTAGATGAAAATTTACCAGTTGTTTTTGTGGCCACCAAAGATTCTTATTACGAAAAAATAGTGTCGAACGTTCAAGAAATCAAAGCCAGAAAAGGAAAAGTCATTGCTGTTGCCACCGTTGGTGACGAAGTGATTCCTGGCATGGCAGACGATGTAATGTTTGTTCCTGATGCGGATGAAGCAATTGCCCCCCTATTAAGTGTAGTTCCCCTCCAACTACTAAGCTACTATGTTGGCCTTTATAAAGGATTAGATGTAGATAAGCCTAGAAATTTAGCAAAGAGTGTAACTGTAGAATAATAAAATATGGCGCAAAATAATATCACCAAGTCCCCCCTTGATGCATTAGGTTATGGTTTCATAAAAGACCATCATATTCCAAAGGGTAAGGATGAATATTATCTGCGCAATATGCAGATGAGGAATGGTATTCATTACAGAACCCTTACTGCTTATGAAATTGAGCAATTGGTAAGAAATGGTAATACAACCGATAACTGGAATCATATTCTGGTTTCGGATGCATTTAATCCTAACCTCGTTAAAAATTGTAAACTCCACGGCCTTGTGCGTATTGGAAAGTTAGAGCCATTATGCTTAGGCTTTAGCGATTTAAAAACGCCTGTGGGCTTATATAATTCTACCATTATCAGTTGCGATTTTGGCGACAATGTGGTTGTGAATAATGTTAATTATCTCTCCCACTATATCATTGGTAGCGAAGCCATCATCACCAATGTAAACGAATTGGTTACAACGAACCATTCTAAGTTTGGGAATGGCATTTTAAAAGTAGACGAAAAAGAAGAAGTTAGAATTTGGCTAGAATTGTGCAATGAGAATACGGGTAGAAAAGTATTGCCTTTTGATGGCATGTTGCCTGGTGACGCTTTTTTGTGGAGCAGGTTTAGAGATGATAAAATTTTACAAGCAAAGCTGATTGAATTTACTGAAAAGAAATTCAATAACAAGCGGGGCTATTACGGCAAAGTGGGTGATAGAACAGTGATTAAGAATTGTAATATCATCAAAGATGTTTGGGTTGGATCCGACGCATATTTTAAAGGAGCCAACAAACTAAAAAACCTTACCGTGAATTCTGGCCCTGAGGGCAGAACACAAATTGGGGAAGGTTGCGAAATGGTGAATGGCAATATTGGTTATGGTTGTAGAATTTTCTACGGCGTAAAAGCCGTTCGATTCATCATGGCCGATCATTCACAATTAAAATATGGAGCGCGATTAATCAACTCATACTTGGGTCAAAACGCCACCATCTCTTGTTGTGAAGTATTGAACTCATTAATTTTTCCTGCACACGAACAACACCATAACAATTCATTTTTATGTGCTGCGTTGGTAATGGGGCAAAGTAATATTGCCGCTGGTGCTACCATTGGATCTAATCATAATAGCCGTAGTGCAGATGGCGAAATCATTATGGGGCGTGGCTTTTGGCCTGGATTATGTGTTAGCTTAAAACACAATTCCATCTTTGCTTCTTTTACTATGATCAACAAGGGCGACTACCCTGCTGAGTTGAATATACCCATTCCGTTCTCTTTAATCAGCAACGATACCAAGCACGACCAACTAACTATCATGCCTGCCTATTGGTTTTTATACAATATGTATGCATTGGCCAGAAATGCTTGGAAATACGCGCATAGAGATAAGCGCTTTGATAAAACGCAAGAACTCGAATACAATTATTTAGCACCTGATAGCATCAACGAAATTTTTACCGCTTTAGAGAAACTAGAATTATATACTGGTAAAGCTTATTTGCGTTCAGAAAAAAAGGCAGATACAGACATTGAAGAAGCTATTGCTGTTGGTAAACTTTTATTAAAGAGCAACAATAAATTAGTAGATAGTTTATCCATCACTGCCGATGATATTGAAAACAGCAAAAGAAAAACGGCATTGGTTAAAGTAAGACAAGCTTATAAAGTTTTTGAAGATGTCTTATTATTTTATGGAGTAAAAGAGCTCATCAATTTTATTCAAAACAATGCCTCCAATAATTTAGCAGCGCTCCGCAAACAGCTACCTAGTAAGCTTTCCAGAGATAAGTGGATTAATTTAGGAGGCCAGTTAATGCCCGAAATAGACTTAACCGATTTGCGTAAGAAAATCAATACGGGTAAAATAAAAGGCTGGGACGATCTTCATGCACAGTATGCAGTAAAAGGCAGTTTATATGCCAATCAAAAATGCATGCACGGTTTAGCTACCTTAAAAGAAATTACTGGTCTTCCGCTGAATAAATTAGATGAACACCAGTTAAGTTATTTATTCAATAGTGCCATTGCTACTATGGAATGGATTACCAAAGGCATTCATGATTCTAGAGCAAAAGATTACAGCAATCCATTTAGAAAAATGGTTTATGAAAGCTTTGCAGAAATGAATGAAGTAGTGGGCAAATTAGAAGACAACAGTTTCATTAAAGAACAAATAATGGAACTGAAATCTTTCAAGAAAGAAATCAGTTCCTTAAAAAAACAATTGGGGGTTTAGAATTTTAAACCAACTCCCAATTGTACTTGTTGATTGGTCCATTTTTGTTGGTCTGAGAAATCATTGATATTCTGTAGACCAATATTGTATCGGCCGTAAACCCTAAGTACTTTTAAGTTTACTTGGGCACCCAATACCATTGATAAGTCACCAGACTTAAATGCCTGCTGACCATTTTGTAATAAGTTATCATTCTTATTAATCAATACCCCAAACTGTGGGCCTGCTACAAAACTCAATAGTCCAATTGGGCTATATCGCAATAAAACTGGCACCATTAGATAATCTAATTTTACATTGGTAGGTAAAGTAGAATAAATAGCATCAATGGTATTTGCCCGTTTGGTTGCTGTTTGGCTCCAAATCACTTCGGGCTGTATGCCCCATCGCTTGCTAAAATCATATTCTACAAACGCACCTGCATGATAAGAAAAATCGAAACCCTGATCAAATGATTGACCTTCAATTTTGTTTAGGTTTGCTCCCGCTTTTACACCTAATCTAAAGCCCTTTTGGGCATTCACTGTTGTTCCAGCTATTAATAAAGCTGCAAATAAAAAAATCGTACGCATAACACTTGGTTTAGTTAAACTATTCAATACTTATGCCATAGACGATTTTGACTGAACCAATGTTACACATGAAATGTTAAAAGAAAATGAATATGCTTGAAGAAAAAGACAGAGACCGCATTATTGAAATGGCCTGGGAAGACCGAACCCCTTTTGAAGCCATACAATTTCAATTTGGTTTATCCGAAAAAGAAGTCATCGAATTCATGCGGCTCAACAGTAAAGCTTCAAGCTTTAAAATGTGGCGCAAACGCATGAATGGGAGAACTACCAAACACCAAAATTTACGCGAGAAAGGCATTAATCGCTTCAAATGCAGTATGCAAAGGGCTATATCAATGAATAAAATTGCGAAAAGATAATGCTGCTATGCTTTCTTGAACTCTATCACTGTAATCTCTGGCATAATCCCCACCCTGCCTGGATAACCAATGAATCCAAAGCCGCGATTGACGTATAATTTTTGGTTCCCCTCTTCATATAATCCTGCCCACTGTTTGTACATCCATTTCACTGGGCTCCATTTAAAATAAGGATTTTCTAATCCAAACTGCATCCCATGGGTATGTCCTGAAAACATAATATCGATATCGGAATAACTGGTTTTTACTTGTGCATCCCAATGACTTGGATCGTGACTCAACAACATTTTAAATGGAACTTGCTCTGTACCTTTTATGGCTTCTTCCATTTTACCATACTTAGGAAATCTGCCTTTTGCGCCCCAATTTTCTATACCAAGAACGGCAATTTTTTCTCCGTCTTTTTCGATGATACGATTTTCGTTCATCAAAATATCCCATCCCATTTCTTTTTGTAGGTTGATTAAAGTCGCTAGATTTTCTTGCTTGGCCGCTGTGTTGGGCCACTGTACATAGTCTCCATAATCGTGGTTACCCAGTGTACTATATACCCCCATTGGCGCTTTGAGCCTAGCAAAAGAAGTTTTAAGTGGTAATAATTCAGTAGCTCGGTCGTTTACTAAATCTCCCGTAAAAAATATAATGTCGGGATTTTGTTTTAAAATCAGGTCAATTCCTTTGTTTACCGCATTTACATCCTGCAAGCTACCACTGTGAACATCACTTATTTGAACCAGCTTTAATCCATCAAATGCCTTGGGCAAATTGGCAAATTGTAACTGTATTTTCTTTACCTGGTACTTGTATTTATTTCTGAAGCCAAAAACCATGGTGCCAAATAAAGTAGACCCCAATCCCAATCCAATCCAACTTAAAAATACTGATCTAGACACCATTTGCCCATCTCCTACTATTTGACCGCCAGTGCTTTTGTACACTTTACTGATTGCCCACCAGCCTGTTCTTCTGATATCGTCTACTAAAAAAATAGTGGCTGCAATCAATTTAGCGATGAATAATCCAGCTAAAATGGCAAAAACATAATTCCGAAATAGTTTAGACTGTTGTAAGGCTGGCACAAATGGGAATGCCATTAAGGAGAATACTGTTAGTACCGAAATAAGCCAAAACCCCACATGAATATACATTCTAACCCGCTCAGACAAGGGTTGAGTAACTGTTTTAATGGCCTGATAAACGTAAAAATCGAGCAAAACCATAATGGCCGCTATAAAAAACAAAGTCCCTGTACTGCGCATATTTTTATATAAAATGTAAAGATAACTACCCTAGGTTAACAGCTAATGGATAATATTGTTTGAGAGCTGTTACCGAAGCCGTATTTTTGACAACCGAGAAA
>JBMLPQ010000125.1:0-2054 GCA_049242025.1 Sediminibacterium sp.
CTTTATTTTATAGCACAATATTCAACGCTAAATAAAAATATCAAAAGCTTCGTATGTTAGCTATTGCTCGTACATATTTTGAATATGACATTGTCCTTGGGGTGTAAAATAGATTATGAAATTATAGGGCCGGGGGGTCTAAACTTTTGTAAAACTAATTACACTTTCAAGGACTTCTTTATCCCCCAATCAGTACTTTACCTTTTTAACAACTCTTTTAGATTTAACCAGATAAATCCTGGCACAACTTCAAAGTATCTAGAAAATAATCTGCGAGGTTCTTTGAGTAAACGATAGAACCATTCTAAACCAATATTTTGTATCCAACGCGGAGCGCGTTCAAGGTTACCTGTAAAAAAATCAAAGACTGCACCAACTGTGATTATATAATCTACTGAACAATGTTTTGCAAGTGATGCTGCAAATACTTCTTGCTTAGGTGTGCTTAATCCAATCCAAACCACATTCGCACCAGATGCATTAATTTGTTGTCCTAGTGCAGCAAACTCTTCCTCGGTCATTAATCTAAATGGAGGGCTATAAGTTCCTACCACATTGGGGTTGCCTAAATCTTTTGCGGAAGCTTTTTTCAATTCATCTGCTACGCCTTCTTTTCCTCCACAGAAAAAATGTTTGATATTATGAGTAGCAGTTTTTTTCATCACTACTTCAAACATATCTACGCCAGAGCATCTTTGCATTTGGCTATGGCCTTTCATTCTACCCACCCAAACAATGGGCATGCCATCTGGAAGATTGTAATAAAATTGATCTAAGGTATTTTTAAAATCTGGGTTCTTGCTTGCAAAAACCAAGCCGTGCGCACTTGTTGCGCTCACCTTGCGGTTCGCGCCTTTAGCTCCCTTAGCTCCCTTCCCCGCGCTATCAATATTTCCTACAACACTATCAATCAACTCCGCGGCAAACAAATCATTATTCCCCACAAAAATATCAACGCCCGTAATTTGAACCGTTGATTTTTGATGAGACATCATAATTGGAGTTTAAAGAAATTGTAACTAATAATTAGCATTATTAAGCTGAAGCAACAGCTGCATCCACTTGCTCCTTAATCCATGTATAAGTTTTGCGCATTCCTTCAATCAATGGTTCGGAAACTTCCCAACCCATTTTCTTGCGGTATAAATCGTTATCAGATCTTCTACCTCTAACGCCTAAAGGACATTTGAATCCGTACTTATCAATAAATTCTTGACCAGCAATATTGTGAATAGAAATTTTCTTTCCAGAAATATCAATGGCCATTTGTGCTAATTGATTAATGGTAACCATTTCTTCAGAACCAATATTTACTGGGCCAACAAAATCAGTTTTCATAAAACGCTCCACTGCTTCTAAACATTCATCAATATATAAGAAGCTTCTGGTTTGTAAACCATCTCCCCATACTTCAAAGTTACCACCCTCGGCAGTTTCAGCTGCTTTACGTAACATGGCTGCAGGTGCTTTTTCTTTACCACCATTCCAAGTACCCTGTGGTCCAAAAATATTATGGAATCTAGCTACACGCACATTTAAATTAAAATTACGATGGTATGCTAAAAAAATTCTTTCACTAAATAATTTCTCCCAACCATATTCAGAATCAGGATTAGCAGGATAAGCAGAACTTTCCACACAGTTTGGATTAGTAGCATCTAACTGATTATGTTCTGGATACATACAAGCAGAAGAAGAATAAAAAACCTTTTGTACTTTTTTCTTCACGGCTTCTTTTGCTACATTTAAATTAATCAAAGCAGAGTTGGTCATTACATTGGCATCGTTTAAGCCAGTGAAAATATAACCCGCTCCACCCATGTCGGCAGCTAATTGGTATAATTCATAACAATCTTCAAAAATTACTTCTTCCACCGCACGAGGATCGGCCAAGTCACATTGAATAAATTCATGACAGATATCTTCATGCGCCATATATTCATGATTTTTAATATCGGCAACGCGAACATAAAAACCTTGGTTCTTTAATTTCTTGGCAAGATGCCCCCCAATAAAACCTCCTCCTCCTAAAACGATAACTTTTTTCATTAAAT
>JBMLPQ010000126.1:0-1318 GCA_049242025.1 Sediminibacterium sp.
CTTACTACTAATATTGGGCGTATTGGCGGCTTTGAAAGGAATTTCACAAATACAGCGTTTACGAAACTCGAGAAATTCTTAAAAGAATATCCAGTTGCGTTGGGCGAGTTAGAGAGTTTGTTAACGCGTAATAGAATTTTTATGGAGCGCACCATTGGCGGTGGCCCTATTAGTGCAGAACGCGCGTTAAACTATGGATTTACCGGTCCTAATTTACGTGCTGCAGGGGTAGATTATGATGTGCGTGTTCATAGTCCTTACAGTAGCTACGAAGATTTTGATTTTGAAATTCCTGTGGGTAAAACAGGTGACAACTACGATCGTTTCTTAGTGCGTAACCAAGAAATGTGGCAGAGTATGCGCATTATCCAACAAGCTTATAATAAAATACAAGAGTTTAAAGGAACTGATGCAGAAGTTTATCACGCAGATGTTCCTGAATATTACTTGCCTAAGAAAGAAGATGTGTACACCAAAATGGAAGCATTAATCTGGCATTTCAAAATCATTATGGGTGAAGTGGATATGCCTAAAGGTGAAGTATATCAATCTGTTGAAGGGGGTAACGGTGAGTTAGGATTCTATATGATTAGTGATGGTGGTAGAACCCCATTCAGACTGCATTTCCGTAGACCTTGCTTTATATACTATCAGGCATACCCTGAATTAGTAAAAGACAGCATGTTATCGGATGCCATTTTAACCATGAGTAGTTTAAACCTGATTGCAGGAGAATTGGATGCTTAATAATATTACTGTATGAGTAAGTTTAATGACGAACAACTGAAAGAGTTTAGCCGATTGGTGGCTCGCTATCCAGCAGACAAACAGAAAAGTGCTTTATTGCCGGTATTGCATTTGGCACAAGATAGTTTTGGTGGATGGTTAAGCGCAGAAACCATGGATTATGTAGCAGAACTTTTACAAATTAGTCCTATTGAAGTTTATGAAGTGGCTACATTCTACAGCATGTATAACCTCAAACCAATTGGAAAGTACTTGTTTGAAGTTTGTCAAACAGGTCCATGCATGGTGAGTGGATGCGATGATATTATTGAATATATCGGAACCAAGCTCGGTATTAAACCAGGTGAAACCACTACAGATGGTATGTTTACGCTGAAGACTGTTGAGTGCTTAGGCGCTTGTGGTTACGCACCAATGATGCAAATGGGTAAACACTATCGGGAACATTTAACCAAAGAAAAAGTAGACGCCATTATTAATGAGTGCAGAAATAATGCTGCCGTAAATAATTAAGAATATGGGTGTAAAATTATTATTAGATAAAGCGCATGTGCCGGGTATCCGTTTCTTT
>JBMLPQ010000127.1:0-1428 GCA_049242025.1 Sediminibacterium sp.
GAAAGGAACATTGCACCAAACAGGATTTTTTTCATCATGGCTTTTTGGTTTAGTTACAGCTAATTTTATTCACTCTGGTGGCGTGTCTACCGCCTTCGAATGAAGTATTCATAAAAAGATCAATCATTTGTTCTGCCAGAGGTAGTGCTACAAACCTTGCAGGTATGCAGATTACATTTGCATTGTTGTGTAGTCTCGACAATTCAGCTACATCATTCTGCCAGCAAATTGCGGCCCTTACACCTTGGTGCTTATTGGCAGTAATGGCAACTCCATTGGCACTTCCACAGATCAAAATACCAAATCCTGCTTCCCCTTTTTCTACAGCGTTTGCAGTAGGATGTGCAAAGTCGGGATAATCTACAGAATCTATTGAATAAGTTCCATGGTCGGTAACTTGGTAACCTTTTTCGGTTAACCAAGCTATTAAAGCAGATTTATAAGCAAATCCTGCGTGGTCACTTCCTATTGAAATGGGTTTGGAAGCATCAAAAACATAAGGCATAAAATAAACTTTATTATAAGATAGATAGATTGATTAATCCCACTCTTTGTCTTCGTCTTTTTCTAATTTTTTAAATACTCTCGCAGACACTAGTATACTCAATTCATACAAAAGGAATAATGGAATGAATACAATCAATTGACTCATCCAATCTGGGCTAGGGGTAATAAATGCGGCAACAATTAAAATGATTACTACTGCATATTTACGGGTAGCTCTTAAAAAACTAGGAGTAATAATTCCTATTTGTGTTAAAATATAGGCTAAAACAGGTAATTCAAATGCAAGACCGCAGCCTAAAATAATATTCGTGAGGTTATCTAAATAGTCTGAGAAAGTGGGTCTTGTTACAATCATATTTTCGGTACCCAACTGAAATCCTGCCAAGAAATTAAAAGTAAAGGGTCCTAATAAGAAATAGCCAAAAGCTGCGCCACAAAAGAAGAAGAAAGAAACCCAAAAAATAATAAAGCGAGTATTTTTAATTTCCTTTTCCTTTAAAGCCGGCTTTACAAAGCGCCAAAACTCCCAGAAAATATAGGGGAATGCTAAAATGATACCCCCCACAATTGCCATACTAATGGTGCTTAAAAACTGTCCACCAAAAGTGGTACTCTGCATTGTAACTTCTACCGGAGGCATGCAAAGTGCTTCGCCAATTCCTAGCCAATGACTAAAATCGCAAAGAGCTTTATAACTAACAAAGTCTTTATTGATTGGTCCAACAATGATGTTATCAAATATCCAGTTACGATATATGAATATTACCAATGCCATTACCAAAATGGACACCACTGATCGAATGATATGTCCTCTCAATTCTTCAAGATGATCAATAAATGACATCTCTTCTTTTTCTGCCGGTGCTGTTCTATTAAATAGTGCCATATTTATTGTAATACTTTCATCTTAACCATTTCTAT
>JBMLPQ010000128.1:0-7485 GCA_049242025.1 Sediminibacterium sp.
GTGCAAATGTATAATACATTCCTTATTTTGCACTGCTGGCCAATTATTATCGACATGAATTTAGTGGAGAGAATAAAGAATATACGCGTTGTTAGATCGTTTGTTTATGGAATAGTCGGGATGGCAACTTATCCTGGACTTACCCTTATTAATTCTATTAAAATAGAGGGTACAGAACATTTGCGTAAACTTCCAAAGAACAATGTTCTTTTTGTAAGTAATCACCAAACCTATTTTGCAGACGTTATCACATTTATACATATTTTCTGTGCAGTTAAATGGCGTAAACAAAATAAATTAGGGTTACCTTACTATTTATTGAATCCGTTTACGAACATTTATTTTGTTGCTGCTGAAGAAACAATGAACGGCAGTATGATTAGTCGTTTATTTAAATTGGCGGGTGCACTTACCGTGAAAAGAACCTGGAGGGCAGAAGGTCAAGATATTAATAGAAATAGGGACGAATCCGATACTCAAAAAATTGATCAGGCATTAAACAAAAGTTGGGTGATTACCTTTCCACAAGGGACTACCAAGCCTTTTGCACCTGGTAGAAAAGGTACCGCTCATATCATTAAGAATAATCATCCTGTAGTAGTACCGGTGGTAATCAACGGATTTTGGAGAGCTTTCACTAAAAAAGGATTGAGCTTTAAAAAGAAAGGATCAATTTTATCCGTTCGATTTAAAGAACCAATGGTCATTGATTACACTCAATCAGTTGAAGAAATTCTTGATCAGGTGATGGAAGCCATTGAGCAGAGTAAGAACTTTATGCTCAAAGGCAAACACCATCTTATGAGTAAATTGGATAAATAAATACTATTAAACTTATTCTTTAAAGAATAATGCCTTTAGTTCGCTGGCATCATCAGGTTTCATTTTCCCTGCTAGAATAAGCCTCAATTGTCTTCTTCTTAAAGCGCCATCGAATAATCTTTTTTCATCTTCTGTCTCAGGAATAACAGCGGGAACAGTTCTTGGTTTCCCATTGGGGTCTAATGCTACAAACGTAAAAAATGCCTCATTACTTTCATAACGATATTGATGTAATAAATCTTCACCCCAAACCTTTATATGAATTTCCATTGAAGTATTAAAAGCCCTACACACTTTAGCTTGTATATGAACCACATTGCCTAGTTTGATAGGATTTTTGAAACTTAAATTATCTACAGACGCTGTCATGCTGGGTGTATTTGAATGTTTGCCGGCAGCAATACCTGCGGCAATATCCATCCAGTACATTAGTCTACCTCCCATTAAATTTCCAAACGTATTGGTATCATTTGGAAGAACTAATTCATTCATTATTGTAAAACTCTCACTAGACTTTTTCGCTTCCATATTATTATTTGTGTTGCAAATATAGCATCGCTATTGTTGTAGTTTTGTTTAAATAGTAGTGCTTTCAAGGGTTTCTAGAAATGTTGGATCAACGCTCGCACCAATCCCAGGTGCGTCAGTCACTGTTAAATCCATGCCTTTGTACTGAGCGCCACCTAATACAGGATCTACTTTATGACCTAATAGACAGGTATCCAAATCGTAGAAAATAATATTTTGCTTAGCCATAGCAAAATGAACTTTGGCTGTAAGGGCTAACCTACTTTCTAACATGCCTCCCATCATACAAGGGATATTATTTTTCTCTGCTACATCATTTATTTTAATCGCTTCAGTAATTCCGCCACTTTTAGCAAATTTTATATTGATAGAAGCACAAGCTTTATTGCGAATCATTCTTTCTGCATCATGATGCGTGTAAACAGATTCATCTGCCATTAATGGAATGGGTGAGATGGAACAAAGTTGTGGCAATAATTCATCATTATAAGTGCGCATAGGTTGTTCACAAAATTCAATCTGATAGGCTCCTAGTGCAGTTAATGCAAATACCGCGTCTTCATAAGACCATCCCTGGTTGGCATCAATCCTAATTGTTGTGTTATAACCAATTGCACTGCGAATGGCTTTGATTCTTTCAATATCTGTTGATGGGTCTTTTCCTAATTTAACCTTGATCGTAGCTACCCCTTGATTTACAAAGTCTATTGCTTGGCTAGCCATGGAGGAAGGGCTATCTATTCCTATGGTTAAATCACTTACAATCTTTCTTGTGTTGCCTCCTAGAAAAGCATATAAAGGTTGACTGGATCGTTTTGCAGCTATATCATGAAGTGCAATATCAAAAGCACTTTTTGCAGTATAATTTCTTGCAGTAAATCCATCTAATTCTTGCATACGTGCAGCAATATCCAATGGATCTTTATGTTTAAGAATGGCTGCAAAAGCTTTGCCCATTTCATAACAAGTTGCCTGTGTTTCTCCTACAATCATAGGAAATGCAGAACATTCTCCATAGCCAGTAATTCCTTCGTCGGTATGTATAATCACCAATAAATTTTGTGCAAAATCCATGGTACCAGTTGCAATGGTAAATGGGACCATCGGAATTGAATAGCGATAAATTTGTATAGATGTAATTTGCATGAGCAAATTTCTCTATTTATTGATAAAAGCGTTCACATTTTTTCCAATAGCTGAAAAAACTTCCATAATACTGATGAACTTGATCAAATAGCCATGATCTTGATTCCATTTTGCCTTTATAATGATTACTCAAAGGGTGTTCCTTGTAAATTATATTGTTTGTTATAGTATACAACGAATCAAATGATTCTGTAAATAGTTGAATACCGTTAATATTTTCCTGTGCTAGAGTAATTATAAAATCAATTACTTTTTTACTAACTGGGTATTTTTCAAAATGCGCTGGTTCTAATAATAGTATCCGATTCGCATTTAATTCCTTATTCCAATTAGGGTCTAGGTTATAGCTATTATACACTAGCGTAGGTAAGCTTGGATCAATATTTGGTGTTGGGGTTGAGGGTAATTCTGTCCGTAGGTTTAATTCATGAAAACCTTGTAAATCTGGTGGAATGCCATTATTCGCTAATGCTTCATAACTATGATCCAATAAGGTATTATATTGTTGGCTACCTGTATATTTATTGATATTCTCTTGATTGGCATAATATTTTTTACTACTAAAACTTCCTGCAACCCATTGCCAGCTGAGCATATTACTAGCTAGGTCTCCATCTAATAAATGATAATACATCCATTTTGCAGGAGTTAACCAATGGGCTTGAGCAACATTGCAAGTTAGCATTGCGGTATACATTCTTGCATGATTGTGCATATATCCAGTGCTATACAAATTTTTGATTGCTTGATCTATTGCTAAAATGCCGGTGTTGGCAGCTTCAATATTCGAAGGCATTGATTGGTGTGCTACTTTAATTTGTGCTTGTTTTAAATCAGTAAAAATAGCTTCCTGTTGATGTTGCCATACTCTTTGGAAAAACTCTCTCCAGGCCAATTCTTGAACTAATTTTTCTGATACATACCTGCCATATTTTGCAACCACTATTTCTTTTATTTGTGGTAATTGAATTACACCTCTGGCAATATAAGGAGATAAGTAAGTTACTGCACCATTGATAAAATTTCTGGTTCGTTCATATTGTTTTGCATCTATTTGTTTTATGCGTTCAATAATTGACGAATAATTTGTAGGAAATTGAATGGGAGTATTCATATAAGTTGATTACTTATCTAATGTTTGTAAATATTTTTCAGCATTGCTCAAATGCAATTGTTGTTTGCTTTCTGGCATTTTATCGAAGGTTTTTACCAACATACCCAAACGTGGGTTCTGCAAAAAGAAGGATCGGTGTACATGCATGAATCTCCAGAAGAGTCCATCCCATATTTCTTGCCATTCGCCTTTTGGATAATTACTCATTTTTAAAATATAGTTACTTCCGCTGATATAAGGCTTGGTGGTCATTAAACCTCCATCTGCAAATTGAGTCATCCCATAAACATTGGGAACCATTACCCAGTCGTATGCGTCTACATACATTTCCATAAACCATTGATATACTTGATTGGGATCAAATTCGCAGAGCAACATAAAATTGCCTATAATCATCAATCGTTCTATATGATGATTATATCCAGTTTTTTGTAATTTTTGTATTGCATCATCTAACGGAACTATTCCAGTATTTCCTGAATAGAATGACGTAGGTATTTTTCTTTTAAATCCCCAATAGTTTCGGGTTCTTTGTTGGCTGCCCGCTCTTGCATAAACTTGGTAAATAAATTCTCTCCATCCAATGATTTGCCTTATAAATCCTTCTAATGAGTTGAGTGGAATATTATTTTTTGCAGCGTAATGTAAAGTTTCATTTAATACTTCTTCGGGTGTTAATATTCCAATATTGATTAACGGACTCAATACACTGTGATGTAAAATCGATTCTCCAGCCACCATTGCATCTTCATAAATACCAAATTCTTGAAATCGATTATTCAAAAACTGCATTAACCATTCATGTGCTGTATCATAACTGATGGGGTAGTATCCTTTTTTACCATTATGCATAAAAGGTGCATCTTTTATGCCCGGGTTATTCGGAAAATGTTTGATGATATAATTCTTAGCGGCTTTGATCAACTCATTTTCTTCGGTAAATTGACAATTTGGCGACTTTTTATTTTTTGGAAATTTTTCTCTGTTTTCAGCATCAAAAGTCCATTTGCCCCCAACCGGTTGCAAAGCATCATTCACTAATATTTTTCTTGATTTTCTTTGCCAAGTATAAAAATCAGTTTGAAAAAACTTGTTTCTTTTTTCGAAAAAGGCATCTGTTGCTGAACAGGTATTTAAAAAGCCTTGGTTATCAAATATCTCTAATTGGATATTGTTTTGCTTGCATGATTCTGTAAGTCTTTTGTGCAGCCAATTATCCGCAGGGTCTGCCACTCGAATGATGGATACATTATTTTTTGCCAAATAAGGAACCAATTGAAGTATATCAGATAACGTATCTATCGTTTCAATATAATGTGTTCGATAATTTATACTATCTAAATAATTTTTGTATTGCTGCATACTAGCCCTGTGTAACAACAGTTTTTGAAAATGAAATGGATACTGTTGAAAAAAAAGCCATTCTTCTACTATATACACTGGAACCGAAGGGTCCAATGCAGAATGGTTTTTAAATAACTGATGGGGAAAGACAATACTTACAGCGCTCATAAAATCAATTACAACAAAATGCTTTGCCCATTGTTGTAGTAAAAAAGAATAAATGGAATCTTTAAAAGGACGTGTAGTATTATTAGCTGGAGCAACAGGCGGTGTTGGCTCTCAAGTTGCAAAACAACTAAGTGCGAGTGGCGCAATTGTATTTATCACAGGGAGAAATACCACTAAGTTGGCAGAAGTTGCCCAGCAAGCTGGCATCCCTGATAGCCGTTGTTTTCAAATGGACGTATCCAATGAAGCTTCTGTGAATGCAACCGTTGCTCAAGTGTTGGCTCAAACTCCCACTATTAATATATTGATTAATGCTGCCGGTATTGGAATTATAAAATCTATGGATACTCTTACCAGCAATGAATTTGAGCGTACTTTACAAGTTAATTTAATGGGTTCTTTTTATTTGGTTAAAGCTGTATTGCCCAATATGAAAGAGCAAAAGAAAGGCCTTATCATCAATATTCCAGGGGTATTGGGTAAAGTTCCTATGGCTGGAGCTGCTGCTTATAGTGCAAGTAAATATGGTTTAGTGGGAATGATGCAAAGTATTCGAGAAGAATTGAAAAGGACTGAAATTAGAATTACAAATATTTTCTTAGGTGGAATTGATTCTGCTTTTTGGGATAATATCGATTTAAGGGTTCAACGAGACAAAATGATTGTAGCTGAAGAAGCTGCAAAAGCTATCTGGTTTCTATGCCAGCAGCCTGCTAGTGGGGTAGTCAGTGAAATGGTATTACAGCCTTTTAATCATCAGGCCATTTAATAATAAATTTTGCTGGATTTTTATTTAAATGATGCTTACATAAGCTCGGAGTACCGATATTTGCTGAACGAACAACCGTTAGTATGAACATTTCCTTCGACAATACACAAAATGCCTTTGCATACAAGTCTGACAAAGAATTAAAAGGGGCTAAATTCTTATTCAAAACCATGGAGTTCCCTTGGTTTGTTAAATTAGGTACTACACTTACTCCCTATATAATGAAAACAGGCTTGCCAATGGTAAATGGGTTGATCAGGAAAACCATTTTCAAGCAGTTTGTAGGGGGTGAAACTTTGGAAGAAACTGCTGAAGTAGGGAATGTGCTTGGAAAATACGGCATACAAGTGATTCTTGATTATGGTGTAGAAGGGAAAGAGTCTGAAGAGAGTTTTGACCATGCTACGGAAGAATTCATCCGCGTGGTTAATTATGCTGCAACCCAAACCAATATTCCATTTATAAGCATTAAAGTGACTGGGCTAGCTAGGTTTGCTTTGTTGCAAACTTTGAATGAAGCTCCTAGACTTAGAAGTGGCGTTCATGATCACGAAGAAGAAGTGGCTGAATGGGATCGTGTACGTGAAAGAATGTATACCATTTGTGAGATTGCTGCAGAGAAAAATATTGGGGTACTCATTGATGCAGAAGAGAGTTGGATTCAGGATCCAATTGATCGCTTGTGCATGGAAATGATGGAAGTGTTTAATAAGGATAAAGTGATTGTGTATAATACTATTCAATTATACAGACACGATCGTCTTCATTTTTTACAATTATCTTATAAAATTGCCAAGCAGCAACAATTTAAATTAGGTATTAAGTTAGTTAGGGGTGCTTATATGGAAAAGGAACGCGAGAGAGCGGCCAGTATGAATTATGATTCTCCAATACAAGCTACAAAAGAAGCTACAGATAATGATTTTAACGCTGCCGTAAGGTTTTGTTTCGATCATTTGGAAGATATTTCTGTTATAATTGCTTCACACAACGAAAAAAGTAATTTATTGGCAGCAGAAATCATGCACAATAAAAATTTACTCCATAATCATTCTCATGTGCATTTTTCTCAGCTTTATGGGATGAGTGACAATATTACTTTCAATTTATCGAAGGAAGGGTTTAATGTAAGTAAGTATTTGCCATTTGGACCCATCAAAGATGTGATTCCTTATTTAATGCGAAGAGCCAAAGAAAATTCGAGTGTTGCCGGACAAACAGGACGCGAATTGTCTTTAATCAAAAAGGAATTGGACCGAAGAAAGGCTTAAATTTTATTTGAGTGATGCAACTTTTTTTTTCTTTATAGACTCTTATATAAAAAAATGTTTATGAAGAAAGGATACATGCTTTTATTATCGTTAGCTGTTGCTTATTTGAGCTTTGCTCAAACAGAAAAACCAACTTACCAGCATTTCAATAAAGGAAAATCATTTTTGGGTATTGGTATTTCTCCTGTTTATTCTGATATGATGGGGTCTTACACCGATATCTCTATTACAAAGGGGAATACTAATTTGGGTATTTTATTGGCCCCTATGTATGGAAAATTTGTTGAGCAGAATTGGATGATTGGAGTGATGGGTATTGCAGG
>JBMLPQ010000128.1:7585-14562 GCA_049242025.1 Sediminibacterium sp.
AAATTTGGAAGTTTTGATACACATGTAAGTAATATGGGTTGGTTTTTAAGCTTTAATAAGTTGATTCAAAAAAAATAATGCAATAATCACAATTTCTGCACAGCATTGATAATGGCCGCAAAATGCGGCCATTTCGTTGTTAATTTGCGTATGCAACAGTATCACGATTTATTAAAACATATTTTAGCAAACGGGGTGGCAAAAACCGACCGAACTGGTACAGGCACCATTAGTTGTTTTGGTTATCAAATGCGCTTTGATTTAGCAAAAGGATTTCCTTTGGTAACAACAAAAAAATTACACTTAAAAAGTATTATTTACGAATTACTTTGGTTTTTAAAAGGTGATACCAATACTAAGTATTTAACAGATCATGGCGTAAGTATTTGGAATGAATGGGCTAATGAAAATGGTGACCTTGGTCCTGTATATGGTAAACAATGGAGAAGTTGGGAAGGTGTTGATGGAAAAGTGATTGACCAAATTACTGATGTGGTACATCAACTTAAACACAACCCAGACAGTAGAAGAATGATTGTAAGCGCTTGGAATGTAGGAGAGCTCAATCAAATGGCATTGATGCCTTGTCATAGTTTATTTCAATTTTACGTTGCAGATGGAAAACTAAGCTGTCAATTGTATCAACGTAGTGCAGATGTTTTTTTAGGGGTGCCTTTTAATATTGCATCTTATGCATTGTTAACGATGATGATGGCCCAAGTAACAGGGTTACAATATGGAGATTTTGTTCATAGTTTCGGAGATGTTCATATTTACAATAATCATTTAGAGCAAGTGAATTTACAGTTGAGTAGGGAGCCTTACCCATTGCCTATTATGAAATTAAATCCAACCGTTTCTAGTATTTTTGATTTCGATTTTGCTGATTTTACTTTGGAAAATTATCAGTGCCATCCTGCAATAAAAGCACCAGTTGCTGTTTAATATGATTATATCAATAATAGTTGCCGCATCTAAAAATAATGCCATTGGTTTGAATAATCAATTGCTATGGCATTTGCCTAATGATATGAAATTCTTTAAGCAAACAACTTGGGCAATGCCAGTAATTATGGGGAGAAAAACTTTTGAATCTTTGTCGGGTAAGCCTTTAAATGGGCGACTCAATATTGTGGTCACTCGACAGGCCGATTGGAAAGCTGACGGGGTTCAAAAAGCTTCCTCATTAGAAGAGGCATTACGCATTGCTTCAGAAAATGATTACAAAGAATCATTTGTTATAGGTGGTGGAGAATTGTACGCGGCTGCATTGCCCCATGCGCATAAAGTTTTTTTAACAAGGGTAGACGCCATTATTGAAGGGGATACTTTTTTTCCGGCCTTAGATACAGACCTTTGGCAACTTACCATGGACGATCCAAAAGAAGTTGATGCTAAACATCCTTATGCGTATCGTTTTCAATGTTGGCAAAAGCATTCATAGTCATGCAAATTATTCCCTTTCTCTATTTATTATTCATTCCATTTCTTGTAATTGCTTCTGTAGTATATGCAAACAATTTGAGCAAATTGTATAGTAAAAGCATTTTACAGGTAATGAATATTTTATTGCTGATTTATGCACTCTATCAGATACGTGTTTTAATAGGATTAATTCAATTTTTACGATCACTCAATAAAGACCAACCCATAAACCAATTCTGGTTAGATTATATAGATGAGTCGGTGATGCGTGTTATTTTTTCTATAATACTACCTTTGTGTTTTGCTTTGCCATTTTTTCGAAGAAGCTTATGGTTTAGCTTAGGCGTAATGGTTTATTATTTAGTTTTCACAGAATTGCCTGACTTAGATTTGACCAATTGGATAATAAAATCCGCCCATTTTATTAGTTGGTTCTCATTCGTATACGCGCTATTTTGGCTAAAGAAATGGCTTCCCATAAATAAAATTCAACCATAATGTATTCTCCTATTCAGCTTGGCTTGCGTTATATGCATTATTGGATAAGATCGTCCAATCCAAAAGGACATGGGGTGCACTCCCCATTCGTTTTTGAGTTAATTGATAAAGTATTCATAGATGATCGGAATTTTTATATTTTTCCTTTAATTGAAGCGGCAAGAGAAGAGCTTAAGTTTAATAATACGGTGATTACTGTTGCTGATTTTGGTGCTGGGTCTCGATTAAATGCTACTAGTTCAAGAACCATTTCTTCGATTGCGAAATCTGCTTTAAAGCCAAAAAAATTTGGACAATTGTTATTTAGGCTGGTTAATCATTTTGCTCCTACAACTATTTTAGAATTAGGCACGTCACTTGGAATAACAACAAGTTATTTGGCAGCGGCTAATCATCGAGCTCGTGTAATTACAATGGAAGGTGCACCTGAAATTGCCCAACAGGCCCAACGCCATTTTCAGCATATTGGCTTACAGAACATTGAGCAAGTTGTGGGTAATTTTGATGATACATTGGCTGATGTGTTAAAGAAAAACGAATCGCTTGATTTTGTTTTTATTGATGGGAATCATCGATATGAGCCAACCCTTCGTTACTTTGATATGATGAAGCCCTATTTGCATGAGCATTCTGTATTAATTTTTGATGATATTCATTGGAGCAAAGAAATGGAACAGGCTTGGGCAGCAATCAAAAAAGACGAAACAGTTACTTTAACGGTTGATTTATTTTTTATCGGCTTGGTTTTTTTTAGGAAAGAACAAAAAGAAAAGCAGCATTTTATTGTTCAGTTTTAATGAATTAACTTACATACATGATAATTGGCATCCTTAAAGAACCTATAGGGGAAAATAGAGTGGCAATGCTGCCAGAACAGCTGGCCGTATTGGTTAAGCAAGGAATTGAAGTGATGGTTGAAGTAGATGCTGGTGTTCGTGCATTTGCAAATAATGATGCTTATACTGGGGTAGGCGCAAAAATAGCAGATAGAAATACCCTTTTATCTTCTGCCAATATTTTATTAGGCTATTGGAGTATATCTCATGACGATCTATTAAAGGTTCAAAAAGGGGCTGTTTTAGTAGGTGTTTTTCAGCCATTATTTAATTATTCGTTAATGAACGAATGGGCAGCTAAAGGGCTTACTGTTTTTAGTTTAGATATGATACCTAGAACAACGCGAGCACAATCTATGGATGTGTTGAGCAGTCAGGCCAATATTGCAGGGTATAAGGCAGTATTAAAGGCAGCCGATTTATTGCCCCGTTATTTTCCCATGTTCATGACAGCGGCTGGAAGTATTCCTCCAGCAAAATTAATGGTATTGGGCGCTGGAGTAGCAGGCCTTCAAGCCGTTGCAACCGCTAAACGTTTAGGTGCAGTAGTAGAAGTGTCAGATACTCGTGCTGCTGTAAAAGAAGAAGTAATGAGTTTAGGTGCTAAGTTTATAGAAGTAGAAGGTGCTGCAGATGCTTCAGCAGCTGGTGGATATGCGGTAGAACAAACGCCTGAATTTAAACAAAAGCAAAAAGAAAGATTAGCCCTATCCGTTGCTAAATCAGATGTGATTATTGCAACTGCTCAATTGCAAGGGAAGCCTGCTCCATTATTGATAGATGAAAACATGCTTAAGTTAATGAAACCTGGTGCTGTTGTAATTGACTTAGCAGCATCAACAGGGGGGAATGTTTTTGGCGTTCAAAATAATGCCATCATACAGTTACATGGAGTTACTTTAGTCGGTAACAGTCAATTGGCATCGGATATGCCTGCTGATGCAAGTAAAGTATATGGTAAAAATGTGTTTAATTTCTTGCAATTGATTTTGACTAAGGAAGGACAAATCAATTTAAATTTTGAAGACGATATCGTAAAAGGTTGTTGCATGGCACACAATGGTGCAGTTGTAAACGATCGCATTCTTTCATTACTTACAGCATAAATGGTTTGTATGAATACAGTTTTGACATATATACATGAACATATTGATATAATTTATATCGTTATCCTGTCTATTTTTTTAGGAATAGAAGTGATTGGTCGTGTGCCTAGTGTGCTGCATACGCCATTAATGAGTGGCGCAAATGCAATACATGGAGTAGTTATTATTGGCGCTATCATTGTGATGGGGCAGGTTTCCTCGGATGATATACCCGCATTGATTATTGGATTTTTAGCAGTTGTGTTGGGTACATTAAATGTGGTTGGTGGTTTTGTGGTGACCGATAGAATGTTGGAAATGTTTAAGAAGAAAAAATAAGATGGAAATAAATTTGCTTACACTTTGTTACTTAATTGGCTCTGTCAGTTTTATTGTAGGGCTTAAAATGTTGTCTCATCCAGACACAGCCAGAAAGGGGAATTGGGTGGCAGCTGCGGGTATGGGTATTGCCATATTTGGAACTATTTTTTTATACAGTAAGGATGGAGTAAAACTAGAGAATTACGGATGGATTTTTGGAGGCTTATTAGTTGGAACATTGGCCGGTACTTTAGCTGCTAAAAAAGTCAAAATGACTTCTATGCCCGAAATGGTGAGCCTATTCAACGGAATGGGAGGGGCATGCGCTGCATTAATTTCAATAATTGAATTTCAACATATAACGCATCCATTATTTACAGACAATGATTTGTATGCTGCACCAGGCAGTTTAGATGGAGCTACTTTGCTCATCATTTTTGCAGGTTTAATTATAGGAACAATTTCATTTGCAGGCAGTATGATAGCATGGGGTAAACTCAATGGATCGGTGAAAGACTTTGCTTTTAATGGTCAACAAATGGCGAATAATATTTTATTATTGGCAATCATTGGGTTGGCTACTTATTTAACATACAATATTTCTATTTCAAATTATTATTGGTTTTATCTTATTACTGCAGCAGCAGTTTTGTATGGTGTATTATTTGTATTGCCCATAGGTGGAGCGGATATGCCTGTAGTTATTTCTCTCTTAAATTCTTTCACAGGCGTTGCAGCAGCTTGCGGTGGATTTTTATACGATAACCAAGTTATGCTAACCGGAGGAATTTTGGTTGGAGCAGCTGGTACATTGTTAACCATCCTGATGTGCAAAGCAATGAACAGAAGCTTAATGAATGTATTGTTGGGCTCTTTTGGCGGGTCTTCGAAAGGAGAACAACAATCTATTACAGGAAGTTTTAAAGAAATCTCTATTAGTGATGCTGCAGTTTGTATGAGTTATGCAACTAAAGTAATGATTGTTCCAGGTTATGGATTAGCGGTAGCACAAGCACAACATATTTGTCATGAATTAGAACAGTTGTTAGAAGAAAAAGGGGTAGAAGTTAAATATGCTATTCATCCAGTAGCCGGTAGAATGCCTGGCCATATGAATGTTTTATTAGCTGAAGCAGATGTTAACTATGATGCATTATTAGAAATGGAAGATGCTAATAACGAATTTAAAACAACTGATGTGGTGTTGATTTTGGGGGCCAATGATGTTGTAAATCCAGCTGCCAAAACCGATCCAGCCTCACCAATTTATGGCATGCCTATTTTAGAAGTTGAACAGGCTAAAACTGTTATTGTAAATAAACGCAGCATGAAGCCCGGTTATGCTGGTATTGAAAATGCTTTGTTTTTTCAGCCAAAAACATCCATGTTATTTGGTGATGCTAAAGCAGCATTGCAAAAATTAGTTGCAGAAATAAAAGCTATCTAATTGTGGATTTACCTAAGCAATTAATTGATTCTTTAGCAAATGTGAAAGGCTTTGATAAAGCAGCATTTGAAGCGGTTCATGCTTCAGGGGAGCAGGTAACAAGTATACGTTTAAATCCATTCAAACCCAGTATAGCTTTAGAAACAATTAAGGATGCTCCAGTGCCTTGGTGTAAGGATGCATTTTATCTTAAAGAACGACCTTCTTTTACAATGGATCCTTTATTTCATGCAGGAGCTTATTATGTTCAGGAAGCCAGTTCGATGTTTTTGCAACATGCAATCAATCAATTAATTCCAGGTTCAAAACAAGGGCTTAAAGTATTAGACTTATGTGCCGCTCCGGGGGGTAAAACCACTTTATTGGCATCTATTTTTAGTGAAGGGTTGGTAGTCAGTAACGAAGTAATTAAATCTCGAGCTGCCATTTTGGTAGAGAATACAACAAAGTGGGGTTTGCCAAATATGGTAGTAACCAATAATGACCCTGAGCATTTTAAAGATTTTGCAGGTTATTTTGATGTGATTATAGTAGATGCGCCCTGTAGTGGAAGTGGATTATTTAGAAAAGATAAGCAGGCTATCGAAGAATGGAGTGAGCAAAATGTTTTGCATTGTAGTCAAAGACAGGAAAGAATTTTGTCTGCAATTTTGCCTTGTTTAAAACAGGATGGATTTTTAATTTATTCAACTTGTTCTTATTCTGTTCAGGAAGATGAAGCAATTGCCGATTGGTTGGTAAATGATATGCAATTAGCCTCCTGCCCAATCAATATTGAATCAGCTTGGAATATTATAGCTACTCAATCGCCTCAACATCAGGCATGGGGATATCGTTTTTATCCAAATTTGGTAAAAGGAGAAGGTTTTTATTTAGCAGCATTTAAACAAGCACAAAATCATTATAGCCATCTAAAAGAAGTGGCCTTAACTAAGCTTTCCAAAACCGAATTATTGGCTCTTTCGCCTTTTATTCAAAATGACGTTAATGCGGCTTATTTTAAACAAAACAATTCTATCCGTAGGGTGCCGGCTGATTTTTTTACTACTATTCAAGAATTGGCTGCGAGGTTATATATCAAAAGAGCTGGAATAGAAATAGGTGAATTTAAAGGGAAAGACTTGATTCCTTCCCATGAATGGGCAGTTTCAATATTACCTAAAAATGGGATTACTTTTTTAGAAGTGAATAAAGAGCAAGCATTATTATTCTTAAAAAGAGCCAGTTTTACCCCAAGTCAAGCCCAGATTGGCTGGAATTGGGTGGTATATGAGGGGGTTGTTCTTGGGTTAGTTAAAGTTTTACCCAATAGAATCAATAATTATTATCCTGCTGAATGGAGAATATTAAAAGATTAACTTTACA
>JBMLPQ010000129.1:0-3314 GCA_049242025.1 Sediminibacterium sp.
GGTAGTCACAATATTGTTCCAAAGATGCAGAATCTGGGTTACTTTTGCGCCATGCTTAAACAAACCTTATTAAAAGCCACCGAAGCAGGGGCTGTTCAACTTCGACATTTTTTTAATGGAACATTTGCCATCAGCAATAAAGAGGGCATTAATAACCTGGTAACGGAAGCAGATCATGCAGCAGAGAAAGCCATTATGGATACCATTCAAGCTGAATTTCCCGATCATTTTATTTTAAGTGAAGAATCAGGTGAATTAAAACAAGATTCTACCTATAAATGGATCATAGACCCTATTGATGGAACAGTAAACTTTGCCAATGGCATTCCTATTTGCTGTGTGAGTATTGGTATTGAGAAAGAGGGGAAAATGATTATGGGTGCGGTTTACAACCCTTTTATGAATGAATTTTACTTTGCGGAAAGAGGGGAAGGTGCTTTTTTAAACGATCAAAAAATTAGCGTTGGAAATAAAACCTCATTAATCAAGAGCTGCTTGGTAACCGGTTTCCCTTACACTTATTTAGACGCACCCAACGGGCCTTTACAGGTTTTTGAAAAATTAATAAGAAAAGGAGTTCCTGTAAGAAGACTGGGAAGTGCTGCTGTTGATTTATGTTGGGTAGCAGCAGGAAGGTTTGATGGATTTTATGAACACAAATTACAAGCCTGGGATAGCGCTGCAGGATTTTTAATGGTTGAAGAAGCAGGCGGAAAAGTAACCGACTTTAAAGGAGATTATTATTCTCCTTACCAACCTCATATCATTGCTACCAATGGACATATTCACGATGAATTAGTAGCTGTTGTAAACGGAGGACCTTTCTAAAAAGATTTTATGGAACAAAGAACAGAAATAGCCGACTTGGGCGAGTTTGGATTAATTGAACATTTAACCAAAAATGCAGAAATACAAAATGCTTCAACCATTTTAGGAGTGGGGGATGATGCTGCTGTAATTGACCATTTCGGCAAACAGACAGTAGTTACAACCGACCTATTGCTAGAAGGAATTCATTTTGATTTAATGTATACGCCACTGAAGCACTTAGGATATAAAGCAGTAGTGGTAAACCTCAGCGATATTTATGCAATGAATGCAACGCCTACTCAAATCACATTGAGTATTGGTATCAGTAACCGTTTTAGTGTTGAAGCGTTGAATGAATTTTATGAAGGGGTTTATTTTGCTTGTGAAAAATATGGAGTAGACTTAATAGGGGGAGACACTTCTTCTTCTTTGAAGGGCTTTGTAATTTCTGTTACCGCTATTGGCGAAGTAGCTCCTGATCAATTTGTAAAGCGCAGTACAGCAAGGAAAGGAGATTTGATTTGTGTGAGTGGAGATCTTGGTGGGGCTTACTTAGGGTTGACTTTGATGGAAAGAGAAAAAAAGATTTACCAAGAAAATCCAAATATTCAACCAGACTTAGAAGACGAAAGTTATATCGTAGGTAAATTATTAAAGCCTGAAGCTAGAAAAGACATCATTGAATTTTTTGCCAGCAACCAAATTGTTCCAACTGCCATGATGGACGTGAGCGATGGAATCAGCAGTGAAGTATTGCATATTTGTAAACAGTCGAATTTAGGGGCTCGTGTGTACGAAGAAAAACTACCCATTGCAGAAGCCAGTAGAAAAGCTGCTTTTAAGTTTGGTTTAGATCCAACTGTTTGCGCTTTAAATGGTGGAGAAGATTACGAATTGATTTTTACCATTGCCCAAGAGGACCACGATAAAATTGTACTAAACGAAGAAATCAGTGTGATTGGATATATCACCGATCTAGAAGAAGGTGTTAAGCTTTTAACGAAGGGAGGGAATCAATACGATTTGAAGGCACAGGGCTGGAATGCTTTTAATTCTTAAGGATGAAAAGATTGCTGGTATTGATTATTGTGGTTTTATGCCTAGGCGAATTAAACGCCCAGAAAGCATCTTTTGCATTACCCAAATATGCAGCAGTACAAATAAAAGAAGATGCTCTGGTACTCAAAAAAGTACTTGAAGCCAATCATCCCAGCTTGTATTGGTACACCCCTAAAGAGCAATTAGACAGTGCTTTTGAACAAATGCTCAATAGCATCTCAGATTCTTTAAATGAAATTGAATACAGAAATAGAGTTGCCCAATGGGTGGCGCTAATAAAATGTGGACATACCACTACATCGTATTCAAAACAGTTCATTAAACAATTGCCAAAGTACCGATATCCTCGATTTCCTTTACAAATCAAATTTTGGGAAGACAGTGCAGTTGTGTTGAGCAATGGTTATTTCAAAGATTCGATCATCAAGCGCGGAACCATTGTACACAGTATTAACAATAAACCCATTTCATTTTACAGAGATAGTTTATTTAAACAAATAGCTACTGATGGATATGCTATTAATCACCAATATCAAACACTGAGCAGCATTTTTCCTGATGTCTTTAAACAAGTATTTGGTGTAGACAGCAGTTATTTAATTGGATATATTAATCAAGTGGGAAAACAAGATACCATTTCATTGGGTAATTATGCACCAGTTCCAAGAGATACAAGTAGTAGTCTACCCAGACCAACTCAAAGGCAAACTACTTTAAGCAAAAGACAGTTGCGATTATTGGCCATCCGATCGCTTAGTATTGATACCATCACCCACAGTGCTTATATTCGATTAACGAGTTTTAGTAAGGGAAATTTAAAATCTTTTTTTAGGCGCAGCTTTAAAAAACTAAAGGAAGAAAATATTCAACAATTAATTCTTGATTTAAGAGAAAATGGTGGTGGAAAAATTAGCAACAGCATTGCACTCACTAAATACTTGAAAGAAACTCCATTTAAAATTGCAGACTCAGTTGTTGCCATCAGTAGAAAATTTAAACACGGCAAATACATTCAATCTAGCTGGTTATATTGGTTGGCAATGAACTTCGTGGGGAGCAAAGCCGCCGATGGATCCATTCACTACAAAAGATTTGAACGTCATTATTATCAACCCAAAACCCGTTTTGCTTTTAAGGGTAAAACTTATTTAGTGCAAGGCGGATATACCTTTTCTGCAGCTACCATGGTAGTGGGTGCTTTAAAAGGACAAGAAAATATTCAGGTAGTAGGAGAGGAATCAGGAGGAGGAGAGTACGGTAATTCGGCCATGCATATTCCTTATATTACTTTACCCAATACAAAGCTTAGAGTAAGACTCCCTTTATATAGAATGGTCATTAATCAAAACTTACAAAAAGGAAGAGGCATTGAACCAGACATAAAAATACCGCCATCTTCGTATGCAATCCGTGTAGGATTTGATCCAAAAATGGCGGCCATTCAA
>JBMLPQ010000130.1:0-17056 GCA_049242025.1 Sediminibacterium sp.
CTGGCATCTATTTTTACGCCTGCGGCTGAGCAAGATTGCTTTAACCAATCTCCATCGCTATCGTTTCCAAATACACTGATTAATTGTACATCTGCTCCTAAAATACTCAATTGCTTTGCAATATTATGGGCCACTCCGCCCGCGGTCTTAGTGGTTTTGGCATCTACGGTTGTTGCAGGAAGTATGGCGTGTCCTGCATGAATGAGCTCATCTACTAAAATGGCCCCTACACATATGATTGGTTTTTGCATGCGGCAAATGTACAAAGTGGATTGACCTTTTTATGTTATTTTCATTATTCAATTTTGATTTATGAACAGAAGAAAATTTTTGCGCAATGGTTCTTTGGCGGCTGCGGCGGCTGTAACAGTAGCGGGCACTGCTGCAACTGTTTTAACTGGATGTGGCGGCGGCAGTGATCCCTCCAAAGAAAATAAAAAAGATAGTGCTGAAATAGCTGCTGATGCTGCTTCTGGAAGAGATGAATTTGAATTTTCTGAATTCACGATTGCCGAATTGCAAGCTGGTTTAAAAGCAGGAACCATTTCTTCGGTAAAATTGACTGAATTGTATTTGCGTAGAATTAGTGAGATTGACCAAGGAAGACACGATTTATTATCGGTGATTGAAGTGAATCCAGAAGCTATGCAATTGGCTGAACAGATGGATAAGGAACGTAAAGCGGGCAAATTGCGTGGGCCTTTGCACGGGATTCCGATCATGATTAAAGACAATATTGATACTGCCGATAAAATGCATACGACTGCTGGTTCGTTGGCGTTAGAAAATCATATTGCTGCCAAAGATGCTTTTGTAGTATTGCAATTGCGTAAGTCGGGTGCAATTATTTTAGCTAAAACCAATTTAAGTGAGTGGGCCAATTTTAGGTCAACTCGTTCTAGTAGTGGGTGGAGTAGTAGAGGCGGACAAACTAGAAATCCGTATATAATCAATCGCTCTCCATGCGGTTCTAGTGCTGGATCTGCTGTGGCTGTTTCTGCTAATTTATGTGCGGTGGCAGTGGGTACTGAAACCGATGGTTCTGTAGTTGCTCCTGCTTCTTTTTGTGGTATTGTTGGGCTCAAACCTACGGTTGGTTTGGTGAGCAGATCGGGTATTATTCCTATTTCTGCTACACAAGATACGGCCGGCCCTATGACCCGTACCGTGGCGGATGCGGCTGTTCTATTGAATGCTATGGTGGGCGTAGATGCTGCGGACCCCATTACATTAAATAGCAAAGACAAAATTGCAAAAGACTACACTGCTTTTTTAAATAAAGACGCTTTAAAAGGAAAACGGATTGGTGTAGAGCAATCTTTTTTAAGAGGCCGTCAAGAGGAAGTTGTGGCATTATACCAAAAGGAAATTGAGCAATTGAAAAAAATGGGGGCTACCATTGTTCCTATTGAGTTGGTGAAAGAAACCAGTCCTTTAGGAGAATCAGAATTTCAGGTATTACTCTATGAGTATAAAGATGGGCTCAATAAATATTTGTCTACTGTAAAAAATGGGGTGAAAAGCATGGGTGAATTAATTGCGTACAATAAAAAACATGCGGAAAAAACCATGCCTTATTTTAAACAAGAATTGCTTGAAATGAGCCATGCTAAAGGAAATTTAAGCAGCGAAGAATATAAAACAGCACTGGCAAAATCTACTTCTGCTCGTGGTATTATTGATCGCACCATGCAGGCCAATCAATTAGATGCGATTGTAGGTACGAGTTATGGTCCAGCACATTGCATTGATTGGGTAAATGGAGACCAAGATCCTGGTTTTTATTTTTGTCCTCCTGCTGCCATGGCGGGTTATCCGCATATTACGGTTCCAATGGGTGATATTCATGGTTTACCTGTAGGTCTTTCTTTTGTGGCTTCTGCTTATCAAGAGGGAACTATTATTGGAATGGCTTATGCTTACGAGCAAGCAACCAAGCATAGAAAGATTCCTTATTTTAAACGTTCGATATAAGTGATAAAATAGTGTATATTCATATCATTTATACAGCTTAATAGTTTATAGTGTCTGAAATTACTACCAACAAAATTGCTCCGCTCAGCTGGATTGCCAGCACTTGGATTGCTTCGGGTATCCCATTTATTGCGCTGTCTAGTACAGCAGCAATTATGTATGATTCTTTAGGTTTGCCAGATAATGAAATTGCATTTTGGACTTCCTTTATCATGCTTCCTTGGGCGTTAAAGTTTTTATGGGCTCCCTTGTTAGAAATGTTTATGACCAAACGCTACTACGTTTATGTTTCTCAGTTTTTCTTAGGCGCTTTGTTTGCATTAGTATCAGTGAGTTTAATTGCGGATAGTTTTTTTGGGCTTTCAATTGGCCTATTTACAGCCATTGCTTTTGCTGCTGCAACCCAAGATTTGGCTGCAGATGGTATTTATATTCACGAGTTGAACCAAAAAGAACAACAACAATATTTAGGTTGGCAAGTAGTTTTTAAAAGTATTGCCAAAGCTTTATTTGGCCCTGCTTTAGTTGCATTGGCTTTTGTTATTGAAGAAAGTTATGGGTTAAAAGCTGCTTGGATGACCATTATGATGATTTATGCTTTGGCAATGACGCTATTGGGGGTTATTAGCGCAAATAATTTACCAGCAGGCGGTGGTGCAGTTCATGCTGTTGAGTCTGCCCCTGAATCGGTGGTAATTTATTGGGATGTTGTGGTTCAATTTTTTAAGAAAAAGAACATCATCATTGGCTTAGTATTTATTTTCTTTTACCGTTTAGCTGAAGCACAGGCAATTAAAATAGCTCCTTTGTTTTTTACAGCTACTAGAATTGAGGGTGGGCTTGCTTTTGATCAAGAAGAAACCAGCTTTACTTTTAACGTACTTGGCGTGATTGCTTTTGTGTTGGGTAGTTTTCTTGCGGGCTATTTTGTTGCTGCTCGAACTTTAAATAGGATGACCTTACTTTTTTTATGTGCAGTAATGAATCTTTCTTTATTAGTTTATGCTTATCTGGCTTTATTTCAGCCAGTTGACGAAACCCCCATTATGTTAATGGTTGCTTTTCAGCACTTCTGTTATGGCTTTGGTTTACTAGCCCTAGTATTTTATATATTACAAGAAATCACACCGGGTAAATATCGATTGGCTTATTTCAGTTTTGCAAGTGCCATGATGTATTTCTCTTATATCATTCCTGGCATGTTCAGTGGACTACTCAGTGAATATATGGGTTATTACGACTTCTTTATTTGGATAATTATCTGCACTATCCCTGCATACTTTATGAGTGGGCTGGTTCCTTTAAACAATAGCAATAACACTACTGCCAGCTAGGATTTCCTACTAAATGTAATTTAGTTTGTCTTCCACTGATGTATTTAAAACCAGTTTGGTCAAAGTATCCATCTTGTTCTAACATGATGCGGATTGATTTTTTCCATTCTTTAATTTCTACTGCTGCATTCAACTCAATTGAATAGGCCGTATTGTAATACATAGGGTAGTCGCCACTTCCAGGCACACCATTTTGCTGATCCCACATTCCAATCGTAGGGCCTGCTGCATGCCCGTGTGATCCAATTGGATGGGTATAAATGGTGGCATTGATATTTTGTTTTTTTGCTTCTGCTAATGCATCAGATAAAATTTTATTACCCGATTTATTGAGTGCAAATTGATTGGTTAAAATATCTTGTAATCGATTTCCAATGGCTAATGCATTTTTTAAATATTCAGGTGCATCTGTTTCCTCTGGTTTTAATACATAGGCATGCTCTTGTATATCTGAGTTCAATTTTAAATAAGTGATACCAAAGTCTACATGTAATAAATCGCCCGGCTGAATAATATTTTTTGGATCATACCCTTTATTACTGAATGCTTTTAAATGATCAAATTCAACTTGGTCATTGCGTTGAATTTCTACTGAAGGATGAAACCATGTTGCCAATCCTAAGCTGTTAATTTTTTGTCTGTACCACCATACTAAGTCTTCTGAAGTAGTGATGCCTGGCGTAATTACTTTGCTGCTAAATCCTTCTGCAATGATGGCTTTACTTATTTGCACTACTTGTGGATAGTATTGCATTTCTCTGGCTGTTCTGGTTTCTAACCAAGCCACCGCCAATGGTTCTGATGAAACCACTTTTGATTTAAATGCAGCGGGTAATTTTTGCATGAATTGCTCATACTCTGTATGATCTAAACCGTCTGCATGTCCGTAGCTTTTAGAGATATTAAGGCCAATTTTTTTTGGTTGGTGTTTATTTACTAAAGCCATTAATGCATCCCATTGATCTGGATACTTTGTCATATCCCAAGCTGCTTTAATTGAACTTCCTACATTGTACCTGGCTACTGCAGATTTGGTGTATTCTTTGGTTTGCGGGTTATAATAAAATACCAACATGGTTGTTCTTCTTGCACTTATCCAAGTAGCGGGTAACATGGTTTTTACAATTGGATCTTCATTATATTCTCTGGTGATCATTACCCACATATCTATGCCTGTTTTTTCCATTAACTGTGGCAATAAGTTGTTTAATCGATCATCTACTACTTCGTCAATCAATTTTGCTTGTTCTCTTAATGGGAGTATTTGCGCATTGATTGAAATGCTATTAAGCCCTATAATGCCCAAAATCATTACTAATAGTAGGATATGCTTTTTCATATTCTTTTCTTTATTGTACCTTTGTAATATACACGATTTATTTTGCCAATAAACCACGCTTTTTGAAACAATTTGCTCTCTTTTTACTGACTATTATAGTGCAGTGTATATTTAATTCATCTTCTGCTCAGAACGTAAAACTCCCTGAAAAAGATATTATTGACGTAATTTTTGGCACCAAAAAAACGAATAAAAAACCAGAAAATGACTCCCTGATTCCGCGTAAATTGTATACCAGCATTTTACCCATTCCGGGCTACAATCCTGCATTGGGTTTTGTAATTGGGGCTGGCATTAGTGCCAACTTTTTATCGGGAAGTGCTAATAAAACGCACTTGTCTAATATATTGGCCAATGCAACCATTACCACTCGTAATCAGTTTAATCTGTATGCCCGAAATATGATTTTTTTAAAAGATGATGAATGGGTTTTACAGGGGGATTGGCGCTGGCTTATTTTTTCGCAGCCCACGTATGGACTAGGTATTAATTTCAAAGATGTTCCTAATACTTCTGCAAAAGAAGAGCCAATGAAATTCAATTATTTACGTTTTTATCAAACCTTGTATAAAAAGATTTTAGGATCATGGTATGCAGGAGTTGGTATTAATATTGATCGTCATTATAGTGTTGTAGACCAGTTATTAGATACCTCTATTGCTAATCAGTATTTAACTGCACATTATAATTACTCTACCCAAAATAAAATTAGACAAGATCAATATGCTTCAGTTGGCATTAGCTTGAACCTCTTGTATGACACCAGAGACAATTCGGTTAATCCACATAAAGGGAAGTATGCTAAAATGACTTTTAGAATCAACAATGAAATTTTTGGAAGCACTCGTTCTCATAACACATTGTATTATGAATATAGAACCTACTGGAATCCTAATAAAAAGCTGGTAAGGCCACATATCATTGGTTTTTGGACCATGGGAAGTTTATTAATGAGTGGCAAACAACCTTATTTAGAAATGCCCGCAATTGGTTGGGATATGTATAATAGAACAGGTAGGGGTTATATTCAAGGTAGAATTCGGGGCGAAAATATGTGGTATGGTGAAACGGAATATCGTTTTCCGGTTTCTAAAAATGGGCTATTGGGTGGTGTGGCTTTTTTTAATTTAACTACCGCTTCCGATGAAGCCAAACAACAAAATTTAGCCAATGAATTTGCGGCTGGTTATGGGTTTGGTTTGCGCATTAAAATGAGCAAGAAAACCAATACCAATATTGCTATTGACTATGGCATGGGTCGTAATGGGAGCAGCGGAATTTTTGTAAATCTATTAGAAACTTTTTAGTTGACTGCTTGCGTTAATCTGTATATGAAAACGGTTGCTCTTTTCATAAGTATAGGAAACTCTTTTGAGTTAAGTGTTTCTCCTGGTGCATGTGCACCTTTTCCTGAAGCACCTAATCCATCTAAGCAATCTGCATAAGCTGCCACATAAGAAATATCTCCCGCTCCTCTACTGCCCGGATTGCCTGGCACTACTTTCCCTAATCCCATGTCTTCACTGGTTTTGCTTAAAATATTTGCCAATGCTTCATTTCCTTTGGTTGGTGCCATCGAAGGAATTCCATCTTGAAAATGAATGGTTGCTTTAGTGCCTGGTAAACTTGCTGAAACAATTTTACGCATAGCATTTCTGGCATTATTTTTTTGTTCTTCAGTTAAAAAACGGAGGTCTCCATTTACAAATGTTTTAGGCGAAATAATATTGGTTTTTCCTGACGCTTCACCACGCTGTTGTTCAAAGTTGGCGCTAACTTCGGAGCCTCCAATAAAAATACCTGGATTAAAAGTGAGGTATGGTTCTTTGCTTAATGTTTCTCTAAAACTATTCACAATTCTAGCTGCCTCATAAATTGACCCATATCCTGCAGCCCCAAAAACGCCAGAGGAATGTCCTTGCTTTCCCTCTACCGTTAACTCCCATGAACTAGCACCCCTTCTTGCGGTTGCAATTGTATTAAAGCCTGCAGCCCCCTCAAAAGCAAGTACTACATCGTGTTGCTTAGCACACTCAATAAAATCTCCTCTGGTAATACTTCTTGGCTCTCCTGCATTTTCTTCGTCTCCTGTCATATAAATGGTGATGGTAGCATTATTCAACAAGTTTAATTCGTGCATGGCTTTCATGGCTGCAATAATGATCACATCACCTCCTTTCATGTCATTTATTCCTTGACCAGTAATAGTGCTATCGTTTAAAACAGTGAATGGATTAGCAGGCATATCTGGTTCAAACACAGTATCTAAATGCCCCAACAACATCATCTTTTTTCCTTTATTGCCTTTTCTGGTAGCTACCAAATGACCAGCTCGCTTAATAGAATCGGGCATATTGATCCACTCGATGGTAAAGCCTAATTTTTCTAATTCTTTCGCATACAAATCACCCACTGCTTTTACGCCAGCTACATTAAATGTTCCGCTATTGATATTTACAGAATTTTTTAGGAGCTCCATCATTGCAGGATAATGCTCTTCTATTTTTTTGATTAATTTTTGTTCTACAATTTGAAGGGATTGTGCGTTTGAAGAAAATGATATGACATTTAATATAAAAAAGAGTGTCCAATTTTTCATGGTGCTGTATTTGTGGTTACAAGTTAAGATAGAATTTGTATCGAATTAATCTTATCAACAGACGTATAAATTATATTTTCAATTATATTCTTTCTGATAAATTTATTTATGAAATAAAATAATATATTTAATTCACATATAAATAGTTCAATGTTTAATAGTTCAGTTTTTAGTTCAAAATATGAAACCCTATTGGCGGTTGGTCAGTTAGGAGGGTGGGAGTATGATGTGCTTACTAAAGAACTTTGGTGCAGTAAATTTTATTTTGAAATTTTAGGAAGGGCAAACCCAGATACCGCAGAATGGGCTAAGTATCCTATTAAAGAAGTTTGGGAAAATTGGCTACACCCCGATGATTTAGAAAAGGCGAAAGAATATTTTGCTGATTTTATTTTACATCCAAGTGCGGAATACGCGCAACAATTTAGAATGCTGCATAGCAATGGAGAATGGATAACTATTTTAGATAGGGCAATCGCCATGCGAGACGATTCAGGAGATTTATCAGGATTTATTATTGGCACTCATTTAGACATTAGCAAAGAAAAAGCAATAATTGAAAAATCATTAATGGTTCAAATGATGCTTTCGAAGGCCGAAGGGATTGCACAGGTAGGTAGTTTTGAGGTACTGCTTCCAGAACGAAAAGCAATTTGGAGCAATCAAATGTTTCAGATAGTAGAATTGTCTCCAAAAAAAATACCGAGACAAAAGAATCTTCTCACTAGCCTAGTTTGTGAAGAAGATAAAGCAAGATTTAATGAATGGGCAGAGAAAGCCATTTCCTCTGAAGGTGAGTCTTACCCAATATCAGTAAAAATAAAAACCTTCAAGAATAATATTAAGCATGTAATAGTTAGTGGCGTTACTTATAAAAATGCTCAAGGGGAAATGGTCAAATTTATTGGAGTAATAAAAGATAATACTAGCAGGATTGCAACTTTAGAGAATTTAAAATTACAGAACCAAAAATTAAGAGATATTGCTTGGTCGCAATCGCACTTAGTTAGAGGACCATTGTCCTCCATTTTAGGCATCACTAAAATTATTAATGCGAATATAGCTACTGATGAAGAAAAATTACAACTCATTCAAGATTTGCACGAGTCAGCAGAAAAATTAGATCAGGTGATCAGAGATATTGTTACTAGTACTGGCGCTTTTGATGAAATATTCACCAATATTGATGATTATTAATAGCGTATAAACCTGAAATTTCAGACGTTTAATTGATATTATTCAAAAAATTTATACTTGTATTCATTTATATGCTACCTAATTGATATTTTTATTTGAATCAATTCCTCTAGAATGCCCTCTAATGCTTATAGTTCTAAATATGAAACCTTATTAGCGGTTGGCAAATTGGGCGGATGGGAGTATGACGTACTAACACAAGAACTATGGTGTAATAGGTATTATTTTGAAATGCTTGGCCATGCAGATTATGCAAGTGCTGATTGGTCTAAATATTCCATCAAAGAAGTTTGGGAAAATTGGTTACATCCAGAAGACCTTTCTACAGCCAAAGCGTATTTTTCAGATTTTATTTTAAATCCTGAAAAAGAATATACCCAACAGTTTAGAATGTTGCATGCGAATGGAGAGTGGGTTACCATTTTAAGTAGGGCATTGGCCATGCGAAATGAAGCAGGTGATTTAACGGGAATGATTATAGGAACCCATTTAGATATCACCCAAACACAACAGCTCTCTGCTAATTTTAGTATCACTCAAAAGGAATTTGAAAAAACTAAAAAGCAAGTCATCAAAGACAATGCTTTTTTAAAAGCTATTTTAAATAGTCCTAAAGATTTATTTGTAATTGCGATAGATAGGCAATATCGTTTTTTAGGATTCTCCGACTCATATATTGCTTTTGCAAAATCTGCTCTTAAAAAAGAAGTCACTGTTGGAATGAGTGTTTTTGATGTATTGCCCCCCACCTTAATAGATTTTGCTAAGACCAATTATGATAGAGCAATTGCTGGGGAAAGCTTTGTAATCACTAATAATTATTTATTTCCTGATGGGAAAAGACGATTTTATGAAAATAAATACAGTCCTATTGTAGATCAACATGGAAAAATTTTAGGGTTAACATTGTTTAGTAATGATATCACTGCCTTAAAGGAGCAACAAGAAGAAACAAGAATTGTAGATCTTCGATATGCTGCCTTGTTTGATGGTGCTGAAGATGCTATTTTAATAGCAGATATTACAACTGGAAGTTTAGTGGATGTAAATGACAAAGCGGTTTCTTTATTTGGGTATTCAAAATCTGAAATGATTGGAATGCATCAATCAAAATTGCATCCTCCAGAAGATTTAGAATATGTAATTCAACAGTTTAAGGAGTTCACAAATGATTCAAGTTTTAAAACAGTTGAAACCAGGATTATTAATAGCAAAGGAAAAATAAAGTCAGTTAGAATTACAGGCGGAGCACCTTTTAGGGTAGGAAAATATCAGTTTACGGCAGCTTACTTCCATGATGTAACCATAGAAAAAGCAGCAATTGAAAAAGCATTGACTATTCAGGAATTATTATCCAAAGCAGAAGGCATTGCACATGTGGGTAGCTTTGAAGTATCCCTTCCAGATGCTTCAGCTGTATGGAGTGATGAAATGTTTCGGATTTTAGATCTAACGCCCAATGAAGTCATTGCTCATCCTGATGTCTTTTCCAATTTGGTATTGCCTACTTATTTGGAACAGTATGAAAAATGGATTGCCACAGCAAAATCAATTGAAGGCGAGTCAAAACCGTTTAAAATTGAAATAAAAACCGCTAAGGGTAATTTGAAACATATCATCATCAGTGGCATTAGTTATAAAAATAAAGTTGGATTCGTTTACAAATATATTGGGGTGGTAAAAGATATTACTACCAGCGTTATTACCCTAGAAGGTTTGCAACAACAAAACCAACGGCTTCGAGAAATTGCTTGGGCACAGTCTCATATGGTAAGAGGCCCTTTGTCTGATATTTTAGGCATTAGCAAAATCATCAAGCAAGGCCTAGTAACAGAAGAAGAAAAGGAAAATTTATTACTTCAAATACACGAAGCGGCCGAAAAATTGGACCTAGCAATCAAGGAAGTCGTGAATAATACCAATACTTTTGAAACCGATCTTAAAGATTTTGAATAATTACCTAGAATTAGGTATCAAAAAATAAAAAAATTTAAGCATATTGCATCAGGATTTCGTCCTAAAATCGGGGTGCATTCATATCGGGGGGTGTGATTGTCCCCGATTTCTTTTACCAGTATAACGTTTTACCAACTTAGCCCCGTTTTAAAATTCATTAATCAATGCTGCCGTTGCTGCCGGGTCTTCTTCCATAGGTACATGACCTATATTTTTCAAAATTACCAGCTTACTTCCCTTGATATCTTTATTAAATAGTGTGGCATTTTGCACTGGAATCAATCCGTCCTTGTCTCCCCAAATAATCAGGGTGGGCTTTTGAATGGTCTTAATTTTGTCTGGCTCCTGCTCTAATCCCTTCTTGAAAATGGCCAATAATGCTTTTCTATTTCCCTTGGCAATTGCCATATCATGAAAACGATCAATCTGTTCTTGGTTAATAATACTTGGATCATGATAAATGCCCTTTAGGCTTGCACTTACCAATGCTTTTGGGGTAATAAATAACATCACATTGTTTATTACTGGGGTAGAAGCTATTTTAAAACCAATTGATCCTTTTACATTCATAACAGGATAACCTGTTGCATCAATTAAAATGAGTTTTCTTACTTTATTGGGATAGTAAGTTGCAAACTGCCAAGAAATTCCTCCGCCTAAAGAGTTCCCTCCTATATCACATAATGGAATATTGAGTTTGGTTAAAAATGAGTCTAAGAATTGACTGTAATACTTAAAACTATATTCATTGTTGGCATTGGGTCCTGTTAATCCAAATGCGGGCATATCTAAAGTAATGACCCTTCTATTTTTATTAATTCTTTTAACTACTTCTTCAAATGTGTGTAAGGAAGAACTGGTACCATGAATTAGAATTAAAGGAACTGAATCATTCGGATTTCCTTGGTCTCTATAATGCACATTCATGCCCATCAATGGCATAAACTCCGATTCATTGTTTACATACAATGGTTTTAGTTCATCCAAACTTCTGTCTGGTTGAAAATAAACAACAAATAATACCAACAGTATTGATAAGATAGCGCCAAAAAAATAACCAATATATCGTAAGAACTTTTTCATTTAGCATGATTTAGTCTCACAAATATATTGGTCAGTTGTGTAAGGCAATATTAATTTGTTCGAATGGCGCCTATTCCTTCATTAAACAATTGCTTATTTAATGCAGGGATTTCTACTTTATTTAAATTTTCTCCTCTTTGTTTTAATGCCTGCCATTGTGTGGTATATTGTTTTAATAAATCTTCATTGGGTTTATTAATCCTTGGAATATCACTTTCCGTTTGATTCATTAAGAACATAAAGTTGGCTGTAAATTTATTTAAGAAGTTTTCTGCATCATCATAAGCGGTAGACTTGCGCTGAATCATTTCTTCGTCCCAAGCTTGTATTTTTTTAGCCAATGCTTCTGCATTGGTTTTGCTTGTACCATTCGGAAGTGTTTTTATCAGTTGATCCAATTGTTGCTTCTTAGTAAATAGATCGTTTACCATATCATGCATTTCTTTTACAGTAGTTTCCATACCTGTCATAAACTCATCAAATGCACTATACTCTGCTGCAGTTGTAGGATAGTTTGGATTAGCTAATATGGTTGCATTGGTACTTACTGTTTTTCCGTCTGCTTCAATGCTGATGCTATAAGTTCCTGGGATGGCTTTATGTCCTCGGAAACTACTTTCAATATAAGTATTCGGAATACCTGGCATGGTTGCATGTCTTAGGTTCCATACAAATCTATTGAGCCCTTTATTAGTAGATAATTGTGGATCTCTTGGTGGAGCACCATCGTATCTTTTATAATTCGGGTTTGCTTTAGAACTAAAGGTTCTGATGATTTTTCCAGAACCATCTTTAATGGTCATGGTTACTACTTTATCTTTTGTTTCAGGCAAATCATAGTAGACTACTATTCCTGTTGCGGGATTAACACCTCTGTATGGATTAGTACCATCAAAGTCTGCGCTATTGCCGTCTAGTTCGGAACTACCAGTTGCTAAAATAGCAGGTGCTGGTTGATATACAGATAAATTAGTAGGGGCCGATTTAAATTGACGAACGGTTGTTAAATCATCCAATATCCAAAATGATCTACCTGATGTTGCTGCAATTAAATTGTTTTGGTGTACACGTAAATCGGTAATGGGTGTATTGGGTAGATTCAATTGAAAAGGAGCCCAATTCTTTCCTCCATTGTAAGAAATATATACTCCGTTTTCTGTTCCTGCATATAATAAATCTTTTCTTTTATCGTCTTCTCTTACCACGCGTGTAAAAGATCCTACGGGTATTCCATTACTGATATTCGTCCAAGTTTTTCCATAGTCTGTACTCTTGTATAAACCTGGTGTATGGTCATTAAATTTGTATCGGGTGGTTGCAATATATACAGTTGCTTTATCAAAAGGAGATACTTCAATTGCATTGATTAAACACTCTGCTAATCCTGCAGGCGTTATGTTTTTCCAATTTGCTCCTCCATCTTTTGTAACGTACACTAATCCATCATCACTGCCTGTATAAATCACTCCTTTTTCTAAGGGTGATTCAATTACATAACTCAATGTTCCATAGTTTTCTGCACCTACTGATTCATTGGTAAATGGTACTCCTGGTTTTACTTGTTTGTCTTTTTCATTGCGAGTTAAATCAGGTGATACTTCATCCCATGTTTTACCCATATCTCTTGTTCTTAATAATACATGTGCTCCATGATAGTACGTGCCTGGCTCGTGTTGACTGTGAATGATTGGGGCATTCCAGTTGTAACGATACTTCATGTCTTTTGCATCCATTGCTAAGTACTGTATGGGTGCTGCCATGATATTGGTACTTGCATTGGTTTTGGTATCTAATACTTCAATTGTTCCTTGATATGACCCTCCTAATACATATCTTGGATTATTTGGATCAAATGCTAAGAATGCACTTTCACCTCCTGCTGATGCAGACCAATCGGCGGTTGTAATCCCACCGGAAAAAGACCTACTTGCAATTTTTACTGATGAATTATCTTGCTGCCCTCCATAAATATTATAAGGAAATAAATTGTCTACATTAATGCGATACATCTGTGCGGTTGGCATATTGCTTTGACTGCTCCATGTTTGTCCTCCATTAAAACTAATGGTTACACCTCCATCATCGGCCATTACTAAATTTTTTGAATCGCTTGGATTGATCCAAAGATTATGATAGTCTCCGTGCACACCTTGTAGGTTTTCCCAAGTTTTCCCGCCATCAATTGATTTTAATGCAGGCGCACTTAATACATACACGGTGTTTTCATTATTTGGATCTGGAAATACTTCTATATAATACCATGCACGCTGAATGATTTTATGTTCCGCAGAAACCTGACTAAAACTTTTTCCTGCATTATTTGAAACGTAAAGTCCTCCTGCATTTTTGTCAAAATCGCTTTCTATTAATGCATATACTTTATCTGAATTTGCACCGCTTACTGCAATCGCCATCTTGCCCATTTCTTTTGGTAAGCCTGTTTGTAATTTTTCCCAATTGGCCCCGCCATCGGTAGACTTATACAAGCCACTTCCTGCTCCACCACTAATTACTTTCCAAGGTAATCTTCCGTGTTCCCACATAGCTGCATATAAAATGCTAGGGTTTTTTGCATCCATCGATAACTCTGCACATCCTGTTTTATCGTTGATGTATAAAATCTTTTTCCATGTTGTTCCTCCATCGGTGCTTTTGTAAATACCTCTTTCTGTTGAATTGCTGTATAATGCGCCTTGTGCTGCAACGTATACAATGTCTGGATTGGTTGGGTCTATAATTACACGTGCAATATGCTGTGTAGCATCTAGTCCAATTTTTTTCCAAGTATTTCCTGCATCTGTACTTTTATACATGCCATCTCCATGATGCGTCATTACTCCTCGCATTGCATGTTCTCCCATTCCAACGTAAACAATATTGGGATTGCTTTCTGATACTGCAATAGCACCTACTGATCCTGTTTTAAACTGCCCGTCCGAAATATTATTCCAGGTAATTCCTCTGTCATTCGTTTTCCATAATCCACCGCCTGTGGTTCCCATATAATAGGTATGGATATCTCCTTTAACCCCTGTGCCTGTATTAGACCTGCCTCCTCTGAAAGGCCCAATGCTGCGCCATTTCATGGGTTTGAAATAGTCGTTTACATTTTCGGATAATGGTTCTTTACTTGTTTGGGCAATAGAATAGTTTGCACCAGTAATAAGGAGCAAACCTAAAAGCAGTTTATGCATATTCGCTGAATTTAATTCAGAAATATACGTCATATTCTTTAGTGTATCTTCGCAAAATGCCTAAAGGGAAATTGGATATTATAGATAGGGTGCTGGAAATTTGTTACAAGCATAATCCTGACGCGCTGTTTGTAATGAGTTTAATGCACCAATATGAAGAGAGAGGTAGTTTAAGTAAAAAACAGTTGCAGGGTTTATTGGCTAAAGCGAGTAAAGTACCTGATATGCCTGCTAATTTATTAGCAACTTTAGAAGCTACCATCAATCGAATGCATACCAGAGAAAAAGCACCAGCATCGGTGGGTAAACCCCTGTTCGAAAAAGATTTTCCATTGGGTGAAAAAATGGAAGCTATTCTAGCTAAATATCCACAACATAAAAGGGTGATTTTTCTTTTTGATAAATACAATAGAAAAGAGCATTTAACTCCTATTGAGAAAGCGGAGGTAGAGAAGTTTCATAAGCTACTGATTAAGTAAGAATCATATTTATTCTCACAAAATACGTTCGCAAAGCATAACTTTATAGGCGAATATGCGAGTTAGAAATCCTAGAACTGGAGCGTACGATTATGAAATTCCGGATTGTACTACAGCGCAAATAGTTAAATGTTGCAAGAAATTACGAAGTGGTCAAGATGCCTGGCTGCGAATGGGTATCAGTAACCGAATTGCTGTATTACAAGAATGGAAGAAATCAATTATTGCTAATAGAGAATTGTTGATTGGTGCGCTTGCCTCCGATACTGGCAGAAAATGGGAAACAACTGCTGAAGTGGATTGGGTAATTGACGCTATTGATAAATGGTGTACTACTGCCAATCACTTTTACAAAGAATCGCCTAATTGGATTCCTTTTCAATTGGTTACTATAATTAGTCCATGGAATTTTCCGTTGGCTTTGTCTATGATGGATACGCTTCCTGCTTTACTTTCTGGTGCTGCTGTATTTGTAAAACCTAGTGAAATAACTCCTCGTTTTATTGAAGTAATGAATAAAACCATTCTGGCAGTTCCTGGCTTACATCAAGTGCTTTTATTTACTCCAGGGGATGCTGCTATTGGCGCTTTAATGGTTGATCAAGCAGACTTAGTTTGTTTTATTGGTTCGGTAAATACTGCTAAGAAAATTGCGTTAGCTGCAAGTAAAAAACTAACTCCTGTTTTAATGGAGATTGGTGCAAAAGATCCTGCTATTGTTTTAGCTGGTGCCAATTTAGAATTGGCTGCAAATGCAATAATCAAGGGGAGTACTGCCAATGCTGGTCAAAGCTGTTTGAGTTTTGAAAGAATTTATGTGCATGAATCTATTCATGATCAATTAGTAGATCTTCTAGTTGAAAAAACAAAAGCATTGGAGTTGACAGTTGAAGATTCTACAAATGGTAAAATTGGGCCTATCATTTTTGAAAAACAAGTACTTACAATCAATACCCATTTAGAAGATGCAAAATCATTAGGTGCAATTATTTTGACTGGTAGTGACCGTTGCGAAGAGATTCATGGTGGATTTTATTGCAGACCAACCATTGTGGTGAATGTTACCCATAATATGTTATTAATGAACGAGGAAACATTTGGTCCTATCATGCCCATCATGTCTTTTAGCACAACAGAAGAATTAATTGAATTAGCCAATGCTACTCCATATTCCTTAGGGGCTGGAGTTTTTGCTGCTACTGATGAGGAAGCTTTAGATATTGCCATTCGAATAAATGCAGGTTCTGTAAGTATTAATGAAGCAGCGCTAACTGCTATCTTACATTATGGAGACAACCTTAGTTTTAATATGAGTGGAGTTGGAGGACTAAGAATTGGTCATGAGAATCTTAGTAGATTTTTGAAAAAACAAACCATTCATTTCTCTACTAACCCATAATTCCTTTAACAGCTCCGCCATCTATGGTAATGGTTTGGCCTGTTATAAACTTACTTTGTGGGCTTAATAACCAAATGGCCAATCCAGCAAAATCAGAAGCTTCTCCTAGCATGCCCACTGGAATTTGTTGAATACCCATTTCTTTTACTTGATCAAAGGGTAATCCGGTTTGTTCGGCTTTTTTAGTATAAAGCCTATTAATAGCAGGTGTATTGTGCGAGCCTGGTCCTAATATATTTAATGTAACACCTGTTGTAGCTATTTCTTGCGAAAGGGTTTTAACCATGCCTACTACAGCTAATCTTAAAGAAGTACTTAATACTAAATTTTCTACTGGCTGTTTTACAGAAACACTTTCTATATATACAATCCGGCCATAACCCGCATCCACCATTTTGGGAACAATTGCTTGTGTAAGCGCCACTTTCCATCTTAAAATTGAATGGTAAGCTTTATCCCAATCTTCTAATGTGGTTTCTAAAACCATTTTTGCTGGGGGGCC
>JBMLPQ010000131.1:0-5171 GCA_049242025.1 Sediminibacterium sp.
GGGGTGGCCGTTTCATAGCCCATGGCATCAATCCCCTCTAACAATCTTTCCTCTAAACCGAGATCTTTAAAATTCAAAATAATATTCAGTTAATGTAATGATCAAGAACTAAGTTTTCTTACTTCTTCGTGCAACAACTCTTTTGCTAATTCATAATACTTGATGAATAGTTTAAGGGATGGAGCTATAGTTTCTAACTTTTCTTGTTTTTTAGCGTTTACCTCCATGGTATTGGCTAATGTATGCATGTCTGGAACACGAACTACCGACAGAGATGACTTTGCATAATGGGCCGATTTATAAAAATTATCCCAATCTTCTGCTGCTAAATCATCTTGCATTTTTTGTATGCTTTCGGGCATACTTTCTAAAAACATATTGATAATTGTGGTCTTATATTCATTATCGCCTTCTGCCAACTCATTTAACATATCTAGGTCTATTGAAACGGTTGTAACCGCTTCAGGGGCTTTAACCCCAAAGTTGGCATTATTGGGTTTGGATGGCGGGGGTGCGTTAAAAATATCATCTAGTATCTTGTATAAACTGTCTAAACCAAAAGGTTTAGCCAAATAAGCATTCATTCCCATTCGGGTAAATTTATCTCCTTCGGTTCTACTGCTCCAGCCAGTCATAGCTATTATCGGAATGGTCTTACTAATTTCTGCCCTTATGATTTGTGTTGCTTCAAATCCATCCATTTCTGGCATATTAATATCCATCAAAATAAGATCGTAAGATTGCTGTTTTAGCAGTTCTATCGCTTCTAATCCATTACCAGCTATGTCAAAACTAGCTCCAGTTACAGTAAGTGAATGGGTAATCAGTTTTTGATTTACAAAGTCATCTTCTGCTATTAAAATTTTTTTCCCTTTTAAAAAATCAGTGTTCATCAAGTGCGATTTTGCATGCTACAAAGCATAAATATAAAATTTATATGCCGTTCTACCCTGAAATTTGTAAAATTTGAGGTCGAAAACTAACTTATTGACTAATTTTTAACCAATAAGATGGATGCATTTTAACTATTTTTGTGCCCTTGCAAGGGGAATAATCTTGTAATCAACCAAAATGAAAAAGATATTTTTAGCAATTACCGTGTTAATAGGGCTTAGCGCAACTGCACAAACTACCGAAAACAAGAAAAAAGATTGGAGTAAAATTGACTTAAGTGGCCGTGCCAAAGATCATTTTATGATTCAATATGGTATAGATAGATGGACAGGTAGACCAGATAGTGTTAGAACTGGAAATGGATTGAGCCGTCACTTTAACTTTTATGTGATGTTTGATAAGCCTTTCAAAAATAATAAAAGAATGAGCTTAGCATATGGTGCAGGTATTGGTTCAAGCAATATTTTTTTTGACAATGTAAACGTCAATATTAAATCTACAGGAGCTCGTCTTCCGTTTACCATTGCAGATAGTTTAAATCACTTCGATAAATTTAAAGTAACCAATATCTTTTTGGAAATTCCTATTGAAATTAGGTATTATACCAATCCAGAAAATCCAGCAAAATCATGGAAGTTTGCCATTGGAGCTAAAGTTGGAACCCTACTTAGAACGCATACAAAGGGAAAAAATTTAGTAGATAAAAACGGCCAAACAGTATACGGCAACAGCTTTATACAAAAAGAAGTATCGAAAAGATTTTTTAATACTACACCCATTGCTCTAACTGGTAGAATTGGTTATGGCATCATAGGTTTACAAGGAAGTTACCAAATCACATCTGTTTTAAGAGAAGGGGCAGGTGCTTCAATGAACAGATTTACATTGGGTATTTCCATTAGTGGACTATAAATTATTCATTTGATAGAGAAAAAACAACTCATCTCCGTTGAGGAAAAAGCAGTACTAGTAGGTGTAATCTTAAAGGATCAAACCAACGAGCAGGCAGAGGAATACCTAGACGAATTAGCTTTTTTATCTGAAACAGCTGGAGCTATTGCAGTTAAACGTTTTACACAAAAACTAGCTCACCCAGATAGTAGAACTTTTGTTGGAAAAGGAAAGCTAGAAGAAATCAAACAATATGTAAATGGTAAAAATATTACCCTTGTCATATTTGATGATGAATTAACTGGATCACAAATCTCGAATATTGAGAAAGAGCTGAATGTTAAAACCATTGACAGAAGCGATTTAATTTTAGATATTTTTGCCCGAAGAGCTAGAACAGCGCAAGCAAAAGTGCAAGTAGAGCTTGCTCAATACCAATATTTGTTGCCGCGCTTAAAAGGAATGTGGAAGCACTTAGAAAGACAAGGAGGAGGTATAGGGACCAGGGGACCAGGTGAAACTGAAATTGAAACCGATAGACGTATTGTAAAAGATAAAATCTCCTTACTTCGCAAACGCTTAACCGAGATTGATAGACAATCTTTTACTCAACGTAAAGAGCGTGGTGAGTTTATTCGAGTTGCTTTAGTAGGCTATACCAACGTTGGTAAGAGTACATTAATGACTATTCTTAGCAAAAGTGAAGTGTTTGCAGAAAACAAGTTATTTGCAACTTTAGACACCACTACGCGTAAAGTTGTTTTCGAAAACACGCCATTTTTACTTAGCGATACTGTAGGATTTATAAGGAAATTACCTCACCATTTGGTCGAAAGTTTCAAAAGTACATTAGATGAAGTGAGGGAAGCTGATATTTTATTACACGTGGTAGACGTTTCTCATTCACAGTACGAAGATCAAATAGGGGTTGTGAATAAAACATTACAAGAGCTAAAAGCTTTTGAAAAACCTATGCTCACCATTTTCAATAAAATGGATTTGTATGTTCAAAAGAACTTTGACGAATGGTTAGAAGACAGTGTTAAGGAAGAAATTTTGAGAGACTTAAAAGATAAATGGGATTTAGCTACCAATGGTAACTGTGTATTTGTATCAGCCACAGAAAAACAAAATTTAGACGCCCTTAGAGAGCTCATTTTAGAGAAAGTACGAGAAATGTATGGCATTCGTTATCCCTATAAAACAATGCTTTACTAATTGGAAGAAGCAGCATTCAGTTGGATTAAAGTTGCCGATTACGCAAGCGAACTGCAATGGCAAGAAAACCAAATGTGCATAGTTGAAGCCGATGGTAAAAAAATTACTTTGGCTTTAAAAGATCAAAAAATATTTGCCTTTGCACACAAATGTCCTCATGCAAGTGGGATTATGGCCAATGGATTTATGGATAGTTTGGGTAATGTGGTTTGTCCTTTACACCGGTATCGTTTTTCTATTCAAAACGGCAGAAACACTAGTGGGGAGGGATATTTTCTAAAGACCTATCCCGTAAAAGAAAATGAAAAAGGAGTTTTTATAGGATTCAAAAAAAGCTTTTTTGGGATTTAGCTTATACGTTGTTTTAAAAAATGTAAAAAGTCTTGTTTTCTATCACGTGCAATAGATACCGAAGTATGCTGTTGTAAAATAACAGTATGATGATCGGAGGAAACACTAGTTACAAAAGCTGTATTGATTAAATAGCTCCTGTGAACTCGAAAGAAACCCTCATAATCGGATAACTGTTGCTCAAAGTCTTTAATATTTTTACTTGCTAAAATTTTAGTACCATCTTTCAAGTAAAAATTCACATAACTGCCTTCTGATTTTAAATACACAATATCAGATAATGCTAAAAACAGGCTTCCTTCACTTAGTGGAACTACAATTTTATTAATCTTTTTCTCTTTAAGATTACTTTGTAAAGTCTCTATTCTTTCTTTAATTAAAGAGTTGGTTCTGATTTTTTTAAACTTAGCGATTGAATGTACCAACTGGTCTATCTGAATTGGTTTTAATAAATAATCTATTGCACTTACCTGAAAGGCTTTTAGGGCAAACTCACTATAAGCTGTAGTGAATATAATTTCAAAATTAACTTCTTCAAAAAATTCTAATAATTGAAAGCCGTTATAGCCAGGCATTTCTATGTCTAGAAAAACAAGTTCTGGTTGAAATTTTTTTATGGCTTTTACTGCTTGAGGAACATCTTCAACCATTGCAACAATTGAAATTTCAGGGCAATACTCCGTAATAAAATTCTCTAATATTCTCCTTGCCCTTCCTTCATCATCTACAATTATTGCTTTGATTTTTGATTCTTCCATTTAGCATAAATATAAAAGAGAATTGGTAAAAATAAGCAGATTGGTGGATAGTGATGAATGCCCCCCATTACCACTATCCTAACCAATATCTGCTATTACTTTATACCAACTGATGGAAATAAAATTGATTACACAAACTTCTACAATTGGTTAGTGATTAACAAGAACGTTTTGTAAAACGTAATTATAAGTTTGTAAATGACTTCTTAAGCTAAATAATCTGTCTGAATAGCGGCTATTCTTAACGTAACCCTGGTTCCAATTGCTTGATCAAATGAATCTTTTAAATCCTCGAACTGCACAACAATAGAATTCTCTTTCCCCTTATTTAAAAGTTCAAGGCGTTTTTGAGTAGCTCCAGTTGAAAAACTGGTATGTTTTTTTAAGCGCATTGAATTTAACTCAGCAGAACGAACTCTTCCAATTCCATTATCTTCAATGATACACTTAATGATTGATTGATCTATTGAATCAATATTAAATTGAATGTTCACATTTTTTGCTCCTTGTTTATGGAGTAAGCCATGCTTTATAGCATTTTCAATATAGGGCTGTATAAGCATTGCTGGTAGCTTATAATTCCTTTCGAGTAGGTCTCTTGATACATCTATAGCATAACTAAAATTATCTTCAAACCTTAATTTTTCTAATTCGAGATATAATTCTAGTGTTTTTATTTCTTCATCTAGCGTAATACTTTCCTTATCACTCATATTTAAAGTACTTCTTACAAGATCAGCGTACTTTCCCATGAATTGATTTGCTTTTTTCTTATCATTTAAAATAATAAACTCCTGGATACTGTTTAGCGCGTTAAATATAAAGTGCGGATTCATCTGACTCTTCAAAGCAGTTAATTCCATTCTTGTTTTATCTTTTTCGAACTCAACAGCAGTAACTTTTGCCGCTAATAATTTATTCTGTTGTTGTACCCGAAAACGAGTGAAGAATAAAAAACTTGTAAATGAACCAATAAGTAGTAGCCCAACAATTCCAAATATTAAATAATTTTGTTGCTTATTCTGTAAGGCTTTCACCTGATTTTCTTTTTTTAATAAA
>JBMLPQ010000132.1:0-1399 GCA_049242025.1 Sediminibacterium sp.
CTTGGTGTCTTGGTCTTCCCAATAAGGTCTCCAATCTTTTCCGGTGTTCAATGACCATTGTTTGGTGGCACTGATATAACCAATGGGTGCATCAAACCATACATATAAGACTTTGCCTTTGCCGCCTTCTACATCAGCAGGCAATGCAACACCCCAATCTAAGTCGCGGGTAACTGCTCTTGGCTGCAAGCCTCCATCAATCCAACTCTTACATTGGCCTACAACCGTTGAGCGCCAATCATTGCCATGCTCTTCAATGATCCATTTGCGTAAAAAATCTTCATGTCTGTCTAAAGGGAGGTACCAGTGCTTGGTTAATTTTTTAACTGGTGTATTGCCACTTAAAGTGCTTACTGGATTAATCAATTCATCTGGGCTTAAACTCTTTCCACAGCTCTCACACTGATCTCCGTAAGCGGCTTGAAAACCACAGTTAGGACAGGTTCCTTTAATGTATCGGTCGGCTAAAAAGCTTTGGGCCTGTTCATCGTAATACTGTTCAGATTCTTTGGTAATTAAGTCGCCTTTATTATTTAACGCCGTAAAAAATTCACTAGCAGTTTCATGGTGAATAGGCGAGCTGGTTCTATGGTAAATATCAAAAGAGATACCTAAGTCGTTAAAATTTTGCTCTATAATGGGATGGTACTTATCAATAATGGCTTGTGCAGTGGTGCCTTCTTTGGTAGCTTGAATTGGAATGGCTGTACCATGTTCATCGCTTCCACAAACAAATACCACGTCTCTTTTTTGTGCCCTTAAATAGCGCACGTAAATATCTGCAGGTAGGTATGCACCGGCCAAATGTCCTATATGTTTCAACCCATTAGCGTAGGGTAGGGCTGCGGTAATTAAATATCTCTTCGGTTGCTTCATGATCTAAACTGCTTGTTGCAGGCGGCAAAGGTACTAAAAGCAGATTTATTTGGAAATTTCAAGAAATGCTATAATTTTGATATCATATTAATATTAAAATGAAAATTATGGAAAAGACCATTAAAGCGGCGCAAGGGTTCATGGTTTTATTATTGGTTACTATTTTATTGGTGGCAGGTATTTTTGCACTCACGCAAATTAAGGGTGCAGAAGATGGATTAAAATATGCCCTTATTTGGGGCGCTATTATTGATTTTATTGTAATCTTCTTTTTACTGTTGGGTTTGGTAGTAGTTCAACCCAATACCAGTGTAGTGCTTACTTTTTTTGGTAAGTATGTAGGTACGGTAAAAGACAATGGACTATTTTTTGTAAATCCATTGTACACCAAACAAAAAGTGTCGCTACGTTTGCAAAGCTTAGAAAGTACCAAGTTAAAAGTAAACGATAAATTGGGTAACCCCATTGAAATTGCAGCTGTGATACTTTGGCAAATTGAAGACACCTATAAAGTATGTTTTGA
>JBMLPQ010000133.1:0-5526 GCA_049242025.1 Sediminibacterium sp.
CCTGCTTCTTTTTTATCAATTAATACTTTAAAAACCTTTCCAATTTTTTCTTGGTTTTTCTCGTAAGAAATTTCTTGCTGCACTTCCATAATTTCTTGTGCACGAGCCGCTTTTACTTCAGCAGGAACATTATCTTCAAGATCATACGCACTGGTATTTTCTTCATGACTATAATTAAAAATACCTACTCGATCAAAACGGTGTTCTTGTAAAAATGCTTTCAATTCTTCTACGTCTTCTTCGGTTTCCCCCGGGAAACCCGCAATCAATGTGGTTCTTAAACAAATACCTGGAACAGCTGCTTTAATCTGGTGAATCAATTCAGACATTTCTTCGCGGGTAATATTTCGACGCATGGCTTTGAGCATACGATTGCTTGCATGTTGCAAAGGCATGTCTAAGTAATTACAAATATTATCTCTCCGCTGCATTACTTCTAAAATTTCCAAAGGAAATTTACTAGGATAAGCATAATGTAATCGAATCCACTCCAACCCTTTGATATCGGCCAGCGCATCTAACAATTTAGGTAATGCACGTTCTTTATATAGGTCTAATCCATAATAAGTAAGCTCTTGGGCAATCAACATAATTTCTTTCACGCCCTTTTGAACTAAGGATTCGGCTTCGGCCACAAGGTCTTCAATAGATCGACTGATATGTTTTCCGCGCATCAAAGGAATGGCACAAAATGAGCATGTTCTATTACAACCTTCTGCAATTTTTAAATAAGCATAATGCTTGGGAGTACTCAACATACGTTCACCCAACAGTTCTGCTTTATAATCTGCTTCAAATTGCTTTAAAATCAAGGGTAATTCTAATGTACCAAACCAAGCGTCTACTTCTGGCATTTCAGCTTCTAAATCGCCTCTATATCGTTCACTTAAACAACCAGTAACATATACTTTATCTAATTTACCTCTACGCTTGAGTTCAACCTGATCTAAAATGGTATTAATACTTTCTTCTTTGGCTTTATCTATAAATCCACATGTATTTACCACCACAATATTATGGTCTAGTTTGGCATTCTCATGCACTACATCAATATCATTAGCAGCCAGTTGACCACTTAATACTTCTGAGTCTACTAAATTTTTACTGCAACCTAGGGTAATAATATTAACCTTATCCTTTTTGAGTGTTTTTGCCTTCATGAGAGGGCAAAATTAAGGATTTTGGGGGGAACGCATAATGACCTAAATCAATTTACCTACTAAACCTACCAATAGCTCGAGTCCATTCTGCATATTGGAAAGCGCTTTGATTTTATCATTATTGCTCTTGGTTTGGTCTTTAATGAGTCGAATCAACTGATCAAACTCAGCCGAATCCATTTTATTTTCAGCCAATAACTGGTCTATATCTTTTTGTTTAATGCTACTTAATTGTACAATTTGATTGGCCATTTCAGCATCCGTTTCCTTTTGAGCTTGCTTTGCTTTTTTTTGCCATTGGTTATTCATAGGAACAGTTATTGGTTCAATACTTTATTTAAATCCTTATTCAAATTCACTATCAGCCCGCCGATATTTCCGGATGAATGAATGAATCGATCTAATAGTTCAGCCAATTGATCGTAATCAATGCCTTTCTTTTTAAACCAATTCGATTGATTTAATAATTGCTTTTTTTCTTCATTCAATTTTACTACGGATTCTAATAATTTTTTCATTTCGGTATTAGCCATATTATATTTTGCAAAATCGGCATTGAGCTGATCCACAATTTTAATTTTTGCAGAATCTAACGCTATTTGCATGGCATACTGACGCTCATTAATCATGGGTAATGCTGCAGCCATTATTTGTGGTAATTCGGTTTTAGCATCTAGGTCTTCATCTAAATCACTGGTCATTTTATGAATAATACTAGGCGTATACTCATTCTTGATAAAATCATTCACCCTTGCTTTTTTCTCTGCAAATAGTTGATGCAGCAATAAAATATTGAGTTGATGCATTCTAGCACCTTCTTCTTGAATGCGTTCAGATAATGTAATGCTTTGCAATGGAATTCGTGTGCAAGATCCAATGATGCAACCTAGCCCTATAATCAGCATCAGTTTGCAATGCACCAATAAATTTCTATTTCGCATACGCTTAGATTAATGAGACAAAATAAGGTATAGCGAAAAGATGAACAACCGTGTTTTAACGGAGATTTTAATCCCCCAACCAACTATTTAAAATAGCCATTTGATCTGGTTTAAGCGATGGCAATACATCAATTTTATATTGCAACTTTTTTTGCCCTCCTTTCTCTACTTCAGAACTGGTAAGGGTTAAGCCAGCATACCCCAAGTATTTTTGATAATCTAACTCCTTGGTGGTAGATATATATTCAAACTCAAAAGCCAAAGACTTGCCTGCCATCTGTTCGCATGCTGCCTGAAATTCAGCATCCGTAAAACCTCTTTGCAATTGCTGATAATATGTTTTATACATAACGCGCATTACATGGTCTAAACTGAATTGATTGTTCGACGCATTGCGAATGGCAAGGTCTAATAACATCCCTACGATAGGACCTTTATCATAATAAGAAATGGCTTTGTTTTTATCGGCCCCGCTGGTACCAAAAGGTCCATCAACCCATGTATTGTAACTGGCTTGCAATAAACTTTGGTGCGCTTTGCCAGGGTTATTTTCGTGAGCTGTAATATTATTGGCAAGGTTATTCAAAAACATTGTTCTGTCTACAATCTTAGCCCGCTTCACCATTAAGTATTCAAAGTAAACCGATAAGCCTTCGCTGATCCATAACTGCGTGGTCTTACTCCCCTTGTCGTAATCAAAAGGCCCTAACTCTACTGGTCTTATTCTTTTTACATTGTAATGATGAAAATATTCATGACTCAAAAAGTTCATGATTCGATTGATATCAGCGGGTGTTTTTAATTCATTTCCACTAAAACTGACCGTGGTATTATTCAAGTGTTCTATACCACCTCTACCAGGACCAATTCCAATAAAAGTGTATTCTTTAAAAGGAATATGGTCAATAATTTGAACCCCTTGCGCTATCGCTTTTTGCAATGTATTCATGAAAAGTACTTCATCAAAACTGCCCATATTATACCCAATAAAACGATGTGGCACACCCCTTACCGTAAAGGCTGGCAATTCTTTTAAGTCTCCAATTAAAATGGGGCAATCGTATAAAATATCAAAATTGGGTGCGGTAAAAACATTGGTTTTCCCTTTTGCTATTTCTAGTCCTGTTGCAATTTTTTTGAAGCTAGGTTGATCGGTACTGTTGATTTTTACTTGCACCGGCAGTTGCAGCATAGACGCTACATAAAAAAAATTATTGGCTGGAACAATATATGCATGAGCACTATCAATAAAACTATTAGCAACAAATTTTCGATTGGTTTTGATTTGATATGTTACACTAAATGGATTGTTCTTTGATGTTACAATTAACCAGCTATTGCTATTGATTTTACTTACTGAAAGTGCTTTCCCATTTTGATTAAATGCAGCAAAAGAATCTACTGTATTAGCATAGTTCATTAACTGATAATACCCTGGCATCCAATTGGGCATTTTTAGCACAATCGAATCTTGGTTAAAACCAGCAGCATCAAGCCTTATATGAAATTTCCCCTTTGCAGCCTGAGGCATCGAGACGGTATACTGCATTTTAGGTTGAGCTATAACAACAGCTGCAAGCAAGAAGCAGCAACTAATACAAAAAATGATCTTTTTCATAACCAACCTTTTATTTGCGAATTAATTCAATATGCTCTCTTTGCAACTTTTCTTGTAACCATGCTTGAAGTTTTGAGGCATTGGTACTATCCAATCCATTTTTATGTTGATACAACAAAACCGTCACTTGCTTACTACTATCTGTGCCCAAGTAATACTCGTGATTACCCATTGAAACAGGTACTATTTCAGGAAATAAAATAACCAACTCTTTAAAGACCTGTTCTTGATTGAGCGATTGTTTTTCCAACTCTTTTTGAACGGAAAGTATATAACCAATTTCATTGGCATTGGAAGGATTCGCAATAATAGAGTCTTGTAAAATCACTAACTGAGTGTTAGGAAGATGGTATTGAGCTAATTTATTTTGAAGAGAATCAATTTCATTATCACTAAACCGCTTGGTTAAAAATGCCAATTCAATTTTAGCAATTGGGAAAACAGCCACTTTTTTGTGAACAACCATTTGTCCTTTATCAGAAAATTCTGATTTAATATAATTATCTACCCTTGCCCTGAATTTTTTCTCTTGAATCATTTGATAAGCAAAATAGATACTGGGTACCAACAACAATACTATCAGGATACTGATTGCAATTCTAATTTGTTTCTGTTTTAGTTTATCAACATGATTTACCAAAGGATAATTCAAGTATTTCACAATTACAAAAGTGGCAATCCCTATGAAAAAACAATTAATGGTGTAAAGAAATAGTGCTCCTAGAAAATAAGCATAATTCCCCATTGCTAACCCGTACCCTGCTGTACACAATGGGGGCATCAGTGCCGTTGCAATAGCTACACCAGGTATAGGGTTACCCTTTTCGGCCCTAGTAATGGCAATCACGCCCACCAAGCCACCAAAAAAAGCAATCAGCACATCATAAATATTGGGCGAGGTTCGGGCCAATAATTCACTTTGTGCATCTTTAAAAGGGCTTATAAAAAAATACAAAGTAGAGACCAATAAACTCACCACTGTTGCAATCAATAAATTCTTCCCCGACTTTTTTAATAAAGCAAAATCATAGGTGCCCAATGCAAAACCAGCGCCAACAATAGGCCCCATCAACGGTGAAATTAACATAGCACCAATGATAACTGCGGTTGAATTCACATTTAAGCCAACAGAAGCCACCACAATAGCACAAGCCAAGATCCAAAGGTTGGCACCCCTGAAGCTGGTATTGCGCACTACATTGTCTAATACTTTGGCTTTTTCTTCTTCGCCATTGTGCAAATCAATAAACCCAAGTAATTTGTTCATACACTTAAAGATACTATTTCCTTAAATGTATATGATGAACAAGTATTACTTATGCACTTCACTGGTAAAGTGGAACGTAATATCTGGATTGTTGGTGATTTCCGTATTCAAGAACCATTCGCTTTGTGCTAGATATACGGGTTGTCCGTCTTTGTCTGCCGCGGCGTTTTGTTGTTTGAATCGCAAGAAGTCTTCTAACTTTTTGGGGTCTTTACTGGTTAACCAACAAGCTTTATAAAAAGGCAGGGTTCTAAATTCACAAGCAGCACCATACTCTTGCAAGAGTCTGTACTGTATCACTTCAAATTGTAATTCACCCACACAACCAATGATTTTTTTATTGCCGCCATGTTGGGTAAATAATTGAGCAACTCCTTCGTCGGTTAACTGGCTAATTCCTTTCTCGAGTTGTTTGGTTTTCATGGGGTCTTTATTCACCAACTCTTTAAATATTTCTGGAGAAAAGGTAGGGATACCACTAAAATAGTAGTTCTCTCCTTCCGTCATGGTATCGCCAATTTTAAAATTACCCGTATCAAA
>JBMLPQ010000134.1:0-4477 GCA_049242025.1 Sediminibacterium sp.
CCCAATACGATTTGTCTTTAATGACGAAAGATATGTTAGAAAACCTGCGCAAATAAGCGCAGGTTTTTTTGAATTATTTAGTTCGGCAATTCTATATGTTTAAAATCGAATACCTAGTCCAATATTTACCGCTCTAATACCTGCCCATGGGCCATCAGAAACGATTTGTGCACCACTGCTATTTACAGTAGAAGTAAATTTAAAAGGCTTTGCATCAATATCGTCAAGGCTTTTCTTTAATTCTGTTTGTTCAAATGAATTTAAGGCAGAAGCAAAGTTTAAATCTCCTTTGCTGGTTCCATAATGTCCGCCAATAATTTGAAAATCAAGTACCAATTTAGTTGCAATCTGGAATTGGTATCCAATCATTAAACCTACGCTTGTGCTTTTTATTTTTCCGTTGAATACGGCTTCTTTTTCAACTAAAGGACTGGTAGAAGCAGTAAATTTTATAGGGGCGCCTAAATCAAATGTGGCAAATCTTGCATAAGGTGCAATATAAAAACCTTTCATTCTACCTAAGCTTAAATAGAAACGCAATTCTGGAGTAATAGCAGTATTACCAATTTGAAAATTATCTAAGTTGATATCATTGCTATTGATGGCTTCTTGAAATTGATCCTTGAAAGGCAATGCTCCCTTGCTCATTGTTCTATAACTCAGAGAGAATGAGATTCTTTTGGTTATGCTTCTTTCATAAGTAAAATGAAGGTTTCTGGCAGCCATAGATCCTACATTCCATTTAATGATATTTTTCCCCCCAATAAGTTTTTGTGCATCAGCCTTAAAAACGGGCAATAACATTGCCAATAGAAGTAATTTTTTCATGGTAATTGTTTGTTTGGTTAATTTACTGGTTTGTTAAATCTGCTATTGTTTGGTTTTCAAGGATTTGGAGTGTTTTGTCTCTTACTTTGGCCATAATTTTATTAAGTCCACATTTTTTTTCGTTACAGTCTCCACATTTCTCGTAAAAATTCAAACTTACACAAGGCAATAATGCAATAGGACCCTCAATCAAGCGCATAACAGACGCTAAACTAATTTCTGAAGGGGCCATATTAAAATAGTACCCACCACCTTTACCTTTTTTACTGTTGAGAATACCGGCTTTTTTTAATTCTAACAAAATGGATTCAAGAAACTTGAGGGGAATTTTCTTTTTATCTGCAATCTCGGCTATTAAAAAAGGGCCAACTTGCTTTTGTTCAGCCATAAAGGTAAGGGCTTTAAAGGCATATTGCGTTTTTTTTGATAGCATAAGAAGATTTTTTTTTATGATTTATACAAGTCCTAATACCTGCTTCATAGAATAAATGCCTTTTTTAGCTATTGCAAATTGTGCTGCAGTAACCGCACCTCCTGCAAAACCAGTTCTATTATGTGCCGTATGAATGATTTCTATATCGTCTATTGCAGAAGTATATTTCACATGGTGTGTACCAGGAGCAGGGTCTATTCTTTCAGAAACGATTTCTAATAAATTGGTTTGAGTAGGAGCAGGCTCGTTGGTCCAATTTGTTTTTCTGCTAATGGCCAATAACACTTGCTCTGCAAGGGTAATAGCAGTTCCACTTGGAGCATCTTTTTTTTGTGTATGGTGAATTTCTTTCAGCATAACATCATAAGACGGATATTGCTCCATTAAACGAGCTAAATATTGATTTACTTCAAAAAATAAATTCACGCCAATGCTGTAATTGCTTGAATAAATAAGGGTCCCATTTTTTTCTTTACAAAAATCAGCAACCCGATCCCATTGATTTAACCATCCGGTAGAACCACTAACCACTGGTATGCCATATTCCAAGCATTTTAAAATATTTTCTACGGCACTATGAGGGCCAGTAAATTCGATGGCTACATCTGCTAATGCAATATTTTCAGCAGTAAAATCGGAAGCATTGTTGAGGTCGATTCTTAAAACAATTTCATGATGTTGTTCTAAGGCAATAGCTTCTATAGCTTTGCCCATTTTGCCATATCCAATTAATGCTATTTTCATGCGGATAAATTTATCGAGCAATTGCCAAAGGCTTTTTGCTTTTTTCTTTGATATTAAAAGACAAGGTTAGGGCAGGAGTTCTAGTAGTTGGATTTAATTGTGGATGGACTTGCATGCTCAAACTATTGCTTACATCAAAATGGCGCAAATGCCCAAATACGGTGGCATCTACTACTTGAAGCCCCCAAGCCAAAATAAACCATAAAATAGAATAATCTCGGTCGCGCCTAAAAGCATTTCTATAATTCTGCAGCGAAGCAATACTTAACCCCCTTAGCTCGGGATCAATTGAAGAAACATCAGAGCTATCGCCTGTTTGCTCCTTAAACCTTGCTTCGTATGCAAATTTGGTTTTCTTGTAAAATGAAGTATTATAAAAATAAGTTACTGCAGGTATTGCAAGTATACCATACACTAAGGGCAACTTCCAATATTCTCGATTATAAGCTTGTCCCCATCCAGGAATAAGCGCAGATCTTCTTGTAGCTTTTTGTGGTATATGCGTGGCTAACCAGCTCGAATCTTTCAGTTGCTTATTCATTTTAGCAAGCTCTTTAGGGCTTAATACGGGTTGTACAACAGCTGCCACAGTATCGTTAACTGATTGTGCAAACGCGTACTTTGATCCCGCAAGGACCACAAAAAAAACAAACAATATTTTTTTGAGCATGCTTAATTAACCAACCGTTATGTTCATTAAATCTAAAATCTTATTTAACTCATCTAATGAGTAATACTCTATAGAGATACTTCCGTAGCCCTTTTTGTTATGAGTCATATTCACTTTTGTTCCAAAATGAGAAGCAAGGTTGTCTTGGATTTTTTGGTAAGCGGGAGGGAGGTCGCTTTTTGTAGTAGAAGAACCCGAAACGGACTTGTCACCTTTATATAATTTTCTAACTAATTCCTCTGTTTGTCTTACACTCAATTGCTTTTGCTGAATCTCTTTAAATACATAGAGTTGCTTATCTATGGTGTCAATATTTACCAATGCTCTTGCATGACCCATACTGATGGAATTATTGCGCACTGCAGCTTGAATATCTGGTGGAAGCTTTAATAAACGGATATAGTTGGTAACGGTACTTCTTTCTTTACCCATTCTTTCAGCCACTTGCTCTTGGGTATAGTTCAATTCTTCCATCATCCGCTTAAAACTGAGCGCCATTTCAATGGCATTTAAGTTTTCACGTTGAATATTTTCGAGTAAAGCCAATTCCAATAATTGTTGGTCGTTGGCTTGTCTTATATATGCGGGAACATCTTTTAAACCAGCTAATTTGGATGCGCGAAATCTTCTTTCTCCAGCAATCAATTGGTATTTTCCATTCGGTAACTTACTAACTGTAAGTGGTTGAATAATATCATGTAATTTGATTGAAGTAGACAATTCTTGTAATGCCTGTTCATCAAAATCCCTTCTTGGGTTTTTTGGATTGATCTGAATATCTGCTAAAGGAATTCTAGAACTGGTAGTAACTTGTTCTACTATTTCGTTCTTTAAATTTCCACTCGTATTTTTTAGGTCTTGATCTATATTTTGTAGTAATGACCTTAATCCTTTACCTATAAGGTCTTTATTTGGTTTTGACGTACTCATAAATTATTCAATAATTCTATCTTGATTAGAAATTTTTGTCATCCCATTATTCTGCAGAATTTCTTTCGAAAGGTTCAAATAGTTTACAGAGCCCTTGCTTTCTGCATCGTACAAAATAACGGGCTTGCCAACACTTGGGGCTTCGCTTAAACGGGTATTTCTATGAATGATGGTGGCAAAAACCATATCATCAAAATGGCGTCTTACTTCGCTTACTACTTGATTGCACAAACGCAAACGACCATCGTACATCGTCATTAAAATACCTTCAATTTGTAACGAAGGGTTTAAACGACTTTGAACAATTTTTATGGTATTCAATAATTTGCCTAAGCCTTCTAATGCAAAAAATTCACACTGTACAGGAACGATTACACTGTCCGAAGCAACAAGGGAGTTTACGGTAATTAAACCCAAAGAAGGAGAGCAGTCAATGATGATAAAATCGTACCGATCTCTTACAGCGTCTAAAATACCCTTCATTACATTTTCTCTACTTGGGTAATTGATCATTTCAATTTCAGCACCTACCAAATCAATATGTGAAGGAATCAGGTCTAAATTGGGTACATCACTTTTGAGAATAACATCGTTTGCTGTTACATTATTCACCATACAATCGTACAAGCTATTCGTTACGTTGTGCAAATCGAAACCAACACCAGTAGTACTGTTGGCTTGCGGGTCTGCATCAACCAGCAAAGTTTTGTATTCTAATACAGCTAAACTAGCTGCAACATTAATTGCAGTGGTGGTTTTACCTACTCCACCTTTCTGATTGGCTACGCCAATGATTCTTGCCATAATTGCTATTCCTTTTCTCGGTTGTCAAAAATACGGCTTCGGTAACAGCTCTCAAACAATATTATCCA
>JBMLPQ010000135.1:0-14002 GCA_049242025.1 Sediminibacterium sp.
TGAGCTACTTCCGCGGTTTGTAAGAACTAAATTGGGAGTGCAAAAATAGCAATCTATAGTTCCTGACAAAATTTTTTTTCGACTATTTATATTCAGGCTTGTATTTAGAGCTGCTTTGTACTTCTACTTTGGGTTTCCCTTTGTAGCGTTGGTTGTACATACGGTAACAACCACCTAATACAAATGCTAAAATGCAAAATACTTGCAGATAGAATAAGAATCTAGATGAATTAACCCAGTTATTCTTAATGTCTTTTTGTTTGTGTTCTAATATTTCTTGTGACATAGTAAGTTATTGCTTTGCAAAAATAAGGTATGCAACTAAAATTATCATCCCTTTGTGGATATAATTTCAAGAAAACGTTTTTTATTCCGAACAAAATAGTTCCAAACAACAGAACCATGGTAAACACCTTGGAGGTTTTGCATAGGAGTGATAACAGATTTTGAGCTCCAATACCTTGTTAAAAACCACCACCCAAAAGCCATATGGGCCTTCATAATTGCTGTGAAAAAATAAAAATCACCAGAAAACAAGCCTTTCCAAGCCGAAATTGCATCTAAGAAAAAACGAAATGGAAGTTTCCAAACCAATTCCTTGAATGGCAAATTTTTAGCCAACATGATTAGATTATTCCTGAAATTTAAGAATACTTTACGACCACCTCTGGGCAAAGTGCCTCCGCCTACATGATATACTTCTGATGCCGGGCAAGCCATTATTTTATACCCGGCCAATTGCATTCTCCAACACAAATCAATTTCTTCTTGATGTGCAAAAAAATAAGGATCAAAACCTTTCATTTCATGATATACCGAAGCCCTTACAAACATGGCAGCACCAGAAGCCCAAAAAATATTTTCATGATGATCAAATTGCCCTTCATCAATTTCACAAATATCAAATACCCTTCCTCTTGAAAATGGATAACCCAAAAAATCAATCCAACCACCGGCTGCACCAGCGTATTCAAATAATTCGGGTTCATGAAATGAACGCATTTTGGGCTGAGCAGCAGCAATGGTTTTATCTTGCTCCATTAAATCAATCACTGGATTGATCCAATCATTGCTAACCTGAACATCTGAATTGAGCAAAACATAATAATCGGCATCTACCTTTTGCAAAGCCCAATTATATCCACCTGCAAATCCTTCATTGGTATGGTGGTCTAGAATTTGAATATGTGGGTAAGTAGATTGTACAAACGCAATAGAATCGTCTGTGGAGCCATTATCTGCAACAATAATTTTTAAATTAAGGTAATTACTTGCCATTACCGAGGGCAAAAATTGCGCAAGGTGTTTTTTACCATTGTAATTTAATATCACTACTGCAACCGATGGGCTCAAAATCAGGGTTTTGGCGAAAGTACAATCAAAATAGCTAACTATTAAGTCCCCAATTAATTAATGCTCGAACTTCTTTAGGAACCGTTAAAACGCGTTCTTTAGAAGCCTTATGAGCCAACCGAACAATAACTATTTTTTTTGAAGGAATGGCAATTATGTATTGCCCCAAGATGCCCCTAGCATAAAATATCTCGGGATGCTGGGGATCAATCCACCATTGATAACCATAGTAAATGCAATCCAACCCTTTTTCGTCTTTAATATTACAAGCAGAAATAGACTGCTTCCAGTAAGCACTATCTATTACTGGCACTCCATTAATTTTACCCGAATCAAGCATAAATTTTCCTATTCGCGCAAAATCTCTAGCATTGGTATTAAAACAACAAAAAGCTTTGGTATTTCCATTTGTGTCGTCAGTACTCCACAATGCATCATGGCTTGCTCCCAAAGGCTGCCACAATTTTTCAGCAGCATATTCACTTAATTTTTTGCCAGTTACTTTTTCTAAAATTAACCCCAATAACTGGGTATCGCCACTTTTATACTTGTGAAAAGTACCAGGCTTAGTATCCATTTTTACTTCGGTAGCGGTTTTCACTAAATCGGAACCATAATATGCTTCAGCCGTTACTGACAAAGGATTCCAATAACTTTCATTCCAATCGGTGCCGCTACTCATTGTAAGTAAATGCTTTATCTTGACCGCAGCTTTATCACCTTTTGCAAAAGCCGGTAAAAAATCTCCTACTGGCTGATCCACCGATTTAATCTTCCCTTCTTTTATGGCTACACCAATAAGTATACTAGTAATACTTTTTGCAACAGAAAATGAACCCGATAATGAGCTGTCACTATAGCCATCCCAATATTTTTCAAAAAGAATAGAATCATTTTTAATCATTAATACCCCCACTGTCCTTAACGCTTCTAACAAATTATTTAAACTATCAGGATAAGCTTGTTTATTGTATTGGTCTGCCAAGGGCCAGGGTTTCACTACTTTGGCTTTGGCCACTTTATTGTTTTCAAAAATGGTATAATCGTCAATGGCAGAAAAATTATGATAAGCTGCCTTGAATAAATAAGTTTTACCTGACAATACAGCATAACCAGAAAATGCTCCAAGTAATATAATCAGCGTAATAAATACAAATTTCAATATTCGCATAAAGATGAATTTAAGATTGAATATAATTAATTATCTTGCATCTATGCTAAACATGCATTTTCTCCATTTCAACCTCGATTTTCTAGACCATCCTGTGGGTACTAGATAAATAACCCTATTCATTTTTGTATTTATCCCGTTTAGCGTATTGCTCTCATTATAATTAATACGTTTCGGAGTCATTATTTATTTTATAAATTTTAATCAATGGAAACTGCGTTACTATCGCCAGTTACTGCTGCCTATTTGCAATTAGAAGATCAATATGGTGCGCATAATTATCATCCCCTTCCTGTCGTCTTAGAAAAAGGCGAAGGTGTTTTTCTATGGGATGTTGAAGGCAAAAGATACTATGATTTCTTGAGTGGTTACTCTGCTGTAAACCAAGGACATTGCCACCCACGCATTATAGAAAGCTTGATTGACCAAGCAAAAAAACTCACCCTTACTTCTCGTGCCTTTCACAATAACTTGTTAGGCAAATACGAACAATTTATTGCTGAATATTTTGGTTACGACAAAGTATTACCAATGAATACTGGCGTAGAAGGTGGGGAAACTGCCATCAAATTGGCAAGAAGATGGGCTTATGCCAAAAAAGGTGTTGAAGAAAATAAAGCTACAATCATTTTTGCGGAAGGCAATTTTTGGGGAAGGACACTGGCGGCTATTTCTTCATCAACCGACCCAAGCAGTTACCATCAATTTGGTCCGTTTATGCCTGGTTTTGAATTGGTTCCTTACAATGATTTAATTGCGCTGGAAAAAGCATTGCAAGATCCAAATGTAGCAGCTTTTATGGTGGAACCTATTCAAGGTGAAGCTGGTGTAGTAATACCAGACGAAGGCTATCTAACAAAAGTACGTGCATTATGTACTCAATACAATGTGTTGTTTATTGCCGATGAAATTCAAACAGGTTTAGCCAGAACAGGTAAGATGCTCGCTTGCGATCATGAAGGAGTTAGACCAGATATTTTAATTTTAGGTAAAGCATTAAGTGGTGGCGTTTTACCTGTATCTGCTGTACTTGCAGACGATTTTATCATGATGAATATTAAGCCAGGAGAACACGGTTCTACGTACGGAGGAAATCCTTTGGCATGTGCAGTTGCAATGAGTGCATTAACAGTTATAAAAGAAGAAAAATTAGCTGAGAATGCAGCAGCAATGGGACAATTGTTACGCAATGAATTGAGCAAGCTTAACTCCCCTTATATTAAAACCATCAGAGGAAAAGGATTACTCAACGCAATCGTTATGAATCATCCAAACCCTGAAGCTGCGTGGGATTTCTGTTTAAACTTGAAAGAAAAAGGGCTTTTGGCAAAACCAACCCATGGAGACAAAATTCGTTTTGCTCCACCATTGGTGATTACTGAAACACAGATTAGGGAATGTGTTGCAATTATTGCTGCTGCTTTGAAAGATCTATCTTAGGTAAGAAAGACATAATCATTGTAATGGCCGAGAAAGCAAGTAGGAGAAATAATCCTATTTGTTTTTTCGGGCATTCACCTGCAGCACAAGTGGTGAGTATTAAATAATTTCTTACTGCCCATGCAAAAACCATAGCAGTTAAAAAAACATTGACTCTTTTAGCCCAAATTTTGGGTATCAAAAATAATAGCGCAGCTATACTCCCCATATAAACAATAAACATTCCTGGCCTACCAAATCTAGTACCTTCCGCTTTAAATCCTGTAATGGTTATATTTCTGCTTTCAATAAAAACCCAAGGCATAAAGCATACTAAAATCGCTAGTACCACTGCAATAAATCCGATGGTTTGAGAATGTTTCATTGGTTTAATTATCGCGCAAAGATAACTTAAAAGTCTTTCAGCAGTTTAATCTCATTTCTGTATAACAAAATACGGCCATCATTTTCCAATTGCTTTAACAATCTAGAAATTACAACCCTTGATGTGGCCAGTTCATCTGCAATTAAATAATGAGATGCTTTAATAACACTAGAACCAGAAACCTGCTTTTTCTCACGCAAATAGGCAATCAATCGTTCGTCTAATTTATGAAACGCAATAGACTCAATATTTTTCAGCAATTCTAAGAAACGTTCATTAAAACTGCGCATGATATAATTTTTCCAACTTGGGTATTTGCACAACCATTCTTCTAACTTAATATGAGGAATGGCCAATAATTCAACATCTTCTTCTGCAATGGCTTTGACTTCACTTTTTTTAGCTTCCACACAGCAGCTATATGCCATAGAACAACTTTCGTTGCTTGTTAAATAGTATAATAATAATTCCTTACCATTTTCATCTTTACGCAAAACCTTGATAGTGCCTTTTAAAATCAAAGGCATATAACGGATATACTTTCCGTAATCCATAATCAAGTCTCCCTCTTTAAATTGCCTTACTTCACCAAACTGGTACATTTCTGTTACCAAAGCTGGTTCAAAAATGGCATCAAAAGGTGTCACATTTTTATTCATGCTTAAAAGTGGTAGTTCAATACAAAGTTATACAGAACCATGTTTACTTTATTCATTTCATATTTTGCTTGTTGGTAAGTTTCGCCCTGATTTAATTTTCCTACAATTAGCAATTGTGCATCCATTCCTTGAAATAACCCAGCAAAAGCATATCGAATATCTGCATTAACTTGTATATAAGATGGCAAACCAAATTTATTCAGCACTGTATTGGTAACATCGGGCATGTTAAAATACCCGCCAGCCAAATTGAACTTCAATCTTTTCTGAGGGATTACAAACGCGGCTTTCGCAACCACTGCGTGTACGTCTCCAAAACCCTCATTACGCTCTCTTGGCATAAAGGTAAAAAACGGATCCCTACCCCATTCTCTAGGCATTAAATACCGACCTTCTTTTGTTATTCGATTATAATTCAAAGAGAAATCCCAAATGGGTGTTTTATATCCAACCCTTGCTCCAAAACTGAAAGCCCCATTATCCTTTTCAATGAATCTTTTTGCTGGATCTTCATTGCCTCCATCTTTTAATGCATGTTGCTTAACCGCTTGCAAAGAACCATAATATTGATGACCCTTTTGTTGAGTAGGTAAGCTATAATCCAATTGTAATAATGCGGCATTAAAAACTTTAGGAACCAATAAATTCCATGCATGCAGTTTTGTATTTGTTGAAATCTCATGATGAACACCTACTTGCATTAAATTACTCGCTTCAACATTTCCTGGATAACCCGACTTCGTACCATCCGTATTAATACCAGCAGGATATATTCCCATTGATTCACCCACTCCATACCATTTTACGGTTCCCCTTGGCGAAATAGCATACAATAAGCCTCCTTCAAGTTTAGTTTTGGGCAAATCGTTTATTTCCATCCAAACACCTTCTACACCTGTTGGTCGCATACGACCATCTTGCAAATTAATAAAGGGCGTATTAATCAGTTGTCTTCCAAAAGTGATATGCGATTTCTTGAAATTGTATTTTAAATAAAATTCTTCCAACCGATCTAAATCCATTTTATTATGTGGATCTTCAATATCAAATAAAGTAGTTTCATATCGGCTTCCCGAACCCGTTAATGGATCTTTTTTTGCTAAGTCGGATGAGCCAATATTAAAAATATAAAAACCACTTACTGCAAATTGAAAACCTTTAAACTTAGCAGTTTCATATCTAATACCTCCGCCAGCTGCGTTGGCATAAAAATTAGTGAGCCCTTTTGCGTTATCGGTTGACATAAAAAAATACCGAAAATGTCCATTCACTGTTCCTGATTTAAACGCATACAACAGTGAACTAGTGTCTACCATATTTTCTTGCTTACCCTTCCACATTTCTGGCTTCGTAGCAATTTCTTGGTGTTGAGAAAATGCAGTGGCAGAGCATAGCAATAATGCTATTACTGAATATAAAAAACGCATACTTTTTTATTTAATCATTAACGGAATTCATAATCCACCCCTGTTACTTGAGACAATAATGTATCTGGAGCATCCAGAATTATTGCATTTTTTTCTGGAGTGGGTGTAACGGGTGAATTTTTTTTCAGATAGTCTAACATAGTGCCATGCAAAGTATATGGCGTATTCTGTGGGTTCTTTACATTACGCATTCTACACAACATATCCGCAGGATCACCATCTCTTTCACATGCACAAATGGTATAGGTTTTATTGATATCTAAAAATGAACTACCCACTTTAACTTCTTTCACTCTTTTACCCTTTTCTGCAAATGCCTCAAATTTAACCGTCATCCCTTTAAACTTGATTACCCATCCCCCAAAACGTTCTACTGCATCTTTTGCAAAAACATTATTCAATTCTTTTTCTAACCAATCCAGTATTTGTTTGCCAGTTACTGCACCTGTTCTAACCGTACTATCAACTGGAAGCATATCAAAAATAAATCCTTCTGTAATGGGTATATTTCCCGTTGAATCAGGGGTTGTTCTTGGAGGACAAAATCGAAAGCCATTAGACAGAACAATATTTGTTTCAGGCAGCTTCCACTTTAATGCATTGAGAATTAAAGTATCTATTGGATTCTCAACTACAAAATATCGATACAACGGAATAGTGCTGTATCCTGCTACCTTATAAATTTGATTAGCAAAGGGTTGCTCATATTGGTTGATTAATGAAGTCATATTTTTATCTGCCTTATAAACAGATGCATCTACTTCATCTAAACTATAAATATCATCAATTAACTTCCCGTCTTTAAAACTCAATTGTAACTTTCCAACAAAAGAACCAAATGCACCAGGTTCTACAACTTTAGCATATTTGCAAAGAATCGGTTTACGAACACGTTCATGTGTATCGCCGCCTAAAATATAATCTACACCTTCACATTCAGGTTGATTGGCCAAATGCAATTGCTGCGATAAACCTAAATGAGCAATAACCATAACTGCAGCACATTGCTCTTGATTTCGCAATACATCTACATAATGTGCTAAATTTTCTTCTGGCTTAGTATAAATAATTCCCTTACTATAATTGGGCGATTGTCTTAATGGAACCAATGGATCAGTATAGCCAATGAATCCAATTTTAACCCCATTAGAATGCCAAATATGATAGGGAGGAAAAATCAATTCTCCCTTTTTACCTTCTCCTAAATCATGATACATATTGGCGCATACTTTGGGTGCATGCAATGCACCCAATAAAGTTTGCATAGCTTTCTTATAATAAATCACTTCCCAATTTCCAGGTAAATACAAATCATAATTTAATGCATTTAAAATAGGAACCATTGCTTTACCCAATGTTTTAACCGACAACTCACTTCCCTGAAACATATCCCCTGTATCAATTAAAAAACTATTGGGATTTTTCTTTTTTTCTTTAGCTAAATAAGTTGCTAAATGAGCATAACCTCCAGTCTTTCTAAAAACAGATCTCCCATTCTCCCAAAATAATTCATCATGTGGGTGCACTTGACAATGAACATCAGTAGTTTGTAGAATGGTTAATATTTTAGTCCCATCTGCTTGAATAGATTCGATTTGAGCTTGATTATCTACTGCAGCAGCCACTTCATTTATCCCAGTTGCAGAAACCAATCCAACGCCACCCAATGCACCAATTTGTTGTATGAATTTTCTTCTATTATTAGACATAGGAATTATTTTTTTGCTTTTTCAGCAATAGGTTTAAATGGACCGTATTTATGTTGTTTTTCTGAAAAGGGATCTGCATATGGACCAAATGGATGATCAATAGGTTTTTTAGTGATATCAGGCCAATCATTGGGCACTGCAATATGTGGGCGTGCTTGAGCCAACACATAAGCCGAAACATCCCATGCTTCTTCATCAGTTAATTGTGGATTTTCATGGGTAACACCCAATGGCATATTGTATTTAATAAATTTCGCAAAGTTGGTAATTCTGAAAAGCCCTGCACCATCATTAAAACTATGTTTACCCCAAAGCGGCGGAAAACTATATTCAACTTTATCAGGATTCAACACCCCTTCTCCGTTGGCTTGGTGACAGCTTTGACATTTTGTTTCATACACTATTTTGCCTTTAGTTGGGTCAGCAGCCCGATCCAAAAAAGCCAACTCTTTTAAACCAGCGCCTACCGCCTTCTCGCCTTTGGGTACATTTGATCCAATATGATTGATATAAGCCACAATAGCTTGCATTTCTTTACTAGCTGTGTCTAATGCTTTGCCATTTAAACTTCGTTCAAAACAATCGTTCACTCTTTTGTAAATATTTTCTGAAGTGCCGCTTCTTGCCCTAAACTTTGGATAAGTAGCAGCCACCGACCCATAGTTGTTTCCAAATGCCATAGTACCTGCTTGCAAATGACAGTTTTGGCAATTTTGTCCATTGGTAATTTGCAATACGGATCCATTAGGTCCCAAATATTTTGCGGTATGTGCAATTAATTCTCTACCGTAATACACCTGCTCTTTTAAAGCAGGATCTGCAACTGCGTCCATGGCTTTGGGTTGCCAGAAAGCAACAGTAGTCGTTTCCTCTGAAGTCTTATTCGCAGTTTTAGTTTCGGGAAAAGCAGGGGTAACTGCTTTTGTATTGGTTGGTTTAAACCAATTTGATACCGTATCTACATTGTAAATAACCAGCGGCAACAACACAATAAATGCAACGAGCACAATAATCAAGTTCAGCATACGCTGAATCATTTTAATTAAACCTTGCTCTTTATTGTTCGGATGATTGGTTTGCATTTTCAATTGTATATTAAATTAATGAGGGAGTTTTTTCATAAACACACCGTATAAGTAAGTACCTACGATGGCAAAAAAGAAAACTACAATCATAGACAAAAATCCATACCCAATATTTACTACCATCGGGCCAGGACATGCGCCACTTAAAGCCCATCCTAATCCAAATATGATCCCCCCAATTAAATAGCGAGTAACTGATTTATCTTTAGGATATAACAAAATTGGGTTGCCATGAAAATCCCTGATTTTAAATTTTTTAATTAAAGCAACTCCTATTACACCAAGTGTTACAGCTGTCCCAATGATTCCATACATATGAAATGCTTGAAACCGAAACATTTCTTGAATTCTAAACCAAGAAATGGCTTCAGACTTTGCCATAACTATCCCGAATACAATTCCTAACAATAAAAATTTTATAAACTTCATTATTTTAAAAAATTAAAGGCATGATTAAATAAGTCATTACTAATCCTCCTATAAAGAATCCAATGACTGCAATTAAAGAAGGTAATTGTAAATTAGATAAGCCGCTGATGGCATGCCCAGATGTACACCCTCCTGCATAGCGTGAGCCAAATCCTACCATTAAACCACCGAATGCTAAGATTAAAAAGCCTTTTAAACTGAATACGGCTTCTAAACTAAACAACTCATTTGGCTGTAAAGACTCGGGGGTGGCAATCCCCATTTTACTTAAATCATTAATGGTTGCTGCAGATATTTCAACAGGTTGCCCACTCGATAAAAATTGGGAAGCGATATAACCGCCAATGATAGACCCAATTAAAAAGACAATATTCCAAGTTTGTGCTTTCCAATTGAAATCAAAGAATTTAGTTTTCTTTCCTAACCCAGCTGCAGCACAAATTGTGCGTAAATTAGAAGAAAATCCAAAAGATTGACCAAAATACAATAGGAAAAACATAATACTAGCAATCATGGCTCCAGAGAACCACCAAGCCCATGTTTGGGTAATTAATTCGCGCATATCGATAATTTATTATTTTAAATGAAAAGAAATAATTGGTTTAAATAAATGGTTAATTAATTTTTCGGTGGAACTCTGATGAAGCACGCCACCTTTTCCATGAGTGCCAATACAGATCATATCCATATTATTCATTTGATTAAAATGGATAACTCCATTTTCAACATCCTTATCATTAATGATATTGCATTCAAATTTTTCAATTGAATTTAAATTAGCAAACTGTTGCATATTTAATTCGATTTCTGCTTTAACTGCAGCAACTTCCCCTGAAATAATTTGCAATAAGTGTAATGTTGGATTAAATGCTTTCAAAATCTTATGCATTAACGTTAAGTTTTCTGCTGTAGGCTTCGAAAAATCGTGCACCAATAACAAATGATTAATGGTTAAATCAGAACGGTCGCACATTAAAGATAATACCGGAACAGATGATTTCCTAGCAACCATTTGTGTTGCAGTTCCAGATAGTTTCTCTTTTAAACCCCATGCTCCTTTTGTTCCCATTACTACCAAATCCATATTTGCAGAAGCAGCATAAGCTACTATTGAATCAGTAGTTTTACCTAATACTAAATGGGTATGTATTGCTGAACCATATAGGGTTTTCAAATTATCCAGTTTCCTTTCGGCAATTTCTTTTTGCTTTTCTACATAGGTTACATCAATTTCACCACAAGTACTAATATTTCCTGCTGTATCCATGGTAACAGTTTCTGGAACAGACAATACGTGTAAAAAATGAATTTCGGTATTGATTTTTTCTTCTAACTTTTTTACCATTAAATAGGCAAATTCCGCTTGAACAGAAAAATCGGTAGGTATTAAAATTTTCAAGGTTTCCATTTTCATGATTTAGGTTAGTGAACAAATTGGGCTACATTTTGCCAAGTACCACCGTTAATAACATTTTTAAACCCTTGTTGCTCTAACAATGATTTGGCCATACCACTTCTGTTTCCACTTCTGCAAAAAACAATAATATTTTTCTTGTCACTGAATTTTGCAATTTCCTTTGTTAGGTTATCAAGCGGAATATTAACTGATCCATTAACATGTCCATCTGCAAACTCTCCTGGAGTTCTGACATCTACCAAAAAAGCGCCTTCTGCTATAACAGACTTTAGATCTACTGAAGGGCCTCCTCCAAATAATTGACTAAAAAAACTCATGGCTTTATTTATTAAATTGTTGTAAAATATTTACTAATCCTGATTTTGGTACTACACCACTTTGTCTCCAAACCGCCTGCCCATTTTTAAAGACAATCAAGGTTGGTACTCCCTGTACTTTGTAAGCAGCTGCTGCTTGTGGGTTTTTGTCTACGTCTACTTTTATAATAGTCACTTCGTCTCCTAAACTGTCTTTTACTTGTTTCAAAATTGGAGACATCATTTTACAAGGGCCACACCATTCTGCAAAAAAATCTACTAAAACAGGTTTTTCCGATTGAATCATTTCATTAAATGTCATAGCACTAAATTTTATTGATTAGCCGTATTTGATTTTATTTCTTTTTTAAACATACCAAGCAGTAATGCTCCCATCATTGCGCCATAGAGTGTACTGTTTAAAGGCTTTGATGTAATGGCGCAGGTTCCTGAAATGCACCCAATTTGCTGCCAATAAAAATACCCTCCAATTGCTCCTATTAAAGAACCAATCAAGTAAAGCTTATTATTATTTAACCACTTCTTCATAACTGATCTCCTCTGTTGATTTTGTTGTTTTTTTAACTGGTGTATCACATCCCCCTGTTCCGCAGCAACCTGTATTGAACAAGGCCATAATCGTGAATAAAAAGCCGGCCACTCCAAATACAGTGTCTTTGTTGGCAATTGCTTGTATAATAATTGCAATACCTGCCAGTAAGCGAATTACTCTCATAAAACTCCAATTATTTAATATCACTTCTTTCATAAAACAGGCTATTAATTGAATACAAATTTAGAATGGCTAATTTGACCTGATGGTAACAAAGGTTACACAGCTGTCATACACTCTTGTGAACGCCAAAACAACTTTAAAGTACAACACATTCTTAGGTTAGCCACTATACCTGCCCCAGCTGTTATTGCCGCAACAGAATACAAGGCCCAATTCAACCCCATCCAATCTGCTAAGAAACCACTTAATAAAGCACCAATCACGTATCCGCTATCCCTCCAAAATCTAAACACACCCATTACTTCAGCTCTTTGGGAAGGATGTGCATTTTCTGCAACAACGGTTAAGAAATTGGGGTATACCAAGCCTGTACCCAAGCCCAATAAAACGGCAGCTATAATCGCCCCGGTAAATGAAGAAAATACCACCAAAAAAACTATTGCCAATGCTTGTAATAGCATGCCAAACGTAATCAATTGCTTTTTACAATAAATATCCCCCATTTTTCCGGTAAACAATTGAGACACACCCCATATCATGGGATAAATTCCAGCCACTAAACCAACTTGTTCTATGCTAAATGATCTTTGAACCAGCAGGAGTGGAACCAATCCCCACATCACCCCATCATTCAAATTATTCACCAATCCATTTAAGGTAACTGAACCTAAATTTCGGTGCTTCCAACTAGTGGATGCCCATATATTTTTTAATAAAGGAATATTACTATTAGCCGTTTCTGATTGAATAAATGGGGCAGTATCTTTTACCCAGAAAAGAGAAATAACCAACCCAAATAACACAAAAAATAAGCCTGGAATAAATGGATAAAATGCATACCCATAGTAAGAAGCTATTTGTGCAGAAAGATAAGCTGCCAACCCTACCGATAAGTACCCAGCAAATTCATTAATGCCCATAGCAAGCCCCCTATTCTTACCCCCTACCAAATCTATTTTCATTACAACGGTAGTGCTCCAAGTAAGCCCTTGACTGATACCCAAAAAGATATTGGCTAAAATAATCCAGTTCCAATGGTTTGCATACATCAGTATAAAGGGTACTGGAGAAGCCAATAACCAACCGGTCACCAAAATTTGCTTCCGTGTAAATTTTCTAGATAAAACGCCCACTGCATAATTGCTGATTGCCTTACTGATTCCAAAAGCCACAATAAAGCTAGTGAGCGCTGATGCTGCAGATAAAGAAAATAATGTTTTGCCAAACTCAGGCAAGATTGACCGCTCCATCCCCACCATTGCTCCTACAAAAGCATTTACCAATACTAATAGCAGAAACTGGGTTTTATTTTCTTTTAGTCCTTGCATAATTTAGGAATTACTAGCAAGGTAGAATGATTAAACCCTTAGTTTGGTAACAAAAGTTACCTTAAAGAAATTAGTATAGTAAAGGAATCAACTTATATGATTTTGATCGATAGTGTTGGTAATTGGCAAATTGCTGCATAAGCATTTTTTCTTCCCAATGTAATTTGAACAGTAAAATAATCAATAGAATTAGCCAAATAGCCACTTTATACCAATAAAAATAAGCAATACTGAGCCCTGCAGTAAATAACAGTACCGCGGTATACATGGGATGCCTTAATAAACGATAAGGGCCATTGGTCACCAATTCTGCTTCAATATGTGGCATGGGTAAAATGCGAATTTTACTTACACGCATTACCCACAACGACCATGAACCAAGGATGATGCCAATAGCACAAACAACAAAAGCAATCAAATTCAAATTAAATGGATACGCCGATTTAATCAACCAACCAATTGCAGAAAATTGAATCACTACCAGTAAATAGGCTAAAGGCTTTTGCATATTATCTCACTAATTAATGATGAGTAACTTTAACTATCGCATCTAACTTAACGGTAGATTTAATTGAGTTGGATATCAAA
>JBMLPQ010000136.1:0-3020 GCA_049242025.1 Sediminibacterium sp.
AGGTTTAAAAAAATTATGTAACAATATAAAAACAGAAACTCATTCGAGTCTTCTGCAATTAACTTTTGTTTATGCCTCAGGAGCCGCTTCTGGAGCTGCTTCCGCTGCTGGTGCCTCCGGTGCTGCTTCCGCTGCTGGAGTTTCCGCTACTGCTACTTCAACCGCTGCTGCTTGCGCAGTTTCGCCTGCCACTTCGATGGCAGCCGCAACTACTTCAGTTTCCGTTGCAGAAGATCCGTTCTCAGCGTGGTTTAATAACGCAGCAATTACGCGCTTAGCTGGAGATTGTAATAATCCAAGAACCTCACCAATAAGCTCGTTTTTAGTTTTGATGTTCTTCAATGCATTCAATGAATCATCTCCTACAAAAATATCACCATTGATAAACGCTGCTTTTAAAGTAGGTCTGTCACCTGGGTTATCTTTTCTGAACGCTGAAATAATTACAGCTGGTTCTTTAGGATTTTCAGAGAACATCAATGCAGTTACATTATTTAATGATTCAAATAATCCTGCATACTTTTCGCTGTCCAAGCCTTCTAATGCTTTCTTGATTAAAGTGTTCTTAGCCACTTTCATCTCTACTTGCTTGTTAAAGCAAGAACGACGCAAATTAGAAACTTGTTCTACGCTCAAAGATTCTGTGTCTGTGATATAGAAGTTATTATATTGATTGAATTTTTCTTTTAAAATTTCAATCACTTCGTTTTTTTGATCTTTGGTCATAACTAATTTTATTTTATTACCTGGGTCATTTCCTTGCGGATCACCAGGACTAGTTCATTAATGATTTAGTTTCCAATGCAATACCTGGGCTCATCGTAGAAGCCATGCTAACTGCTTTTAAGTAAGTACCTTTTGCAGCAGATGGTTTTAATTTGATGATTGCATTAATTAATTCAGCACTGTTCTCAGCAATTTTATCTGCAGAGAAAGATACTCTTCCAATGGATGCGTGCACGATACCAGCTTTGTCAACTTTGAAAGCAATCTTACCGCCTTTCACTTCGTTTACTGCTGCTGCAACATCATTTGTTACAGTACCAGTCTTAGGGTTTGGCATTAAGTTACGAGGTCCTAATACTTTACCTAATTTACCAATCTTAGGCATTACAGCAGGAGTAGCGATGATAACATCCATATCTACCCAACCACTTTCAATTTTTGCTACAAACTCATCTAAACCTACATAGTCAGCACCAGCTTCTTTTGCAGCAGCTTCTTTATCTGGAGTACATAACACTAAAACTTTTTTAGTCTTACCAGTACCATGAGGTAAAGAAACAGTACCACGAACTTGTTGGTCTGCTTTTTTAGGATCTACTCCTAAACGAATATGTAAATCTACAGAGCTATCAAACTTTGTACAGTTAATTTCTTTTACTAATGCAGATGCATCTTTAAGGGAATAAAATTTATTCTTATCCACCTTTGCAACCACAGCTTTTCTTTTTTTAGTCAATGACATGTTGATTATTTTTTAAGGTGAATAGATTAATTTTCCCAAGGAGCTTTACCGTCTACAGTAATACCCATTGAACGAGCAGTTCCAGCAACCATACTCATAGCGCTTTCGATAGTAAATGCGTTCAAGTCTTCCATCTTGTCTTTAGCGATGGCTTCAACTTGTGCCCAAGTTACTTTACCTACTTTTTCACGGTTACTTTCTTTAGAACCTTTTTGGATTTTTGCAGCTTCCATTAATTGAACTGGAGCTGGAGCAGTTTTGATAACGAAGTCAAAAGACTTGTCAGAATAAACTGTAATTAAAACAGGAACAACTTTTCCTTGTTTGTCTTGAGTTCTTGCATTGAATTGCTTACAGAACTCCATGATGTTGATACCCTTAGAACCAAGGGCTGGACCTACTGGAGGTGCAGGATTGGCTTGACCACCTTTCACTTGCAACTTTACGTAGCCAGAGATTTCTTTTGCCATTTTTATATGTTTTTTTGGTTAAGCGTCGGACCATTATGGAACCGACTCCCAAATACCCACACTTCGAAAAGTGTAAATTGGAGGGCGAAGGTATGACAAATCGGGATTCTGGCCAAAAAAAATCCCCCCAGATTACGCTGGGGGGACCTTTTTACCTTTTTCCTTCTAACTCAGTTTCTCTACCTGCATGTAGTTTAATTCCACAGGAGTAGAGCGACCGAATATCTTTACGGTCACTTTCAATTTCTTCTTTTCTTCATTCACCTCTTCTATGACGCCATTGAAGTCATTGAAAGGTCCCTCTATAATTTTGATTGTCTCGCCTAAAATGAATGGTTCGCTGATAGATCCGCCCATGTCGTTCATCTCATCCACCTTACCCAACATTTTGTTGACTTCAGACTTTCTTAATGATATAATATTGCCCTTAGAACCTTTACCGTCGGTTAAAAAGTGCATTACATTTGAAATATTGCTGATGTGCATTACGATATCATCGGAGATAGGCCCCTTTGTATCTAATACTTCCATCATAACATACCCTGGGAAATAGTTTTTCTCGCGCATAACTTTTTTGCCGTTTTGCACTTTATATACTTTCTCCATTGGTAAGAATACTTGCTTAATGATGTTGGTCCAACCATTTCTAACAATATCCTTATCTAGGTATTCCTTAATTTTCTTCTCTTTCCCACTTACCACGCGCAACACATACCATTTAGTATCTGGAGCAGTTGCGGTTACTGGGGATGTTACTACTTCTGTTTCCATTGTTTACTTAAATAATGAGTATATCAACTTTAATAATTGGTTGCTTGAAAAATCCATTACCCAAACCAAAGCAGTTATAATAACAGTAGCTACCAATACTATCACTGTACTTTGCTGTAAATTAGCCCATGTAGGCCAAGTTACTTTCTCTTGTAACTCCAAGTAACTTTCTTTGAAGTAGTTAGCTATTTTGTTCATTTTGTTCTTTTTTTAAGCCGCTTATTTTGTAAATATAGCAATTTCTGCTATAAATCTCCGCACGGGCACTAGGATTCGAACCCAGATCAAAGGTTTTGGAGACCCGTATGCTA
>JBMLPQ010000137.1:0-5666 GCA_049242025.1 Sediminibacterium sp.
ACTGGCGTAAAACTCTTGTGCATATTCACCCAACTTGCAAAACGGTTTAATCCGTCTGGATTAAAAGAAGGGTCTAAAATAATAACCGTATTTTTTAATAATTCATCCACCGCATTGCCTTGCGCTGCCGCTAAATAATACATAGCCAATAAAGCAGCATTAGCTCCACTACTTTCATTGCCGTGAATGCTATAACCCATCCAAACTACAACGGGCATATCATCAGTATTAAGAGACCCAGATTTATCAGGATTAGTCAAAGCAAGATGCTGCAGCCTAATCTGCTCTAATTTTTGATGATTTTCAGGAGCAGTAATAATTAATGCCAATTGTTGACGCCCTTCATTGGTCAACCCCAAGGGCTTAAGCACTATTCTATCGGAAGCTTGGTCTACTGTTTTTGCATACTGCACCAATCGGTCATGGGTAACATGCCATTCCCCTACTTCATGACCAATAATATTAGCAGGAGTAGGGATAGCATTGTTATATGCCACATTTTTGGGCAAGTAATAAGATAGCTCTTGAGCTTGAACAAAATAACCAATCAAAAAAAAGAGTGCTATTAGACTTAATTGCTTCATCACTTAGGTTTTGTGCCGGTAAGTTACTGAAGAAAATAATTATCTAAGCATACATTTCAGCTCTTAATTCTTTAACTCTCGGATCTTCCATGTATTCATCAAAAGTCATCAATCGATCTATCACTCCTTTTGGTGTTAGCTCAATAATTCTATTGGCAACGGTTTGCATAAAAGTATGATCATGAGAAGTTATAAAGACAATCCCTGGGAAAGTTTGACATCCTTCGTTAAAACTTTGAATACTTTCTAAGTCTAAATGGTTTGTGGGTTGGTCAAGAATCACTACATTAGGATTTTGCAACATCATTCTGCTCACCATACAACGTACTTTTTCGCCTCCGCTGAGTACATTGGTTTTCTTTTGAATATCATCTCCACTGAACAACATTTTACCCAAAAATCCACGAATAAATGGCTCGTCTGCGTCAGTAATATGAGGTGGAACAAATTGACGTAACCAATCCATCAAACTCAACCCCTCTTTAAAAAATTCATTGTTTTCTTGAGGTAAATATGCTTTTGTAATGGTAGTGCCCCATTCAAACTTACCTCCCTCAATTGCAGCATTTTCAGTAATTATATCAAAGAAAGAAGTGATAGCCAAGGGGTCTTTACTTAAGAAAGCAATTTTCTCTCCTTTATTGGCACTAAATGAAATTTTATCGAATAGCTTTCTTCCATCAACGGTTTTACTCAAATTTTCTACATTCAAAATCTGGTTCCCCACTTCTCTTAATGGTTGGAAAATAATTCCAGGATACTTTCTGTTAGAAGGCTCAATTTCTTCGATGGTAAGTTTCTCCAAAGCTTTCTTTCTAGAAGTAGCTTGCTTACTCTTAGAAGCATTGGCAGAGAATCGAGCAATAAAGTCTAATAAAGCTTGACGCTTTTCTTCGTTCTTTTTGTTCTTGTCATTAATTTGACGACTCATTAACTGGCTACTTTCGTACCAGAATGTATAGTTACCAGTAAATACTTTAATTTTTGATCGATCAACGTCGGCAACATGGGTACACACTGTGTCTAAGAAGTGACGATCGTGACTTACCACCAATACAATATTTTCGTAATCCGCTAAAAAGTTTTCTAACCAGCCAATGGTTTCAATATCCAATCCGTTGGTAGGCTCATCCAATAAAAGGATATCAGGATTTCCAAATAAAGCTTGTGCTAAAAGGACCCTAACCTTAAAATTACTCGGAATCTCGCTCATTAAACTTTGGTGCATATTGTCGTGTACACCCAAACTATTTAAGAAACTTGCAGCATTACTCTCTGCTTCATATCCACCCATTTCACCAAATTCTGCTTCCAACTCTCCTGCTTTCATCCCGTCTTCTTCAGAAAAATCTTCTTTTGCATACAATGCATCCTTTTCATGCATTACATCCCAGAGCCTTTTATGACCCATTAAAACAGTATTGATAACAGTACAATTATCAAACTCAAATTGGTTCTGCTTTAAAACAGCCATTCTTTCTCCTGGAGTAATTTCAACTGTACCTTTATTTGGTTCAATTTCTCCACTTAAAATTTTCAAAAAAGTAGACTTACCTGCCCCATTGGCACCAATTACACCATAACAGTTCCCCTTGGTAAAATTGATATTTACTTCGTCAAAAAGTACCCTTTTGCCATAAGCGAGGGTGATATTCCGTGCACTAATCATTGATTTATATAGTTTTCGGGTGCAAAATTAAGATTTTAACGCCGGATTTAAACATACAATCATTAACGCCGAGAAAAGAGCTTATTTATCTTATTGAAAACTATTTTAGATTTATTTGCGAGTCTACTTATTTCACTAATACGTACAAAATTTTTCCACTCTGTCATCTGTAAATAATAATAGAACTTATCCCTAAATTGTTGAACCCCATTAAAGCTCTTATAAATCGGTTTTCGTTGTACAAAATGAATCACATAAGGATCAGATGCTGAAACTAAATCTGCAAAATGATTCCACTTTTTATCTAAAACCAACCATTGATTAACCAGAATAACATTTAGCCCATACTGATCTGGATAATTGGCGTAATTGATGTTTTCATTCATGCATTTCACCAGCTTTTCTGTTATTCCTAATGATCGCCATAATTTCAGATTCATTAGCATCAATCCAGAATTAAAGTACATGGTATTACCATCAAGACCCAACTTTTTATAATTTTTTATTCCGCCCCAACTATTATTAAATGTTTTAATTCTTGAATCTTGCACAGCAGCTACTACATGATGGCTTAAATCAAATTCAAACAAAGCTGAAACGTCTGCCTGAAAAATCATATCTACATCTAAATACAACACTTTTTCAACTGATTCATCCATAAAATAAGGAATGAAAAAGCGCATATAAATATTCAAAGGATAACTTGTTCTGTCTAAGGGCAAATCAACATGACTAGGCACCAATCCATCCATATTAATCCATTTCAAAATAGAAATTTCATGATTAATAGAATTAGTTAATTTTTCTTTGTTAGCCAGACTAATTTTATCATCAATAATGCTGAATATCAACTGATGATTATTGATCAAATTGGCTTCAATAGATTTAATTAAAGCGGCTAATAAAATGACATAATGGTCATTGGTAATTACAACAATATTTAGCTGCTTTTTCATAAGTACTATCTTATTACCACTCCGCCCTGGCAGATGGATTAACGGATAAAGGAACAAATTGATTATTTAAGTACTTATAATATCCAGTAATAGCAATCATTGCAGCATTATCAGTACAATAACTAAAATCAGGAATATACACTTTCCAACCTTTCTGTTGCCCCATTGAAGTTAAAGCATTTCGCAATCCACTGTTCGCACTCACTCCTCCTGCAATACATACTTGCTTTACATTGGTTTGATTAACGGCTTTTACCAGTTTCTTTAATAAAATTTGTACAATAGTGTATTGAATAGAAGCACAAAGGTCATTCCTGTTCTCCAAAATAAACTCAGGAGATTGTTTTTGCAAAAAATACAACACTGATGTTTTCAACCCACTAAAAGAAAAATTCAATGCAGGAATTTGTGGCTCTGCAAATTTAAATTTAAGTGGATCACCCAATTGGGCATATTGATCAATCAAAGGACCACCGGGATAAGGCAGACCCAATAATTTAGCAGTTTTATCAAAAGCTTCCCCTGCGGCATCATCAATGGTTTCCCCTATCACTTCAAGCTCTAAAGCAGATTTAGCCAACACAATTTGTGTATGACCTCCACTTACTGTTAAACATAAAAAGGGAAAACTAGGGCTATTGTTTGGAATTAAATTAGCCAAAACATGCGCCTGCATATGGTGTACACCAATTAATGGAATTTGTAAAGAAAGAGATAAAGATTTAGCAAACTGGGTACCCACTAATAAACTACCAATTAAACCAGGTGCCTGTGTAAATGCAACGGCACTTAATTCAGTTAAATCAACACTGGCTTCCTTTATAGCCTGATCTACAACAGGAACAATATTTTGCATATGTGCTCTGCTTGCTAATTCAGGAACTACTCCTCCATATTTTTCATGCACAGATTGCGAAGCAATAATATTACTCAATATTATTCCATCCCTACATACCGCTGCAGCAGTTTCGTCGCAAGAAGATTCTATTGCCAGAATAGTAATACTCATTGAGCAAAAATACTATTTAGTTCTGATGGCAACTACTGGATCCATTTTAGCCGCGATGGATGCTGGAATAATGCCTGCTAGTACACCCAACACAATACAAATACTTAATCCTAGAATAACAATATTTGGAGCAATATAAATAGGGAAAGGGAGTACCGAACTCAGCACCAACGACAAGAGCCAAACCAAGGTAAGCCCTACTAATCCCCCAATAATACATAAGAATGCACTTTCTAAAAGAAACTCCGTTAATATGGTACTTCTTTTTGCGCCAATGGCTTTTTTCAATCCAATCTGACTGGTTCTTTCTCTTACCGTAACAAACATGATATTGGCCACTCCAAAAGCACCTACAATTAAACTCAAGCCAGCAATAGCCCAACCACCAGCAGTTACTTGCCCAAAGAATCCATTCACTTGCTCGCTAAACATTGCCACATCATTACAGGTAAAATTATCTTCTTGGGTAGGACTCAATTTTCTTAGCTGACGCATTACTCCATTCAACTCATCTTGCAAAGCGGATGATGCAATTTTTGGTTTTCCTTGTACAATAATATTTGGATTACTCGTTTCAGGACTAAATACACTAGCAAAATACCTATAAGGAACAATCATACAATCATCGTAATTAAAGCCCCCAATTAAGCTTTGCCCCTGTTTTTTAATGACGCCTACTATATAAACTTTTCTACCCCCGTAAGAAATTTCCTTACCAACAGCTTTCTCTACTTTGCCATATAATTCTTCGGCCACTTTATACCCAACAATGCCTACTGCAGCACCACGCAAAAAATCTGATTCAATTAAATAACGTCCCTGATCTATATCAATGGTTTGTATGCTATTAAATTCAGGCGTAACGCCATATAAACTTGTATTATTTAAGATGTTATCCTCATAGGTGTAGTTCACATCTCTACTTACAAAAAAAGCTGCAAAAGAAGCTAATTCACTTTTTTGTTTGACAACATCCAACTCTTCAATTTTCACATTAGGTCTTTTCATGTATTTCCACCAAGGATAATCAGGACCGCCGCCATAATTCCATTTATCTATATAAATAGTATTACTGCCTAATGTTTTAATATCGTTTTGAACTTTTCTTTCTAAGCTATCCACAGTAGCCAACACACCAATAATGCAAAAAATGCCAATGGTTATGCCAAATAATGACAAGAAAGTTCTTAGCTTATTTACTCTCAGTTCCTGTAATGCCATACGGAAACTGTTCCATAAAATACTTAGTAATTTAACCATACTCAAATGTACGGTTATTCAATTCGCATTATATGGGGTTTTTATGTAAACGGTTGAATGCAATGTTAAAGTAGTTTGTAAAAATGACGGTGTCCTATTCAACAGGGGAATAAATTACACTATTAATACAACTAAAGTCTTACGGTATTGTATATATAAATGAGTTAAATTTGCGGAGATTTAACCAA
>JBMLPQ010000138.1:0-2015 GCA_049242025.1 Sediminibacterium sp.
TATGGCCAGCCATTATAAAAGATTTCATTTTTGGAATTATAGGAGGATTAATTGTGTTTGCGTTAATTGCTATTGTCAAAAAGATTATTTAGAAATGTCCAATTTGTAATGTAAGCCTGTCTCAATGAACTACCATTTCTTATCCATTTCCGAAAATTATCAACTGCTTAATACAAGTAAGCAAGGTTTGCATCATTCAGAAGCAGAAGAACGATTAAGCCAATATGGAAAAAACGTACTTGCCGAAAAGAAGAAAGCTTCGATATTTATTCTTTTCCTTAATCAGTTTAAGGATGTAATGATTATTATATTGCTCTTAGCCGCATTAATTTAGATTGATTATATTTAAAAAAATATACAATTTCATGAGAATTTCCATTGTCGTATTATTACTAACTACCTTAATCTATTCTTGTAATACCAAGGAAAAAAGCAACGCATTAGACAATCTTCCAGTTTCTATAAATTTTGAAGTAAATGATACCCTGAAGGGAAATGATTTAATACAAAAGCTTGCCTATATTTCACAAAATGACAAGCTCGATTCTACACTGTGGGATGAATATAGGTGTAGTGCATCTGCAGCATTAAATTGCTACCTCTACATGGGAGGAAGTTGGGGCAATCTAGCCACGAGGCTCAATCTTGCTGACACTGCTTTTACTTATAATAATATCTATTTGGCACAGGAAAAATTGTTTCTCATGTCAGGAGGAGATTCTAGTGGCGTCTTAGGTCAATATTATCCTAATTGGAATAATGCTGGTGAACTTACCGGTTATACAGTTAAGAGCAATAATGTGCTCTCTTTTGTGTTTGAAAATCTTGACATGTATATCAAGCCTATTCTTCCTTCAAAAATATCTGACCCACAACAAATGAAAGTGGCCATTACAAAAATGTATAAAGAACCAGTGTTGCCAAACCCGGTAAGAGATATTAAAAATAAAGAACAGGAGGTTTTGAAATATTTTGAGCTTAATCCAAATGGTGCCCTGTTTATGGGTGTAAATGAAAATTCAAAAACTGAGGAAAGTTTACCGGCTATTGACGAAAGAATCTCTTCACAAAACCATTACATCATGTGTTTTAGAAAAGGTGGCAATTTTTATACTTTAGACACATGGCGTACACCCGGAAAAATAGCACTGACGAAACTTACTGATCGTAAAGTGGATGAAATGCTTTTTAAAACGCACAATATGTTGTTAGCAATGTTTTTTAAGTAGAGGGGCACCTTTTGCCTTTGATTGAAAAATGATTAACTTAACTACATTAAAAGCAAAATGACAAATACAAGAGACAACGTTGTTTGGATAACAGGCGCATCATCAGGTATTGGTAAAGCCATGGCCTTTGAGTGGGCAAGATTAGGATATAAAGTAGTTCTTTCTGCCAGACGTAAAGAATTGCTAGATGTTATTGCGCTTGAGATTAAGCATACTGGCGGAGAAGCATTGGTAGTTCCTGTTGATATTTTGGAAGAAAAATCTATAGAAAATGCTGTTCAAAATATCCTAACAAATTGGGGGCGTTTAGATATTGTGGTGGCTAATGCAGGGTTTGGTGTATTTGGAAGTATAGAAAAATTAACAACAAAAGATTGGAACAGGCAATTACAAGGAAATGTCATAGGGTTAGCATTAACTGTAAAATATGCACTCCCCTATTTAAAATTAACCCAAGGCCGAATTGGCTTAGTAGGCAGCGTAGGCGCTTTTCTTCCGAATCCTTATGTTGGAGCCTATGGTGCTTCAAAAGCTGCAGTTTATTCAATTGGGCTGACCTTACAAGTTGAATTAATGGGTACAGGGGTGAGTTGCACAACCATTCATCCTGGATTTGTAGTGTCTGAAATTGCTAGGGTTGACAATGAAGGCCAGTGGCATCCGGATCGTCGGGATCCACGTCCATCCAAACTAATGTGGCCAACAGATAAAGCCGCAAAAGTCATGGTGAAGGCTATCATTAATCGGAGAAGAAATTATGTTTTCACCACCCATGGGAGAGTTTTT
>JBMLPQ010000138.1:2115-10970 GCA_049242025.1 Sediminibacterium sp.
TAACCCAAAGCCCTATCCAAGTGCGTATACCCCCCATCCACATGAATTAATTGACCTGTTGTATGTGATGATTTTTCAGAGAGAAGAAAAGCCACCATATTGGCAATTTCTTCCGATGTAGTCATACGATTCCCTAATGGAATTTTATCTGTAATCATTTTTAATTTTTCATCCGGTTGATCAAATGTTTTAATCCATGTTTCATACAATGGGGTAAAACATTCCGCAACAATAACCGAATTTACCCTTATTCCATATTTCAATAATTCTACTGCCCACTCACGTGTTAATGCATTTCTTCCGCCATTGGATGCAGCATAAGCAGAAGTATTGCCTTGCCCCGTTTCTGCTGTTTTAGAGCCTATATTAACAATGGCACCCTTACTCTTTTTCAATTCGGGTAACGCATATTGTGCCATCAAATAATAATGCACTAAATTTTTATGCAAGGATGCAATAAAGGCTTCATAATTACCACTCTCCAGTCCTACTCCATCATTCACCCCAGCATTATTCACTAACCCATCAATTCTGCCCGCAATTGCGAACGCTTCATTTACAGCTCGTTCACAATCTGTAGGGCTAGTTAATTCTGCTGTTATATAATGTGCTGGTCCGTTTAAGGAATGTATTTCTATTACCGCAGATTGATTATCTGCTACACTCCTACCAATAATAATTGGTATTGCACCTTCAGATGCTAATACTTTACAAATACCTAAACCAATGCCTTTGGCACCACCAGTTACAATAATTGATTTTCCTTTTAGTTCTAAATCCATACAGTAATTTATAACTTATAAAATTGCATTGCGTTTAATCCAAAAATTTTTGCCCTTTCTTCAAAAGAATATGACGCAAAATATTGTTCAATAATACTTATCACTTCATCATAAGATCCTCCTAACAAACAAACAGGCCAATCACTTCCATACATCAAACGATCAATGCCAAATGATTCGGTAACTACATCCAAACAATAAGTAAAATCCTCTACCTGCCAATTTTTCCAATCCGCTTCTGTAACTAACCCAGAAACTTTGCAATAAACATTAGGGTGCTTCGCAATTGCCTTTATACCTTCCTCCCATTCTTTAAAATCGGCAACCTTGAAATCCGGTTTGGCTAAATGATCAATCACATATAGTTGCAATGGAAATTGTTCAACCAGTTTAATTGCGAAAGGTAAATGTCTAGGGTAAATGAGCAAATCATACGTGTATTGATAATTTACCAATTGCGAAATACCTCTACAAAAATCAGAATTTAACAAAAAATCATCTTGCGGTTCGGCTTGTACAATATGGCGAAATCCCTTCAACTTTTTAAATGATGAATAATGATTCAGTTTTTCTGAAACAGTATTGGAACATAAATCAACCCAACCCACCACACCTTTTATAAAATCATTTTCAGCTGCCAATGCTAATAAAAAATTAGTTTCCGTTTCACTTTGATCAGCTTGCACTACAACCGTTCCATCAAAATGATTCGAATATAAAAATGGCCTTAAATCACTAGGCAAAAAATCATGTTGAATCACTTTCATATCATCCGTAATCCAAGCGTCTTTAATAGGATGGTATTTCCAAAAATGTTGATGACTATCTATTCGCATGGTAATTCAAAAATTTTTTCCATTAACATCCATTTTTCACCAGGCTTTGCCCATGGCAATGCTTTTTGAAACTTCCACATGAATTGTTCCCATTCCTGTACTTTATTGTTTTCCGCATCCATCGCGGCTTTCTTTTCAAATGAAAAAGTTTCGTCGGCTTCAATAATCATGAACATACGATTGCCTACACAATAAATATTTAGCAAAGAAATTCCTGCTTCTTTTATACTTTGTATCACTTCAGGCCAAACTGTTTGATGATGTTTTTTGTATTCGGCCATCAATGCTTCATCATCAATTAAGTCCAATGCCAAACAATATTGTTGTGTAGCCATCTGTTTCTATTTATAAGCAATTGCCAATTGTTTACTTGTACCTAAACCTTCAATCCCTAATTCAATTTCATCGCCTGCTTTTATATAAATGGGATCTGGTTTTATACCCAATCCTACTCCAGGAGGTGTGCCCGTACTAATGATATCACCTGGCAATAAAGTCATAAACTGACTAATGTAATGAATTAAGAAAGGAATTTTAAAAACCAAATTAGACGTGTTACTATTTTGAAAGGTTTTTCCATTAACGGTTAACCACATGTTCAAATTATTTACGTCTGCTATTTCATCCGTAGTGGCTAGCCATGGCCCAAGGGGAGCAAAACTGTCGCATCCTTTTCCTTTCGACCATTGTCCACCACGCTCCAATTGAAATGCTCTTTCACTGTAATCATTATGTAAACAATATCCAGCTACATAATTCATTGCATCTGCTTCTTCTACATAACTTGCTTTTTTACTCATTACAAAAGCAAGCTCTACTTCCCAATCGGTCTTTTCGCTATTTCGAGGAATAATCAACTGATCATTGGGGCCACATAATGCAGTGGTTGATTTAAAAAAAATAATGGGCTCTTCTGGAATTGGGGCATTTGTTTCTCTGCAATGATCAATATAATTTAATCCAATACAAACCATTTTAGAGGGTCTTGCTACTGGAGAACCCAACCGAACCCTTTGATCAACTTCTGGCAATGAAGGATTGGTAGATAAAAAGGATTGAAGATTTTTCAATCCATCTTGCTCAAAAAAAGTCTCATTATAATCTGTACAAAATTCCGATAAATCAAACCACTTATCGTTCATAATAATTCCAGGCTTTTCCTTTCCAAATGCTCCAAATCGAATCAATTTCATTTTCTATAATTTATAAATTTTTATAAGCCGCCTTGCCCTCTGTATAATTTTACAGGTTTATCCAATGTAAGTTTAATAACAGTTACATATTTGTCCAATGCGAGTTCTGGGAGGTTGATATAAACTAACCCAGGCACAGCACTCCAACTAATCTTCCCCACTATTTTATGTGTTGGTTGAATACTTGACCCCAATACTGTTATGTCTTTTATTTTATTCTCTAATCCCTTTAACATGAGTTGACCACTGTTTTTACCATGTACAAAAAGATATAATTGAGTTGAATCTTTAGACAGGGTTGAAGGGCCATAATAATGCCCTTGCGGAATGCCGCCAATCGTATTGAAAATTGCTTCTCCATTTTTCTTATTCCATGCCCCTAATTCTTTTAAAACGGTTACTTGTTCTGCAGGAATAGTGCCGTCTTCCATTGGCCCCATGTCTAATAATAAATTCCCTCCATTGGCTACCGCATCTACAAAAATGGTAATTACTTCATAGGGTGTTTTCCAATTATTATCGTGATGAAAACCCCAATTGTCATTTGTAGTCATACAAAGCTCCCACCAATTATCTTTAGGCCTAGAAACAGGAAAATTTTGTTCAGGGGTAGCGTAATCACCATACCCTTGTAAACGGCCGTTGATGATTGCATTGGGGTTTTTAGTAAGAATCATATTCCGCACTTTTTCTGACTCCCATTCTTCTGCACTATGTTCCCAATCTCCATCAAACCACCATAAATCTGGGTTAAACTGATTGGATATTTCTTTGATTTGACCTTGGAAAAAATTCCTAAATCTATTCCACCTTTCATAGTCGTTTTTTACCTGATATCTGCTACTATCTTTTATAAAACCAGGGTAATCTTTATGAGACCAATCAATTAAAGAATAATACGCACCTGTTTTAATGTTTCGTTTGCGCAATTCTTCAAAGAATGGTTGAATCATATCTTTCTTTGCAGGGGTAGCTTTCACGCTACTCAGATCATTCATTTTGGTATCGTACATGGCAACCCCATCATGGTGTTTGGTGGTAATTACGGCGTACTTTGCCCCACTTGATTCAATTAAGGAAGCCCATGCTGCAGGATCATAATTTTTCAACGTAAAGCCACTCAACTGTTTCATGTAATTAGCATAACTGATTTTCTTGTTATGAAAACTCCATGATTCATCAATTCCATCTACCGCATATATTCCAGCGTGAATGAAAATACCCAATTTGGCATCGGCAAACCACTGCATTTTATCTTTAATGGATGCTGGACTGATTTTTTGTTGCGCAGTCAAATTTATACAAGCACTCAATATCAATAAAATGGTAAAGAGCTTACTCAATAACAATCGATTTAATTTATGCATGCTTATTAATTATTTAACTTAATAAAACCACCATCCATCGGATAATCAGTACCTGTTATGAATGCAGCTTCTTTACTAGCTAAAAACAACGCCAATGCAGCTACTTCTTCTGGTTTACCCATTCTTCCTATTGGTTGTGATTGTGATAATTTTTCAAATATTTGCGCTTGCTGATTGGGATAATTTTTTTCAATAAATCCATCTACAAAAGGGGTATGTACCCTTGCAGGTGAGATGGAATTACAACGGATATTTTCGTTTATATAATCTTTGGCTACAGACAATGTCATGGCCATGACTGCTCCTTTAGCAGTTGAATAAGCAAACCGATCAGCTATTCCTACCCAAGCCGCAATGGAAGCCATATTAATAATATTACCTCCACCTTGCTTTCGCATTTGTGGTATTGCTGCACTAATACAATTGTATACCCCTTTTACATTCACCTGCATGATTTTGTCAAAATCTGCTTCAGCAGTAGTGTCTGCTTTACCTATATGTGCAATACCAGCATTATTAACCAAAATATCAATCGCACCAATTTGATTAAATGTATTCATCACTGCTGCATTACTAGAAACATCACAGGCATATGCATGGGCAACTCCCCCATCTTGTATAATCTCATCAACGGTAGCATTAGCTTGTTCATTCGTTAATTCAATGATATGAACGATGGCACCTTGTTTTGCAAATAGCAACGCAATGGCTCTGCCTATACCACTACCACCACCCGTTATTACTGCTATTTTTTGATCTAATCTAAACATGGGTTTGATTTAAAATTATAAACTTACTCCTCTTTTCCATGGAATAAAATCATCTTGGTTTAATTGTACGGCTTTGGGGATGATGATACCACTTGCCGCTTTGATACAATAATCTAAAATAGCTTCCCCCATTTCTTCTATGGTTTTTTCTCCACTGATTACTGGCCCACAATCTATATCAATAATATCGCTCATCTTTTTAGCTAGTACAGCATTCGTAGCTACTTTAATCACTGGACATACTGGATTTCCTGTTGGGGTACCTAATCCTGTTGTAAACAGTATTAAGGTTGCTCCTGCTGCTGCTTTTCCCGTTGTAGCTTCTACATCATTACCGGGCGTACAGACCAAACTCAATCCTGGTTTTGTAGCAGGTTCAGTATAGTCTAACACATCAACCACAGGGGCAGTACCTCCTTTTTTTGCTGCTCCTGCACTTTTCATTGCATCCGTAATCAATCCATCTTTGATATTTCCTGGAGAGGGATTCATATAAAATCCTGAACCCACTTGATGCGCCAAAGCATCGTAGGATTGCATTAGCCGAATGAATTTTTGAGCAATTGATTCATTCACACAACGATCAATCAAGTTTTGCTCTACCCCACATAATTCTGGAAACTCTGCCAATAAAACTTTACCACCTAAGGCAACCAATAAATCAGCTGTATAACCAACAGCAGGATTAGCAGAGACTCCGCTAAATCCATCACTTCCTCCACATTTTACGCCAATGGTTAACTTACTTAATGGTGCAGGTTGTCTTATCTTTTTATTAATTTGAATCAACCCCTCAAAAGTTTGTTTGATTGAATCAGCAATCAATTGTTCTTCACTTTCAGATTCTTGTTGCTCAAAAACATACAATGGTTTATCAAATAGAGGATTTTGTTGTTTTATATCATTCAACAATTGTTGAACTTGTAAATGCTGACAACCTAAACTTAATATCGTAATACCCCCAACATTGGGATGATTGGCATATGCAGCTAATAAAGCACTTAGTGTAGCTGCGTCTTGTCTTGTTCCTCCACATCCTCCCTGATGATTTAAAAACTTGATTCCATCCACATTTTTAAACACTCTATTGGTATTGGAAGTAGCTGTTAAACTAATATTAACCGAATCAAGACTTTGGCCATTATGAAAAGCAGTTAATAAATCTTGGGTATAACGTAAATATTTATCTGATACAGCATATCCCAATTGATTATGTAAGGCCTCTTTAATAACATCTAAGTTCCTGTTCTCGCAAAATACAGTAGGAATAAATAGCCAATAATTGGCTGTTCCTACTTGTCCATCTTGTTGATGATATCCGTTAAAAGTGATGTTGGCATATTTAGATATATCTGGCAACTTCCAATGGTAATCAACGCCTCTGTAACTGTATGGCTCGGCAGCATGTTTCAAGTTCTCTGTAGTCATTAAACTACCTTTCATTACATTGGTGTACACTTTACCAATTAATACCCCATACATAATTACTTCAGCTCCTTCTGTCAAGTCGCTTATATAAAATTTGTGTTTGGCTTTAATTTTATCTCGTAATTGATAGGATTGATTGTTGAATTCAACGGTTACATCTTTTTCCAAATCGGTTAATGCAACCAATACATTGTCGTTTGGATGCATTTGAATCACTTGTCTTAATTCACTATTTTGATGCATAATTATTGGATTGAATCGGTTTTGATTGTTCGCATTTTTAACGCAAAAATGAATACAACAATAAAACAAACCAAAGGAATATAATACCCGTTTTGTATACTGCCCGTTTGATCGGATAGGTAGCCTAATACTGGCGGCAGCATTGCTCCACCTACTATAGACATAATGATTAAACTGGATGCAGGTTTAGTAGCATTTCCCAAACCTTTAATTCCTAAAGCAAAAATAGTTGGGAACATAATTGACATGAAGAATGCTATTCCGATTAGTGAATAAATGGTACTCATTCCTTTACCATAAATTGCTATTAAAGAAAGTACAATATTGATTAATGCATAAATGGCTAATAATTTTACTGGTTCTATATACTTCATAAAGAAAGTACCAGCAAAACGGCCAATCATAAATGCAGCACCATAGAACGCAGTATAGGTTGCCGCTTCTTTATCTGATAATCCAGCAGCAGTTGCTGCAAATACCAAAAAGAAACTACCAACACATACCTGTGCACCAACATAAAAAAATTGTGCTACTACCGCCCATGCTAATTGAGGATGTTTAATCGCATCTAAGAAACGATTGTTTGTTGATTCTTCTGCTTCTTTGATATCGGGCAATGGGGTAAAATAGAATACAATTGCCATCACTAAGATCACTATTCCAAGTACGACAAATGGCAATTTTACACTATCTGTTTCTGTTTGTATGAAAGCTGATAAAGCTTCTCCTGACAAGGCACTAATGGATGCATCGGTTTGATCTGTATCGGTTAAAATGAGCCATCTCCCAATAAGGGGAGCAATAAATGCGGCTAACCCATTGAAAGATTGTGCCAGATTTAAACGAAAAGTAGCTGTTTCTGCCGGTCCTAACACTATGGCATATGGATTAGCAGCTGTTTCTAATATAGCTAGCCCACATGCGATGATGAATAATGCTCCTAAAAAATAGCCATATGTATGGGTATTGGCTGCTGGTACAAATAAAAATGCACCACATGCAAAAAATAATAACCCAATAATAATTCCAGAACGGTATCCATATTTTTTCATGATTAATCCTGCTGGTATGGCCATCAAAAAATAGGCAATAAAAACAGCTGAATCTACCAATGAAGACTGTAAGATTGTTAACTGAAAAGTTTTTCTTAAATGTGCTATTAAAATTGGATCAATATTGTGTACGAAACCCCAAAAGAAAAATAAACTGGTTATTAAGATAAATGGAAAAATCCACCCCTTACGGCTATATATTTCGTTGGTATTTTTATTCGATAAACTTGGCTGTAATCCCATAGGTTTAAATATAAGGCATATATTTATTAAATTAGTTTTAAGCAATATTTATGAATCAATTTTTAGCGCAAATTTCAATTGTAGTGGATGATTATGATAGCGCAATCGAATACTACACTCAAAAATTGCATTTCGATTTGATAGAAGATTCAACACTCAGTGAAACCAAAAGATGGGTCAAAGTAAAACCCAAAGGTTTAGGAACCTGCAGTTTATTATTAGCCAAAGCTGCAACTGAAGAACAGCAATCAAGAATTGGCAATCAAACGGGTGGACGTGTTTTTTTATTCTTGTATACTGATGATTTCAAACGGGATTATCAAAATTTACTAAATCATCAAATTACGATTGTAAGAGAACCTACTGTTGAACCCTATGGCACTGTGGCTGTATTTGAAGACTTATACGGTAACTTATGGGATTTAATTGAGCCGGTAAGTCAAACAAATCAAGCAATTTCATCCGCTCAAATTCCAAAGTATAACGAAGTGGTTTTAGAACCAGTTGAAGCGAATTATAAAAAAGTGCTTTACATGAGTTGGAGTGTTTTTTTGGGTGTACTAATTTCTGTTCTAGTTCCCATATTTATTTGGATTGAATCATTACAAAAATCTTGGATAATTTTTTCCGCTATCGGCACTATGCTACTTGGCATAATTACTTTAATAGCTTTCATTGAAATTGGGTTTAAAAATTTGGCATGGGCCTTAAGAGAAAAGGATATAATTTTTAAAAAGGGGTGGCTGTTTCAATCAACCCATATTATCCCTTTTGGTAAGGTTCAACATTGTGAATTAGTGTCTGGCCCTATTGGAAGAAGATTTGGACTAGCATCCATCAAGCTCAATACTGCTGCAAGCAATCATCTTGATATCAGCATAAAAGGCCTAAAAAAGGAAACTGCTGAACAAATAAAAGCTTTTATCATGGATAAAATAGAA